>LDXO01000046.1 GCA_001443455.1 Deltaproteobacteria bacterium CSP1-8 | reverse complement strand
CGAGGAGAGGGGGGTTGACCTGTTCCTTGAGGGCATCCACGCCGACCTTTTGGCAGGCCAATACCGCCCGAGTCCGGTTAAGCGGCGGTACATTCCGAAGGCAGACGGGAAGCAGCGGCCGCTTGGGATCCCGACGGTTCGGGACCGCGTGGTGCAGATGGCGACGAAATTAGTCATCGAGCCGGTCTTCGAGGCGGATTTTCTGCCGGCAAGTTACGGCTTCCGCCCGAAGAGGAACGCGACGCAGGCGCTGGAAGCCATCCGCGAGGCGGGCAACCGGGGCCACAACTTCGTGTTCGACGCGGATATCCGCAGCTATTTCGACACAATCGACAGGGGAAAGCTACTGGGGATGGTGTCGGAACGGATCTCGGACCGGCGGGTGGTGAAGCTCATCCGCAAGTGGCTTGTGGCCGGGGTGATGGAGGACGGGACGGTGAGGGAGACGCTCGCGGGGACGCCGCAGGGTGGAGTCATCTCGCCGCTGCTGGCCAACATCTACCTGCATGAACTCGACCGCACGTGGGAGCGGGAGTGCAAGTACCTGGGGCTCCTGGTGCGGTATTGCGACGACTTTGTGGTGATGTGCCGCACGGAGTCGCAGGCGAGGGAAGCGCACAGGCGCGTCCAGGGGATCATGGAGCGCCTGGGGCTTGCGCTGCATCCGGAGAAGACCCGCATCGTGGACCTGAGACGGGGGAAGGAGGGGTTTACCTTCCTTGGCTGCACGATCCGGAAGCGGCGCAGTATCCAGAGGGCGCCGCATCTCCGTTTCATGCAGCGGTGGCCGTCGCCCCAGGCGATGAAGCGGGTTCGGGAGCGTGTCCATGATCTTACGGATGCGCGACGGAGCGGGGTAAAGGACGTGAAAGAGGTCATCGCGTCCGTAAACCCGGTGATCCGGGGTTGGGGCAACTACTTCCGGACGGGGAACGCCGAACGGGAGTTCAACCGCATCGACGAGTACGTGTACGACCGTCTGGTCCGGTGGATGCAGCGCCGGGGCGGACAGCGGGCACGGTACCGGTGGAATGCGTGGCCCCGGGAACGACTGCATGCGGAAATGGGTCTGCATCGGCTGCGCGGCACCGTGTGCTACCCCGCGCAAGCGACACCGCGAAGACCGTCGGAAAGCCGTGTGCGGGAAATCCGCACGCACGGTTTGAAAGGGGGATCTGGAAACGGGCTGGCATAATCGCCAGCACCGCGCCAGAATTCTACCAATGTCCCGCAATGTCCTCGTGGTCGAAGACGACAAGGATATCGCCCACCTGCTGGACCTCCATCTCCGGGACGAGGGATATTCGGTGACCGTCGTATCCGACGGGAAGACGGGGCTTGCGCAGGCTCTCTCGAAGCCCTA
>LDXO01000045.1 GCA_001443455.1 Deltaproteobacteria bacterium CSP1-8 | reverse complement strand
CAGGCTCGGCGAGGGCGAGGCGCTCGGCTTCGTCGCGGGGCTCGGGCTCGGGCTCGGGCTCGGGATGGGACTGGAGCTCGGTGACGGGCTCGGTGACGGGCTGGCCGTCGGCGAGGGGGAGGGGCTGGGTGATGCCACAGCGGTCGCGCTCGGCACCGGGCTCGACGCCGCGGGCGACGCCGTCGGCGTAGCCCCCACAGATCCGGCGGGGCCGCCACCCACGAAACGAGCCGCCAGGAGCACGCCCCCGGCCGCGAGCATGACCGCGGCCAGCCCGATGCGCGTGGCCTGTCTCGTCCCGCCGACGATGGCCAGGGGTCCGGTGATCGCACTGGGCCGATCCAGTGCGACCGGCACGCTGCGTGGAACGCGCGACGCCAGGCGCTCCTCGAACGCTTCAAGGTCCTCCACGGAGACGCCGCGGTCCCGCGCCAGCGCCTCGCGCGCGCTCAGATAAGCAGGGCAACGGACGTGATCATCGATGAGGCACAGGCGGCGCTGCTTCTCCAGGCTGGGCGCGACGACCGGCGAGGCCGCTGTGCAGCGATGCTCGCGCAGCGGACGGGCGGCACGCCAGGCGCCGTCCTCGGCAAGCAGGTACATGCAGATCGCGGCCACGGTCCGCGGCGCGTCGGAGGCGGCAAGCTCGGCGCCGTCCGCGTCGGCCCCGTGAGGCGTGGTCACACGGGAATCATACGGGCCCGGCTCCAGGATGCGAAAAACCCCGGCGACGACCTATTTTCCCGAAAGGCTGCCCTCTCAGTATCTTCGGCGCTGGAGAGCTTAACTGCCGTGTTCGGGATGGGAACGGGTGTGGCCTCTCCGCTGGAGTCACCGGGGTTCTTCTGCTGTGACGATGTGACCGGCTGCGACGCCACGGGGACCATTCGTCCGCGTGCGGCGCTCGAGTCGATGGGAATCTTCGCGTTCTGTCCACGCCGGCCCGTGCCGGCGACAAGGTGGGATCCGAGATCCCTGGCAGCTGCCCATTGGTCAGCTGCTGAAGTGGTCAAGCCCTCGACCATTAGTACGGCTCAGCTTCGCCGGTCACCCGACTTCCACATGCCGCCTATCAAACAGGTGGTCTACCTGCGGTCTTACCCGGTTGACCCGGTGGGGAACCTCATCTTGAGGCGAGCTTCGCACTTAGATGCTTTCAGTGCTTATCCCGACCGAACATAGCTACCCAGCGATGCCCCTGGCGGGACAACTGGCACACCAGCGGTTCGTCCACTCCGGTCCTCTCGTACTAGGAGCAGCTCCTCTCAAGTTCCCTACGCCCACGGCGGATAGAGACCGAACTGTCTCACGACGTTCTGAACCCAGCTCGCGTACCGCTTTAATTGGCGAACAGCCAAACCCTTGGGACGTACTTCCGCCCCAGGATGCGACGAGCCGACATCGAGGTGCCAAACGGTGCCGTCGATGTGAACTCTTGGGCACCATCAGCCTGTTATCCCCGGGGTAGCTTTTATCCGTTGAGTGATACCCCTTCCACTCGGAGGTACCAGATCACTAAGCCCGACTTTCGTCTCTGCTCGACTTGTGGGTCTCGCAGTCAAGCTCCCTTATGCCTTTGCACTCTACGGCTGGTTTCCATTCAGCCTGAGGGAACCTTTGGGCGCCTCCGTTACTCTTTAGGAGGCGACCGCCCCAGTCAAACTGCCCGCCTGACACTGTCCCGCGCCCGGATCACGGGTCGCGGTTAGAACCGAAATCCAACAAGGGTGGTATTTCAACGTCGGCTCCACCGAGGCTAGCGCCCCAGTTTCACAGCCTCCCACCTATCCTACACATGCTGAACCCCAATCCAATATCAGGGTGCAGTAAAGCTCCACGGGGTCTTTTTGCCCTAGCGCGGGTAACCTGCATCTTCACAGGTACTTCAATTTCGCCGGATCCCTCGTTGAGACAGCGCCCAGATCGTTACGCCATTCGTGCGGGTCGGAACTTACCCGACAAGGAATTTCGCTACCTTAGGACCGTTATAGTTACGGCCGCCGTTTACCGGGGCTTCGATTCAGAGCTTGCACCCCTCCTCTTAACCTTCCGGCACTGGGCAGGCGTCAGCCCCTATACGTCAGCTTTCGCTTTCGCACAGACCTGTGTTTTTGCTAAACAGTCGCCTGGGCCATTTCACTGTGGCCTCGATCGACCCATAGCAAGCTACGAGTCGCGAGGCGCCCCTTCTCCCGAAGTTACGGGGCCATTTTGCCGAGTTCCTTAACGAGGGTTCTCCCGATCGCCTTGGTATTCTCTACCCGCCTACCTGTGTCGGATTGCGGTACGGTCGCCTTGGGTCTCGCTAGACACTTTTCTCGCCAGCTTGGCTCACTCGAATCGAGGCAAAGCCCCTTTCACTCGCTGCTCGGGGTTGAATGAGCGGACGGATTTGCCTGTCTGCTCCCCCTACCGGCTTGGACGCGCATAGCCAAAGCGCG
>LDXO01000044.1 GCA_001443455.1 Deltaproteobacteria bacterium CSP1-8 | reverse complement strand
AGACGCGCGCCGAGAACCGCGAGTCCTACGCCTTCCGCGTCGCCAACGCCGCCGTCGCCACGAACGAGGCGCGCCCCCTCTGGTCGGCGATCCGCGCCGGCCTGATGCAGGAGCGCCGGGCGCGCGGCTGCCCCATGTGCGGCGGGCCCCGCGCCGGCGCCAACGGCCGCCCGCTGGGCGAGGCCGCGCACGGCATGGACAACGGCGCCGCGCCCCCCGGCATGCGGAGGCGCAAGAAGAAGGCGGTGGAGAAAAGCGTCGGCCGCATGATGGAGGGCGCCCTGGCCGGGACCGTGGCCGTGCGCGAGGTGGTGCGCGCCGCCTTGGCGGAGGCCGTCGAGGACCACAGCTTCACGGACATCGAGGGCGCCGTCCGCCGCGCCGTCCGCGAGAAGTACGAGGCGCATGGGAACGGCCCGACGCCGGCCATGGCCATGATGGAGACGCCCTACGTCATCGAGGTCTTCACGGACCGGGCCATCCTCCGCTGGCAGGGCAAGCTCTGGGCGGTGGACTACGAGATCGACGACGCCGGGGACGCGACGCTGGGCGAGCCCGAGCGGGTGCGCGTGGAGTACCGGCCGGTCCCGGCGGGCGAGGAGGAGTGAGGGGGGCGTGAGCAAGTTTCGAGAAGACATCCAGTGGGCGGCTGGATTCTTGGAGGGCGAGGGAAGTTTCGTCGCAAACGCTGCGCATCCAACCTTGGTGGCTAGTCAGGCTCTTGATATCGCCCATTGCGAGAAAACATCTTGGCCTCTTGACCGAATACGGGGCATCTTCGGTGGGACAATTACTAGAGTAAACCGCAAACAACCAGGGAGGCCACTCCAGGTATGGCGCTTGACGGGGACCGCAGCAATAGCCGTCTGGTATATGGTCTATAGATAGAGCAAGGGCGGCGAAGCGTTTTGCAACGGCAGAGGCCCGCGAATCTCGGGCCGCATACTTGAGACAATATCGCCGGGTTCAGAAGGGTCTGCCTCCATTGAATCAAGCCAGCGAATTGACAGCGATGGCCCCTTTGCCCGGCGCATGAAAGGGAGCATCCAATGAGCACTAATGCTAGGGAGCCGATCCTCATCGAAGTAACCCGTGCGCCCGTAACCATCATTTCCGAGGGAAAAGATGGCGACGGGAGGATGCAGATAAAGGCGAGGCTCCTCGAAGCCGGGATCAAGAACAGAAACAACAGAGTTTATCCCGTCGAAATTGTTCAGAGGGAAGTAGGGAAGTTGCAAGAGCGCATCGCCGCTGGCGTGGCGTTCGGAAGTGGAGGGCATCCGCAAGACGGGATGACATCGTTCAACGATATCTCTCATGTGTGGCGAAAAATCTGGATGGAAGGTTCCCAGGTTTTCGGAGAAGCAACGGTACTCAATGCCGGGCGCGGGAAAGTGCTCCAAGAAGTCATTCGGGTGACCGGTTCTGTCCCAGTATCCGTAAGGGGATTCGGAACCTGCGCAAGGGGGCAATTCAACGGTGAACCAGCGGACATAGTCGAATCCTCGTACCAAATGGTTACCGCGGACGTAGTCCTGAACGATGCTGGTTTCGAGGACGCCAAGGTCCTGCAAGTCAAAGAGGACGCTGCGGCCAAGGAAGGAGGCGCACCGATGGACCTGAAGGAGCTGAAGGAGAAGCACCCCGACCTGGTGAAGGCGCTCGCCGACGAGGTGACCGCCAAGGTCAAGCCCGAGATCGAGGCGGCCCTCGCCAAGCAGTACGAGGAGAAGGTCCTCGCCAAGATCGGCGAGGAGAAGGACGCCATCCGCGAGGCGGTGGAGAAGGAGGTCGCCGAGAAGTTCCACGTCGCGGCCATGCTGGAGGCCCTGGAGGCCATCGCCGTGGCCGTGGCGCCGTTCGCGGGGCCCGAGGACGACAAGGACAAGGTCCCCGCCGCCGACGCGGCACTCAAGGCGACCGTGGACCAGCTCCAGAAGGAGCTGAACAAGGTGGGGCAGGGCCTCAAGGAGGCGCAGGAGCGCGAGGCGAAGCTGCTGGCCGACCTGGAGGCCGCCAAGGTGCCGGCCTACATCGGCGAGAAGGTCAAAGCCGAGCAGGGCGCGGAACTGCTCGCCGAGGAGCTGCGGGACTGCCGGAGCACGCAGCAGGTGGACGAGCGCCTGCCGGCGGCCAAGGCGAAGGTCAAGCGCCTGCTGGAGATGCTCCCCGCGCTGCCGGGCCGTGGCAAGGTGCACGAGGAGCGGCAGGACGACGACGGCCTCACCCCGCAGCAGCGGCGGGAGCGGCGGCTGGCCGGCGTCCGCGACTAGGACCGGGCCGGGGGCCCGGCGGGAAACCCAGCGCCCCCTCCGCACAGACGGCAAACCGTTTGCCGGGCGCCGCGCGACGCGGCCCCGGAGTGGAGGAGGGCGATGAAGCACGAGGGAGCGACCTGGCTCACCGAGGATGCCGCCCGAGAGCGGCGGTGGGCGCACATCATCAAGGGCAAGAAGATCGACCCCGCGGACC
>LDXO01000043.1 GCA_001443455.1 Deltaproteobacteria bacterium CSP1-8 | reverse complement strand
GGACGGTGCCAAGGATGGCCCCTCCCACCAGTCCCGCGAAGAATCCACCCACGCCGTGGCCCCCGTGGCCGGAGTAGCCGCCGCGCCCGCCCGCCGAGGCGGCCATCGGGGCCGCGAGGAGTCCCACCGTCAGCGCTATGGCGATCAGTTTCCTCATGGTCGTATCCCTCCTTCCTCGTCCGCCGGCGAGCCATCCGGGTTCCCCGGCGAAATCCTTTCCCTTGTTGCCCATACGACGTCGGGGGGAATCCGGTTATTCAACATCGGGAGAGAAAAATACCCTGAAGATGGCAACCATGCGGAAGGGCTTCCGGTCACTCCGCGGAGATGATGAGGATCAGCACGCCGGCCTGATGGGAAGGCCCGCCGACGAGGACCATGCCGCCCCGGCTGAGCCCGAGCGTGGTGGTGAGGAGGTTTCTCGGCCCGTCGGAGATCCGGATGGTGAGACGGACCTTGTTCCGCTCCGTCGAAAGGGGGGTCGCCCGCATCATCCGCCGCCCGGGGAGCTCGAACTCCCCCGTCTCCCCGATCGCGAGGGCGCGCCGCTTCCGGTCGAGCATCCGGTAGGAAGTGTAGTTGAACATGGACTGGAGCTTTCCCCGGATGATCCCGAGGGCCGGGTCCATCGAACGCCCCTCGTTGGAGGCGTAGACCGCCCCGACCTCGACGGAGACCGTGTTGGCGGCTTCGGACGGGACGGGAGCGAGCAGCAGCAGGAGCAGGAGGATGGGAAGGGCCGGCGCACCCGGCCGGCCTTGGGATTTACGTCTTGCCATCTTCGATGATCCAGATCACCCTCGGAAGGTCCTCTCCCTTGTCGACGAGGGCCACCGTGGCGGCCTCCGATTCGATGTCCTCGACGGAGACGTCGAACGTGGTCGGGTGAAACGGCTGTCGATCCGTCCCCGTAGGGTAGAACAGGAGCGCCAATACCGCAAGGGCGACGGCCGCGGGGATCCATGCCCATCGCGCGATCCACGACGGGGGCATCCGCGCCTCCCTGCCCTCCTCGATCCCTGCGCGCACCCGCGTCCACATCGCGTCGAGGGCGGGAGCCTTCTCCTTCGCACGGATCCCGGCCAGGGCGCGCAGCAGCGGACCCGTGGCGGACGCCGCCGCATCCTCCGCGGCACACGCGGAGCACCCGGACAGGTGGCGCGAAAGTTCCCCGTCCGCGTCCTGCGGAAGGAACCCGTCGGCCTTCTCCTCGATCTTTGCGTGAGCCGTCCTGCAATCCATCGTCGTCCTTTTCCTTCCTTACCCTTCCCGGTACGCCTTCAGGGCCTCTTTCAGTTTCCCCCGGGCGTAGTGCAGCCGGGACATCACCGTCCCCACGGAGCACCCGAGGGTCTTCGCGATCTCGTCGTACGCCATCCCCTCCACCTCCCGGAGTACGATCACCGCCCGGTGGTACCCCGGGAGGGCACCGATGGCCCGCTGCAGGGCATTCCCCAACTCCCGGTTCCGCGCCAGGTCCTCCGGTGTCCGCGGATACGCAAAGGCGTCGGGAGGCGAGGCATCCTCGGAAAGCCAGCTCTCGTCGAAGGGGACCTCGGCCGACCTTGCCGATTTCCGCCACCGGTCGATCGCCTGGTTCACGAGGAGGCGGTAGAACCAGGTGTAAAAGTTCGAGCCGAACCGGAACTCCTTCAGCTTGTAGTACGCCTTGATGAAGGAGTCCTGGACGACGTCGAGCGCGTCGTCTCCGTTGCCCACGATCCCGACGGCCACTCCGTACGCCCTCCCCTTGTACCGTTCCACGAGCTCGCCGAACGCCCCCTCGTCCCCCGAGAGGGTCTCGCGGATCAGCGCGTCGTCGGGAACTCCGCCCTTCTCCGTCCCGTTCATAGGACGGCGAAGCCCCGCGGAGTATTCAACTTGCGGACCGGGAAAATCAGTGGATTTCCCCCCAGTTCTTCCCCCGGCTCACCGAGACGGTCAGCGGCACCGTCAATCTCGCCGCCCCCTCCATCGCTTCCTTCAGGATCCGCTCGGACGCCCCGGCCTCCCGCTCCGGCGCCTCGACGATCAATTCGTCGTGCACCTGGAGGATCAGCCGCGCTCTCATCCCGGCATCGCGGAACTCCCGGTCGACACGGATCATCGCCATCTTGATGAGGTCGGCGGCGCTCCCCTGGATCGGCGTGTTGATCGCCATCCGCTCGGCCGCCTCCCGCAGCACCTTGTTCCGCGAATCGATGTCCTTGAGAAAGCGGCGGCGTCCCATGATCGTTAAAACATACCCGTTTTTACGGGCAGTTTCCTTCAATCCTTCAATGTATTCCCTCACACCCGGATACCGGTCGAAATATTGGTCGATGTACGCCTTCGCCTCCTTCCCGCCGATCCCCAGCTCGCGCGAGAGACCGAAGGGACTCATGCCGTACAGGATGCCGAAGTTGATCACCTTCGCGCGGCGCCGCAGCTCCGGGGTGACGGCGGACGGTTTCACGCCGAAGACGGCGGCGGCCGTGGCGGAGTGGATGTCGTCCCCCTGCCGGAACCGGCGGATCAGCTCCGCGTCCCCGGACAGGTGGGCGAGCAGGCGAAGCTCCACCTGGGAGTAGTCCGCCCCGACGAAGAGGTTCCCCTTCTCCGCGACGAAACCGGACCGGATCCGGCGGCCGAGCTCGGTGCGGATCGGGATGTTCTGCAGGTTCGGATCCGAGGAGGAGAGCCGCCCGGTCGCCGCCTGCGTCTGGTGGAGCGTCGTGTGGATCCGTCCGTCCCGCGGGTCGACCATCCCCGGGAGGACGTCGACGTAGGTGGAGCGGATCTTCGCGAGGGTTCGGTATTCGAGCACGAGCGACGGGATCTCATGGAGGTCTTTCAGCCGCTCCAGCACCTCGACGTCCGTGGAGTAGCCCGTCTTCGTCTTCTTGACGGGTGGAAGCCCCAGCTTCTCGAAGAGGAGGAAGGCGAGCTGCTTGGGGGAGTTGATGTTGAAACCGGTCCCCGCGGCGGCCGCCACCTTCCGCTCGATCGCGGAGATGTCGCGGGCAAGCTCCCCGGAGAGCTCCCCGAAGATGACGGGGTCGATCCGGATCCCTTTCTCCTCCATCCGGTGAAGGACGGGAAGGAG
>LDXO01000042.1 GCA_001443455.1 Deltaproteobacteria bacterium CSP1-8 | reverse complement strand
TCGTCCGAACTCATCGAGACCCCCTTTCCGGCAGGCGGTCCATTTCCCGGCTGCAGTATACTGGACATCATCGGGGTGCTTCACCCAAGGATGTCACGGTATGCCTGCGGAGACCCGATTCATCGCGGACGTCATGCTCGGGAAGCTGGCCACGTGGCTGCGCCTCCTGGGATGCGACGTCGAATATTTCCCGAAGATACCGGATGACGATCTCGTTGAAAGGGCGTCACGAAGCGGCCGGGTGATCCTCACGCGTGATACGGAACTGATCCGGCGTCGGGAAGCGCGGGGCAACCATTTCTTCGTGCGGGGAAACGACTATCGGGATCAACTCCGGCAAGTGGCGGAGCACTTCTCCATCGTTCCGTCCGGCCGCATCCTGACCCGATGCCTGCGGTGCAACGAGACGCTCGAAGCCATCGATCGGTCCGCGGTCCGGGACAGAGTACCCCCCTACGTATTCGAGACACAGCCCGACTTCCGGACGTGCAGCCGCTGCGGCCGGGTCTACTGGAGGGGCACGCACCACGATAAAGCCCTGGCGGAGGTGCGTGAGATCTTCAGGCTTCAGGAGTAACCGGATACTAGCCGGTCGCCGGGCCCGGGTCGCCGCCGCCGATGTTGAACCCCGCGTCGACGTAGTGCACTTCGCCCGTCACACCGGAAGCCCAGTCCGAAAGGAGGTACGCGGCGGCGTTCCCCACCTCGTCCTGCGTCACGTTCCGTCGGAGCAAGGCGCCACGTGCGCTCTTCTCCATCAGCTTGCGGAAATCGCCCACTCCGGAAGCGGCCAGCGTGCGGATCGGCCCTGCCGAGACGGCGTTGACGCGGATCCCTTCCGGCCCGAGGTCGTGGGCGAGGTAACGGGTCGCCGCTTCGAGGGCGGCCTTCGCCACACCCATCACGTTGTAGTTCGGCACGGCGCGCACCGCCCCGAGGAAACTCATCGTCACCATGGCCCCCCCCGGTCCCATCAACCGGGCCGCCCGCCGGGCGCAGGCAATGAAGGAGTAGGCGGAAATATCCAGCGCGAGATGGAAGTCGGCGCGCGAGGTATCCCGGAAATTGCCGCTCAGCGATTCCCTGTTGGCAAAGGCGATGGAGTGCACGATAAAGTCGAGCCGCCCCCACCGATCTTTGGCCTTGGCGAAGAAATCGTCGATCTGGGCGTCGTCGCCGACGTCGAGCGGTTCGACGAAGCTCGACCGGATCGATTCCGCCAGGGGATGAACCCGTTTCTTCAGCGCCTCGCCGAGATAGTTGAACCCGAGCTCGGCCCCCTCGCGATGACAGGCCCTGGCCACGCCCCATGCGATGGATTTCTCGTTGGCGACGCCGAGGATCAGACCTTTCCTGCCTTGCAGAATGCCCACGAAGCACCCCCCGGTTTCGATCTTGCCCCAATCTTAACAATCCCGACGGTCGCTCGGGGACATCATTGCTCTCTTCCGAGAACCTCCTTCATGGCCGATGCCAGGTTACGGATCGCTTTTTCGCCATCGCCCGCAAACGAGGACCCATGCATGATTGCCAGGGTCCTCGGCTGGAGTGCGGCCAGCTTCGCCATCCGGCGCTCGGTGGTGGAACTGTACGGGATGGCGTTCAGCAATTGAGTGGATTGAAAGTCGATCATTGCCTTTCGGGCCCGCCCCACCACATCGGTTTCGACAAGCGGTTCCACATCTCCACCCTGGAGGAACAGGTCCGAAATGAACAGCGTTCGGTTCGTCTCCTCGAATAGCATCCCTGCATCCCAGGAGTGCGGCAGGTGATGGGTGGCATAGAGTCGGAACCGATACTTCCCTGTGTCGAGAATGTCCTCTTCCGGAATCCAGCGCGGCGCCCGGGACGCGAAATCGGAAACATTGACGAGTGCCGCCACGACCGTACAAAGCGGTTGCGCAAGCGGGGCCACCTCGAGCCACTCGTTCAGTGAACCGCACTCGTCCGACTCGAAATGACTGAAACCGATCCACCGGATCGTTGCGGGGTCGATGATCCGCGCCACGGCTTCACGTACGAGGGGGAACATGCCCTTCATGCCGGCATGGAAGAGGAGCGGTTCCTTGTCCTTGACGAGGAAATGGTTGAACTGAAGTTTGATCTGGGATTCGTAGATCGAAATGCGATAGACGTCCGGAGCGATCTCGGTGACGGTGGTCATGATCCCCTCCTCAAGGAACGCTGGATATCCGGCACAAATATTATAGATCCTCTGCAGGATTTTCCCGCTCGACTTGCGGCGTGATGTTGACGAATGCCCGTCTTCCCGGAATGTCGAACCAAAGCTCCTTCCGGAAGCTCTTCATCTTCCACCTCCCCTCGTTAAATTTCCATGGATGAGCGCACGAAGTCGCCAAGCCGCACATCATGGAAGTATCATAAATGATATGGACCCGTTGACCGCCATCGCGGAGCGTCGGAGGCCCGTCAACCTCGAAGGATTGCCCGAATACAGGACCCTCGTCGAGGAGAAGCTGTCACGCCGAGGTGCCTCCACAGGGCGTACGTTGCTCGAACGTCCCGACCAAGAATAATCCCCGTATTCATCCCGCTCCCTAACGCTCCCGCTAAGCTGCGTGCGCTCAGGAATTGCGCTAGGAGAGCCGTCAGCCTCAGCCTGTTAGGCACCGACCAATTCTTTCCACCGGAGGGTGATGATCTGGTAGGTCGCCACCAACACGGAAATCCATGCCTTTACCGCGTTCACCGCGAGGCCGAGATCACGGGCCAGATCCGTAACGTAGAGCACCTGGGCGCTTCGCGCCGCCAGCGCGCGGACATCATCCTTCATGCGGCCGGTGTCGAATCCCAAATTTCCCGAACGACCAACCAGTCGGAAGGGAGGCGCATCAAATACTCGGGAACCGGGCCTGTTGCGACACGCGGACACACGCGTGAGCGTTGATTCCGGACGACTATCGACAGAAGAAAACAGAATCCCGAGGAGGATATATGCCCTACGTTGATGGATTCGTGCTGCCGATCCCGAAGAAAAACCTGAAGGCTTATGCCCGGATGGCTCGAAAGGCGGGAAAGATCTGGCGCGAATACGGCGCCGTCGACTACAAGGAATGCGTGGGCGACGACCTCGACGTCAAGATGGGGGTTCCATTCCCACGACAGGTG
>LDXO01000041.1 GCA_001443455.1 Deltaproteobacteria bacterium CSP1-8 | reverse complement strand
GTCGATTACGTGCTGGGCCTGGCCAAGAACGCCCGGCTGGTCCGGGCGATCGGGGGGGAACTGCATCGGGTCCAGGCCGTGTTCGAACAGACCGGTCAGGCGTCCCGGATCTTCTCGGAGTTTTTCTACCGGACGAAGAAGAGCTGGTCTGCATCCCGGCGGGTGGTGGCCAAGGCCGAGCACCTCTCCAAGGGCTCCAACCCGCGCTTTGTGGTCACCTCCCTTCCCCGCGAGGCGATGGAAGGCAGGCCCCTGTACGAAGACTTCTACTGCGCCCGCGGCGAGATGGAGAACCGGATCAAGGAGCAGCAGCTGGCCCTGTTTGCGGACCGGACCTCGACAGCCCACTTGCGGTCGAATCAGTTGCGGTTGTACCTGTCGTCGTTCGCCTACGGTCTGATGCAGGCGCTGCGCCGGCTGGGGCTGGCCGGCACCGAGATGGCGAAAGCCCAGTGCCAGACGATCCGACTCAAACTCCTCAAGATCGGAGCACAGATCCGGATCACGGTGCGCAAGGTCTGGATCTCGCTCTCCACCGGCCATCCCGGGGCCGCCCTCTTTGAGGCGGTGTACCGGAATCTTCAGGCCGCCGCGCTTCGCTGCTGAAGCGACCGGCGATCCTCTTCACGCCTCCCCGAACCACGGTTGCCACAGAGCACGCCGGGGGTGTCGTTGAAAAACCCTCTGCACGGATGGGAGTCCCCGAAACATCGACGACTCTTCCCCTACGCCGCCCTTGGACGGGGAAATCGAGGAGGAAAACCGTCGGCGGCGCCGGGAAGAACCGCCGACGGAGACAGTCACCTCAAGTTCATCAGAGCCGGTGAGAAATCCGGGCTAACCGCCAGGTGGACCCCGAGGTCTGGTTCCGGATCGTCCATCTCGCCCCGGTAGGCCACCACTGTGGTCCTGTGGCGGCTTACCGCGAACAGACGCTTGAGGTCACCCTCGGACCCAACGGTGTGTTTGAAAACGGCAACATCGGCGCCCTGACGCGCCGCTGCCCGCCGACCGGGGGGTGAGCACCTCCCCGCCCCACGAGACGGGAAAACCGATACGGCGGAGTAGAGTCCGGACCTCCTTATAGGGTGGGACGGATATTCTGATTGATTCGGAACAGATTCAGCGGGTCGTATTTCTTCTTGGTCTCCGCCAGCCTGCGGTAGTTCGGACCGTAGGCCGCCTTGACCCGGTCCGACTCGTCTTCGGTAAGAAAATTGACATACACCCCGCCCGTGGCGTACGGTGCCGCGTCGCGGAAGAACCCGCGCGCCCACTCCATGCCTTTCCGGTCTTCCGCCGGAGTATCCCAGCGACCGTGGACGTTGCACACATACATAGTGTTGCGATGGGGGTACGCCGCGGAGTCGGGGGCAGGCCGCATCGTAGCCCCGCCGATCTGACCGAAAAATACTTCGCAGTGCGGCGACGGGAGGTTGCCGACGTACTTGATGATCGTCTCGATGGCTCCATCACTAAGATCCGCGAAATTGTGGGACTTCCAATAGTTGCGCGCGCCCGGGGTCAGCAACGGATCGAACGTCTGTTGCCATGACCGGTACGCCTGCACGCCGATGAATTCCCCGAGCGCTTTTCCGAAATGCCGCACCGGTTCGACGGCCTTTCGCCCGGCTTCCGGATCGCCGGCATGAAAGAGCGCAAACGCGATGATCTCGGTGCCATGCACCTCCGGCGGAAGAAACGGAAGCGGCGGGGCCTTGCGCAGTACAGTCCAGACCGTGGTATCATCGCCTTGTTCCTTGGCGAACTGACGGTACTGCTTGAGCGCCGAGGCCGCCTCGTTCAGGGGGTACACGATCAGGCCGCTCAGCACATCGGGGCCGAGCGGGTGAAGCCGGAATTCGAATCGCGTGACGATACCGTAATTCCCGCCGCCCCCCCGCAATGCCCAGAACAGATCGGCGTTCTCTCGCCCGTTTGCCCTCACAAAACGGCCGTCGGCGGTGATTACGTCCGCTGCCAGAAGATTATCGATCGTCATGCCATGTTTGCGCGAGAACCATCCGAAACCCCCACCGAGCGTAAGACCGGCAACACCGGTCGTGGAGTTGATGCCGAGCGGCGTGGCTAGTCCAAAGGCCTGTGCCTCGGAATCGAAATCCCCGAGGGTCGCTCCGGGCTCAACATGTGCAACACGTGCCTCCGGATCGACGCGGACCGAGCGCATGCCGGAAAGGTCGATCAGCAGCCCCCCGTCGCACACGGCGCTGCCGGCGATATTATGCCCTCCTCCCTTGACGGAGGTCAGCAGACCATGGGCGCGGGCAAAGTCGACCGCACGCTTGATGTCATTCACTCCCGCGCAATGGACTGCCAAGGCGGGCCGCCGGTCGATCATGGCGTTCCACACGGTGCGTGCCTTGTCGTAGCCGTCGTCTCCCGGGAAAAGCAACGGCCCGCGCAGCTCGGCTTTCAGGCTCTCGATGTCCGAACTGTCCAGCGTCACGGAGTCCCCGTCGCTGCGCCGGATGCTCGCTGTCGTCATCGTTGGTCGCCTCCTGCAGAAGAGATGGCATGGGGTTGGGAGTCCCCCAGGTTCCTGGGTATTCTCCTGATACGGACAGGAGTTTTCCCGTTAGATTCTGCAGAAAAGTGGTCAGGTTCCTGTCGGGAGAAAAAAATCCGGACACCCAAACAAGGATGCCCGGATCGGATGCGCTGGCTCCCCAAGTGTGACAGTATTAGATCCCGCACGAGGGTCTCCGAACCAGAAATCTATTTCCGGATCGTCCATGTCGCCCGGGAAGACCACAACGTCACCCCTGTGGCGGCCTACTGCGAACAAACGGCCGTGATCGTCCTGGGGCCCAAGGGGGCGTTCGAAAACAGCAACATCGGCGGCCTGACGGAAAGTGATCCGAGACGAATCCGGCAATGGATGCCGGGCACCTAATGAACAACAGACGCGGGCGGAAAGCGGGATCAGGCTAAGGAGGTTTCGTGCGATGGCAAGATTTCTTATTGAAGTTCCCCATGAGGCGGAAGAAAAGGCGTGCGCTCTTGCCATTCAGCTCCTCCTCCAGACCGGCTCGCATTACCTGACGAATGCGGAATGGGGTTGCTTCGACGGGGAGCATAAAGGATGGGTCATCATTGAAGTGGACAGCAAGGAGGAGGCTCGCGGCATCCTGCCGCCCGTTTACCGATCCCAGGCCAAGATTGTGAAACTGAACAAGTTCTCCCTGGGGGAGATCGACGAAATCCTTCGTCATCACCGGCCGCAAAAAGAGGCGGGATAAGCATAGCCCACGGCGAGCCATCTTCGGCCCAGGCGAACCGAAATCTCGAAAAAGGGGAACCCGGCGGCGATCCGGATCCCCTTTAGTTATTCAAATGGTGCCGAAGGGGGGACTCGACCCCCCACGGGTTTCCCCCCCACCCCCTCAAGCCGCTGCAATCCTATAAGCCATAAGAATCCCTTTGCTTATCGAATAGTTACTACCATGCAAAAATTACACATTCCGTAGATTTAGGGAGATTTCCGTAGGTTTCCGAAGAATTTGGACACAAATGAGCCACTCGGGTCGCGTTCGATCACACCGCGAACAGTACCGACACGTGCCCGATCTCGTGCGCAGAATCCCGAGGGCGAATGACGATGTCGATGTCCCG
>LDXO01000040.1 GCA_001443455.1 Deltaproteobacteria bacterium CSP1-8 | reverse complement strand
AAGTAGACCTGATAGGACCCCGGATGACGGAAACCCGCCTGGATGAGCTGCAATCTTGTCCGGGTAGTCTGTTCGCTCGTGACCATCGCCACGATATCATCCTGGATTCGGGTCTTCCGCGTGAAACGTTCCAGAACGCCGGAAAACCGTGAACCGATTTTTTCGCCCCACGAAGACCCGGCCCCGGAAGGCGTCTCGGAAATCTCCTTGAGCCTTTGCGGGAGGGACTCCCTCCGGCTCTCGACCAGCCAGTAGAGAGCCAGCACCGCAAGTGCCGTTGCCGTGAAGACGGCGATCGTGAGAAAAAGAACCAAACCGCTCCTCCTTCGGTCAGATCTTGATCCGGATGATCTTCCGGATCACGAGCATCCCCGCAATCTGCATGACGATGGCCGCGAAGATCATGGATCTTCCCACCGGTTCTTCCCAGAGAGGTTTCATGTAACCCGGGCTCATCAGGAACAGGATGAACGCCACCCCGACGGGCAGGAAAGCAAGGACGATCCCCGTCAGCCGGGCCTGGGCGGTGTGGATCTTGAGCTGCCCCTGGATGCGGAATCTCTCCCGGATGACATAGCTGATCTTGTCGATGATCTCCGCCAGATTCCCCCCCGTCTCGCGCTGGATCAGGACAGCCGTAACAAAGAAGTTGACATCGAGGAGGTCGATCCGGTTCGTCATGCCGATCAGGGCATTCCGAAGCGGAATCCCGAGGTTCTGTTCGTCGAAGACCTTCTGGAATTCCGGACCGATGGGATCGGGCATCTCCTGTCCGACCAGTTGAATGGCGCCCGTGAACGAATGCCCCGCCCGCAGGGAGCGCGCGAACATCTCCAGGGCCTCGGGGAAATACATGATGAATTTTTTCATGCGCAGGTTTTTCCTGGTGTTCACCACGATCGTCGGGACCACGAAAAGGAAGGCCCCGAAAAGAACGGCGATCAGGAAAGGCCAGTGCAGAAAGGCCCCCACCAGCAGCGCAAGCCCGAAGAGAAGGCAGGACAGGAGGATGAACGTGCCCACTTTCATCTCCATGTTCGCCTGTTTGAGACGCCTGTCGATTTGTACGGCAACGTTGAGATTCGCGAGAATCCTGTTCAGCGCCGGCACGTCGCTCAGCAGTTCGCTTTTGAGGACATCGGGAAGGTCCGCGTACTCGAGATTGCGCAGTTCGAGGAGGGAGAGCCGTTTTTTGATCTCCTTCCTTTCGGTCCACCCGGGGGCGACCAGAAAGTACAGGGACAGAAGCACCGCCAGGATGCCCACGAACAGGATAGCGCTGATCCAAAGCATCGTCCGCTCCCTACTTTTGCTTCCGGTATGCGAAAATCTCGGATTCGAGATGGATTCCCGCGGTGTGGATGACGTCGAGGAACTTCGGCCGCACCCCGGTGGCGTGGAACTGACCCTTTACCTTTCCCTCATCGGTCAGCCCCTGCTTCTCGTACACGAAGATGTCCTGCATGACCAGGACATCCCCTTCCATCCCGGTGACTTCGGATACCTTGACGATCTTGCGCGTCCCGTCGCTCAGCCGCGCCACCTGGATCATGACGTTCAGGGCGGAGCTCATCTGTTCCCGGATTGCCCTTGCGGGCAGGTCATATCCCGCCATCAGGACCATCGTCTCGAGACGCGCCAGGGCGTCACGCGGGGAATTCGCGTGGATGGTCGATATGGAGCCGTCGTGCCCCGTGTTCATCGCCTGCAGCATGTCCAGCGCCTCGCCTCCCCGAACCTCCCCGACGATGATCCGGTCGGGCCGCATCCGAAGGGCATTCCGGACGAGATCCCGTTGCGTCACGGTTCCCTTCCCTTCGATATTGGGGGGGCGGGTCTCGAGCCGCACGACGTGCTCCTGCTGGAGGATCAGCTCCGCCGAATCCTCGATGGTGACGATCCGTTCCGTGTCGGGTATGGAAGCGGAGAGGATGTTGAGCAACGTCGTTTTCCCCGCGCCCGTTCCCCCTGACACCAGGATGTTCAGGCGGGCCTTGATCATCGCGGCGAAGGTGCGTGCCATTTCCCCGGTCAACGATTGGTATTCGACGAGGTTTTCCATCTTCAGGGGAGAGATGCCGAACCGGCGGATGGAAACCACCGGGCCGTCCAGCGAGAGAGGGGGAATGATCACGTTGACGCGCGACCCGTCCGGAAGCCTTGCGTCGACCAGCGGAGAGGATTCGTCGACACGCCGGCCCACTTTCGAAACGATTCTCTCGATGACGCTCATCAGATGGTCGTCATCCTTGAAGGCCACCTCGGTTCTTTCGAG
The DNA here is from genome assembly GCA_001443455.1 of Deltaproteobacteria bacterium CSP1-8. GTDB lineage: Bacteria > Desulfobacterota > Deferrimicrobia > Deferrimicrobiales > Deferrimicrobiaceae > CSP1-8. The sequence continues at coordinate 1,655 of LDXO01000040.1, read as the reverse complement.
CTTTCCATGCTTTTCGATGTATACCTGGTTAGGCCCGTTGACGAGGATGTCCGCAATATCCGGGTCCTGGAGGAGAGGCTCCAGAGGACCGAGCCCGAGCGTCTCGTGCTGGATCTCGAGGACCAGCCTGTCGCGCTCGACCCGCGTGAGGGGAATTCCTTCGTTCGCGATGAGGCTTTCGACGACCGCCTTGATGATTCCGGACAGCTGTTCGGTAGGGATCTCGGAAACCGTGGAGAGATCCAGTCTGTCCACGAGCTTCCGGTGGATGGTGCTTTTCAGATCCTGGTAGGCACGGATCTCCGCGTCCAGGGTATTCCTGCGCTGGGAGGGATCGCCGAATACCACCGTACTCACCCCATTCTTTTTCGCTTTCCATTCGCTGATACTCATTTCGCCCTCCGGGGTGACGTGAACATCCTCTCGAACAATCCTCTCTTTTTCGATTCCGGGGCATCCTGGGGAACAGGGGGAGAAACGATGAGGTCCGACATCTCCCTAAAACTTTTCGTGACCTCCTTGTCGGGGGACGTCTCGCGGAGCAGCTTTCCCCGGTTGACGGACGCGATGACGGCAGGGTAATCGTTGGGTACCGCAAAGAACACGGGGCAGTTCAGGATCCCCTCGATGCTGTCCTTCGGGATCTCATCATTTGCCAGATACCGGCTCAGGACCAGACGGACCCGTTCGTCGCGCAACCCGATGCGCCCGAACAGGGAGAGACACTTCTGGGTGTTCCGAAGAGAGGGAAGGTTCAGCAGGGACACCAGCAGAATGGTGTCGGACATCTCGAGGGCGGTCAGGGTCCGTTCGTCGAACTGGTGCGGGGTGTCCACGACGATGTAGTCGAACATGGACCGCAGGGTATTGAGCACATCCTTAACATGTCCTGCGGAGATCTGTTCCGCATCCTCGATCATGGGAGGGTCGGCCAGGATGTACACCCCGCTGGAATGCTTCACAAGAAGGGTGTGAAGGAAATCGTAATCCGCCTTCTGCGCGTTTTTCGCGAGGTCGAGGATGGAATACGACGGATTGACGTTGAAGAACATCGTCACGTCACCGTGGGAAAGAACCAGGTCGACCACCGCCACCTTTTTGCCGTGGTAGCGGACCAGGGCGTCCGCGAGATTGACGGCGATCGTCGTGGTCCCGTTCCCCCCCTTGTTGCTGAACACGGCGACGATCCGGCCGCTGTCCGGCCTCTTCTCCATCCGGGCTGCCTTGAGTTTATAGACCTTCTCCGCCGCCGCGCGCAGGTCGATCTCCTTTACGGGCTTGCAGAGGAAATCGTGCGCCCCTGCCCGCATCGCGCGCAGGATGAGGTCCGAGTCGCTCTTGTCCGAGAGGGCCAGGATATAAAGAGACGGGTAGTCCCGGGCCAGGGCGGAGATCCCCTCGATGGAAGCAGTGGGGACCTGGCCCAGGCCGACGATCGCCATTTCCGGAAGATGCTTCCGGATGATCGCGATGCCGGTCTCGAGGGAGTTCGTTTTCCAGCGGACCTCCAACGAGCCGATCGTGCGCCCCAGGATGTCGATGTGCCGGATCGCCTCCTGGTCCGTTTCGATGATCAGGCAGCTGATGCGGTTCATTCCACCCCTATTCTACGAGTCGGATCGTCTTGGTCACGGCTCCGCCCGGGCCGGGCCCGG
>LDXO01000039.1 GCA_001443455.1 Deltaproteobacteria bacterium CSP1-8 | reverse complement strand
GGCTGGTTCTGCACGGGTACGAGGTCAAATCGATCCGCCAGGGGCGCGTCAACATCCAGGACGCCTACGGGACGGTCCGGGGCGACGAGGCGTACGTCGAGAACATGCACATCACCCCCTATTCGCACGGGGACCAGCGGGTCATCGACCCGCTGCGGACCCGGAAGCTGCTCCTGAAAAGGAAGGAGATCGACTACCTCATCGGGAAGACCCGGGAGAGGGGACTGGCACTGATCCCTTTGCGGCTCTATCTGAAAGGCCCGCGCGTGAAGATGGAAATCGGGCTGGCCCGCGGCAAGAAGCTGTACGACAAGCGGGAGGACATCGCCGCCCGGGACGCGAAACGCGACATCGAACGCGCCACGCGGAGCAGGGCGAAGACCCGCGACCGGGGGTAGTGGCCCTCTCACGTTTTCGCCGGTCTTCCGCCGGTAGAGTCCTCCACGGCGGTAGAGCGGGGTAGAGCGGGGTTTCTCTATCCGGCAGAAAATGATATCTTAGAAAAACGGGGGCGAAACGGTTTCGACGGGGACGTCGATGCTCCCGGGTTGCGTGCCGAGGCCCCGCGGACCTCGTTAAAAGCGGGAACCCATAGTCGCCAACGACTATAGCTACGCTTACGCGGCCTAATTAGCCGCGTACGTCCGACCGCCGATTGCCCGTGTAAGCGGAAGGGCGTCGCCCTAACGGGATAGCCCGAATCCCCCTCCCGGGGGGAGGAAGGGCGAAATCCAAACCGGGATGGTCCGAAGGGAACCCTGCCGGCCGGGGTCCCCGGGGACGAGAACGAAACGACCGGAAACGCACGTAGTAGCCCGGAGTAAAGAGTCTTCGGACGGGGGTTCGACTCCCCCCGCCTCCACCATCCTTCACTCCCCACCGCGACAATACTGCCGAGGTTTCGAAGCTTCCGCCTTCGCCAATGCTTCGGCGGACAAGTCGGATGGCTTGCGCCTCCGGAGTCGTATCGATCCAGTTTGAGGCCGATCATCCATCAGGGGCTCTCCCTGCGCCATTCCCCGGATCAAAAAGTCGACCCGCCCCCTCCGTCGGTCCGGATCCGGGAGGGACCGGGGTCCGGTCCCGTCGTCCCCGGCACGGAAGAATGCACCGATACCCCCTCGGGGGCCGGCGGCACGGCCGGCCACGCCTCCTCGGTGATTCAGAGGAAGACGAAGGTGAAAAGCATCAGGGCGACGAGAAACGTCCCGACGATCCCCTCGCGGTATCCCGTTCCCCTTTCCCCGACCTGCTCGTTCATGACGATCCTCCTTCCCTCCCTGGGGTTAGACGCCGGCTCGCCGGGAACAGTTCCCGGAATCGCCGCGTCATCCCTTCCAGACGAAGGTGTCGTTCCGCTGGCGCACTATTACGCAGCCTATTCCAACGCCCACAGAGGCATGGCGCGAAAGCGGGAAGCCTTCCATGAGGACCCGGGGATCGAAGCGATGCCGTGGGGAGAGAATGCGGGTCGTGGGCGTTATCACCGAACTCTCGGTAGTGGCCCGCACCTTCGGCTGGACCGCAAAGCTCCCTATGTCTTCCTCCTCACGAAGATCTGCGTGTAGTAGTAGACGCCCCGGGCGTCACGGGCGATTCCCACTCCCGTGAGGTCGTAACGGCCTTCGATGTTTTTCCGGTGTCCCCGGCTGCCCAGCCACCCGGACACGGCGGCCCGCACGGTTTCGGAGGGCGGGTAGTCGTTGATGCCGACATTCTCGGCCATGCCCCTCCACGGGATCATGTTCGAGATATCGCGCTTCCTCGATTCGAATCTCTCGTGGCCGGCCGGGACCCGTCCGGCCGCCATATCCTTGCTGTGCCGGCGGGCGACCGCTGCGATCCGGGCGTTGTAGGCAAGCGGGGAAAGCCCCATGGCCCGGCGATGGTCATTGACATGTTCGTGCGTGCTCGCTTCCAGCCCCCCGGCGGCGGCGGCGGTCGGAGGTTCCGGCATTCCTGCCGGCGCGGAGCGTAAAACGGCGCACAGGAAGGTAGCCGTCAATAGCAACAAGGCGCGGGGGAAGCCCGGGCGCCCTGCCGTGCGATCCAAGCCGATCCGGTTCACCATTCCCGCGTTCCGCCAAATAAGGGTGAATCTCTGTCACAATTATGGTGCAAGTCTTCCGATTGCGGCAAGGGCACGAATCATGTCGGGGCCGACACGAATCACATCGTTGAACGTTGGGTTCTTCATCACCCCCGTGGATGGGGAGGCCGGTATGTCGACAGGACAGCGGAGTCGCGTCGGAGCCCGAAAGGCAGGCGCCCGCCTTCTCGTTCCGATGACGGTCCTCTTCACCGTCTGGTTATTTCCCGGCGCCGCCCGGGCCGAATCCGATCTTCCCCTCTTCGACGCCCACGTCCATTACAACCGGGAAGCCTGGGAGGTCCTGCCTCCGGAAGCGGCGATCACGATCCTGGATCGTGCCGGGGTGGCCCGTGCCCTCGTATCGAGCACGCCCGACGACGGCACGCTGCGCCTGTGGGAACAGGCCCCCGATCGCATCGTTCCCGAAGTGAGGCCCTACCGTTCCCGAAACGATATGGGGACCTGGACGAAGGACTCTTCCGTTCTGGCCTACGTGACGGAGCGGCTCCAGCGGGGGATCTACCGGGGAATCGGAGAGTTCCATCTGAGCGGGGGAGAGGCGAACGACCCCGTGCCCAGGGGCTTCGTGGAACTTGCTTCCCGGCACGGGATTCTCCTTCACTGCCACTGCGACGAGAAGGCCATCGAGGACCTCGCGAGCCTGGCGAAAGGGGTCCGCGTCCTCTGGGCCCACGCGGGGATGGACTCCTCTGTGCAGACGGTGGAGAAGCTGCTGGATGCCCATCCGAACCTCTGGGTGGAGCTCTCCATTCGCTCGGACATTTCCCCGGGAGGGGTCCTCGATCCTGCCTGGCGCGCTCTTTTCCTGAAGCATCCGGACCGCTTCCTCGTGGGCACGGACACCTGGATCAATTCGCAGTGGGAACGGATGCCGGAGATACTCGCCGGCTTCCGGAAATGGCTGCGGCAGCTACCCCCGGCCGTCGGGGAAAAGATCGCCCGGGGAAACGGCGACAGGCTCTTCTCCCCGCGGTAGGGATCGCTTGTCAGCCGCTGCGCATAGGTCATTGGGCGGCAGGAACACGGCGATGCCCATCCCGGCGCAATCCCTGCGGGGAGATTCGAACCCGGATCCGCTTTCACCCCGCGGGGATGCTCAGTGTAAACCCGTCCCTTCGGTGAAAGTCCGGCCGGGGGCCGGGATGGACCAATGCCCAGTGGTTTGTCTTGCCCGTAACCGTCCTGATGACGGCGCCGACGGCGACCTCGATGGCCCTGCCCGTCGGGATGATTTTCCCCAGCCCCAGGTCCAGGGAAAGCCTCAAGGCCCCCGGTTCCATCCGAACACGGGAGGGTAGCGACGCAAAGGCCGGCTCCTCCCGCATCTCCTTCCTGTAAGACGCGAACCGGTAGACATTCCAGTGCCCGGCCGGCGAGAGGTTGAATTCCCAATAGCGCCCGGAATTCTGTATCCCCAGAAAGAACTCCAGGCAGGTTCCTTCCCAGAGGCGGTCCTTCCTTCCCGGCGACTCCGCCGGCGCGGGAAGTGCGAGCTCCGACAGATTGCCCAGGAGCGCGTAGCCGATGGACAACGTATCCGAACGCCGCCCGATCGTCCCCTCGATCTTCAGATCGCCCCCGGGTTCCTCACCCTGGAACGGTTGAAGGGAAAAGCTCAGGACATTCATCGGATCTCCCGGCGTTTGGGGACGTCAGGCACCGCCTGTCACGGGTCGTACCGTAGGTGCCGGGCCCGCCGCTTCGCGAACGCCCGCTCCTCGCGGGCCCACTCCGGCACAAGGTCGCGCCACCCCCGGCCGCGCTCGAGCGCCTCCCGTTCCCGGGCCGAGCCGCACAGAAGGTCGAAGGCGGGGACGTGCTCCACGAACTCATAGGGCTCGGTCCGCCATCGGAAGCGACCGGGATCCTGGGCGCGGGTCGCGGCGACACAGGCCACGCCGGTACGGAAAGGACGAAAAGCCTCCCGGTCGACGACCACGACCTCGAGACCGTGGCAGCGCACGCCGGCGTGCTTGTCCCAGGCAGGCACGAAGGAGACCGGCCGGAACCGGACCCCCGGGAGCCGCTCGGCCGCGAGCGCCTCCGCCAGTCGGCTGCCGTCAAGCCACGGCGCCCCGAACAGCTCGAACGGCCGCGTGGTGCCGCGCCCCTCGCTTACGTTCGTGCCCTCGAGAAGGCACATCCCGGGGTAGACGAGCGCCGTCTCCGGCGTCGGCATGTTGGGCGAGGGGAAGACCCACGGAAGCCCGGTATCGCGCTGGACCATACCCCGCCGCCAGCTGCGGCAGGGAATCACCGTGAGCGCAAGGTCGAGCCCCCGCTCCTCCCGGTACAGCCCGGCCAGTTCGCCGATGGTCAGGCCATGGCGGACCGCCACGTCGTGGACGCCGCAGAAACTCTCGAAGCCGGGCGTAAGCGCCGGTCCTTCCACGACCGTGCCGCCGATCGGGTTCGGCCGGTCGAGGACGAAGAAGGCGAGCTTCGCGCGGGCCGCGGCTTCCATGCAGAAGAGCATGGTGGCCTGGTACGTGTAGTAGCGCGCCCCGACGTCCTGGATGTCGAAGACCAGCGCGTCGAGTCCTCGCAATGTCCGGGGATCGGGCCGAAGCGAATCGGCGTCGCTTCCGTAGAGGGAGTAAACCGGAACACCGGTTCGCCGGTCGCGCTCGTCCTTCACGGCGGCCATGTACTGGACGTCGCCGCGGACGCCGTGCTCCGGGCCGAAGAGGGCGGCAAGGCGCAAGTTCCGCGCTTCGTGG
>LDXO01000038.1 GCA_001443455.1 Deltaproteobacteria bacterium CSP1-8 | reverse complement strand
CCATGAGGACGTCCCACAGGACGAGGCTGTCCTTCCCCCCCGAGACGCAGACGAGAACGCGGTCGCGCGGGGAGAGGAGCGAGAACTTCCGGATCCCTTCCTCGACCTGCCGGCGGAAGAACACGAAGAAGCAGTCGGGGCAGAAGGCGGAGTGGTGACTGGGCAGGTCGACCGCGGCCGCGGCCCTCCTGCATCGCTTGCACTTCACCGGTTACCCTCCGGAGACGACGGAGATGATGTCCACGGTTTCGCCGTCCTCGACGCGCTGGTCCTTGGTGAGCAGTCTGTTCCCCTGCGTTACGAGGACCGTGGTGGGGCGGACGCCCGCGGCGGCCAAAATGTCGAGGACCCTCTTCGGGCCCGGGATCTCCAGTTCCTTCTTCTTCTGCGGCATGCGGACACGGATCATCCCTGCGTTTCCTTTTCGCGGTCGGTTTTCCCATCATAGCAGACAACCGCTTTCCGCCCCAATTTCGGTTGAGGAAAGGCACGGCCGGGAGTAAGATGGGGACCATCTCATCCCGGGACAGGAGGGTGTTTCCCATGCGCTTGCGCGCCGGAATATGGTTCCTTGTCATGCTGCCGCTGGTTGCCATAGTCTCCGGGTGCGCCCAAAAGGAAGGGCAAAAGCCCGTCGCGCCGCCACCGGCCCCCGCGGTATCCGCCGTGGAGGAGGGGAAGGTCCTCTTCGAACAGAAGTGCAGCGTCTGCCACGGCCTCGACCGGGCCACGGCCCGTGCCGCGACCAAGGAGAAGTGGGCGTCGACCATCAAGGAGATGCAGGGGAAGAAGGCGGACTGGATCTCCGACGCGGATGCCGCGAAGATCCTCGAGTACCTCTCCTCCACGCACGGAAAGTGAGGACAACGCACGACACGGGGGGGAGACGATAAACGGGAAACGGGTCGGTGCGGTTTTGGCCGTCCTCTGGGAACGAACAAGGACCGGGCGGGCTGGACCGCGACCGTGACGCGGATGCAGAAGGGGAACGGATGCCCCATCACGGACGCGCAGGCGCGGCGGATCATCGACTACCTCGTCGCGGAACGGGGTCCGACGGGGAAGTAGCGAAGGGGAATACCCCCCGGGGGCGGGCGCCTTTCTCCCCCGGGGCGGCACGGGCGGGCGGTCCCTTCCCGGGGATCGCCCGTTTTGCTTGAAGGAGAGAAGAAGCCATGGACATCCTGCAGGCGGTTCTGCCGGTTTTTCTCGTGATCGCCCTCGGCGCCGCCGCCCGCCGGTTCCGGTTCATCGGGGAGCCGTTCATCGACACGGCGAACACGCTCGTCTATTACCTGTTACTCCCCGCGCTCCTTTTCTACAAGATCGGCACCTCGAACTTCCGGGAGGCGTTCAACGCGCCCCTTGTCATCGGAGGGTACGCGGCGACCGTGGGCACCTTCCTCGCGGCGGTCTTTTTCTCGCGGACCCTGGGGATTTCCCCCGCCGAACGCGGCTCCTTCGTCCAGGGCGCGTTCCGGGCGAACCTCGCCTACGTGGGGCTGCCGATCGTTCTCTCCGCGGTCGGGGACATCGGCCTGCGGAAAGCCGGGATCCTCCTGGGCTTCATGGTCCCGCTGCTCAACTCCCTGGCGGTCGTCGCCCTCATCCTCCCGCACGGCGACGGAGGAGGGCGCGCCCGGGAAAATGCCCGCCGGATCGGGTTCCAGCTCGTCACCAATCCCTTGATCCTTTCCTCCTTTCTCGGGATCGGTTGGAGCGTGCTGAAGCTCCCCGTTCCCGGCCTGGCCGACAAGACATTGGAGATCCTCTCCTCGGCCACGCTGCCCCTGTCGCTTCTTTGCCTGGGAGGGGCGTTCTCCTTCGAGAAAGCCCGGTCGGGAGTCCGACTCGCGGCGCTGGCGGCGGGGATGAAGACCCTCCTGCTGACGGCCCTCGCGCTCGCCGCCTACCGGTGGATGGGCATTTCCGGGGACGACCTGCGCGTGGGTGCGATCATGATGGGGTGCCCGACGGCGGTGATCACCTACGTGATGGCGTCGCAGCTGAAAGGAGATACGGATCTCGCGGGCACGATCGTCGTCGTGTCGACGGCGGCCTCGGCCGTCACGATCTCGGGCTGGCTCTATTTCCTCAGCATGGCCGGGTGGTAGTCCTCCTTCGTGGCTCCCGGTTCACGGGGGCTCGCGCGGGGCTTCCTCGTAGCAAACGCTCGCGACCTTCGACCGCTCGCTGCCGATTCCGCTCACCGGGGACACTCCTGATTCATCTCCGGGATGCGGGAGAGGAATGTCCCCGCCCAGCAAGACGCCGCACTCAGGAGGATGGCAGAACCGCGATCACCCTGCGGGGGCCGTGTACCCCCATGGTGAGGGTAAGTTCGATGTCAGCCGTGCGGCTCGGCCCCGTGATCAGGGAGATGCTCCGGGGCGGGTCGCCGGAGAGCGCCTCGAGACAATCCTCCATCCCGTCGAGGAACCGGTCGGGGGAGAGGAGGCAGACGTGGACGTCCGATGCCAGCCCCGGCCAGAGCGATGTTCCCCCCCGGCTGGTCTGGACGATCGTGCCCGATTCGGCGATGGCGAACTCGGCGGACTGGATCCCCGCCGAAACCGGCGGTTCGGCCTGGCGGATGTCCGCGGGGGAGACGAGGAGGAACGGTCCGAACGGAACGAGTGCGTCCGCCAGCGAGCGGGAAGCCGGGTCCTCCTCCGGGAAGAAGAGCGCGGTGACCCCCTCCGCGCGGAGCAATTCCCCCAGGGCCGGGATCACGCTTTCCGCTGCCGGCCCGGCGAGGAAGGTCCCGCCGAGAGCCTCGAACTTCCGCCGGAAGAGGTCGATCCTCCCCTGGGCGCTACCGGGAGCGCCGGGTTCCCGGGGCGCGACGTACGGGAGGCCCGGTTCCGCCACCGTGCGGCCGCGGAGCGCCGCGCGGACGCGGTCCAGGAGCTCGGCCGTCTGTCTCATCGGGTCCACGGCCGGATCCCCCGCTGCCTCTTCCACAGTTTCCGGAACGGCTGGGGGGCGGGAGCGGGAAAATCGCGCCGCTCGGTCCAGCCGGAAAACGCGAAGGGCAGCCGTTCGATCTTTCGCTCCTTGAAGAGGAGCGCGGAGACGACCCCCGCGACCCGCTGGAAGGCTTCCAGGATCCCCGCGCGGCTCATGACCGACGCGTAGGCCTTCATTCCCAGGACTTCCGCGGGGGTTTTGAGCCCCTGCTCCCGCTCGTCCCCACGAAGCTCCACAAGCATCCCGGGGATCGGGATCTTGACGGGGCAGACTTCCCCGCAGGCGCCGCAGAGGGTGCTGGCGTTCGGAAGAGGAGACGACTCCGGAAGGCCGAGGATAAGGGGAGCGAGGACCGATCCCACCGGGCCGGGGTATACCCACCCGTAGGCGTGTCCGCCGACGCTCTGGAACACCGGGCAGACGTTGATGCAGGCGCCGCACCGGATGCATTTCAGGATCTCCCGGTACTTTCCCTGCAGGATTCCGGTACGCCCGTTGTCCAGAAGGATGATATGGAGCCTCTCGGGCCCCTCGGCGTCCCCGGCGCGCTTCGTCCCGGTCAGGACGGACACATAGGAGGACAGGGCCTGGCCCGTGGCGCTTCGCGGGAGGAGCGACAGCAGGACGGGGAGATCGGCGAGCCGGGGGATGACCTTGTCGATCCCCGCGATGACCATGTGAACGCGCGGGAGGGTTGCCACCATCCTGCCGTTCCCCTCGTTTGTCACCAGGACCACCGATCCGGTGTCCGCGCACAAAAAGTTCGCCCCGCTGATCCCCATCTGCGCGGAGAAGAACTTGTCCCGCAGCCGCCTGCGGGCGATCCGGGTGAGCGCGGGGATCTCCTCGGTGTACGGCTCCCCGAGCTTCTCCTCGAACAGGCGGGACACATCCTCGCGCGTCTTGTGGATGGCGGGGGCGATGATGTGCGAGGGAGGCTCCCCCGCGAGCTGGATGATGTATTCCCCGAGGTCGGTCTCCACCACTTCGACCCCGTCGGCCTCGAGCGCGCCGTTCAGGCCCACCTCCTCGGCGATCATCGACTTCGATTTGACGGCGAGGGAAACCCCCTCCTCCTTTGCGATCCGGGCGGCGATCTCCCTCGCCTCCGGACCGTCCCGCGCCGCATGGACCACCGCACCGCGTTTTCGCGCCTCGGTGATGAACCGGGCGAGGTGGGCGTCGAGGTTGTCCAACGCCTCCTGCCGGATCCGCGAGGCACTTTCCCTCGCACCCTCGAACCGGGGAAACTCGGCCACGGCTGCGGCCCGGTTCTCGAGGAATTTTGCCGTGGTGCGGGAGAGCGCGACCTGGAGTTGGCGGTCGGCAAACGCTTTTTCCGAGTTGCGGACGAAGTGGCGGACGCGGGGCTCCATCAGGGGACGGCCCCCTCGGAGCCCGCCAGGATCTCCGCGATGTGCACCGCGCGGACGGGGTAACCCGACCGCGAGATCGTCCCGCCGATGTTCATCAGGCACCCGATGTCCCCGGAGGTGACCACCTGCGCGCCGGTTTCCAGGATCCGCTCGATCTTCCGGTCGGCCATCCGGCAGGAGATGTGGGGGTACTTGACGGAGAAGACGCCGCCGAAGCCGCAGCACCGGTCGCTCTCCTCCATCTCCACGAATTCGACGCCCCGGATGGCCTTGAGCAGCGTCCGGGGCGCGTCTGCGACGCCCAATCCCCGCTTCAGGTGACACGAGTCGTGGTATGTCACCTTCCCCCGGTACGTCGACCCCGGATCGTCGACGCCCAGGACATCGACCAGAAACTGGGAGAGCTCGAAGACCCGCCCGGCCACGTGGTAGGCGAGGGAGAGCATCCTCGGTTCGTCGCGGAACAGGACCGGGTACTCGTGCTTGACCATGGCCGCGCAGGAGCCCGAGGGGGTGACGATGTGCTCCTCCCCCTGAAACACGGAGAGGAACTTTGCCGCCATCCTCCGCGCCTCCTTCCGGTTGCCGGAGTTGAAGGCGGGCTGCCCGCAGCACGTCTGGGAGAGGGGGACCCGGACGTCGACGCCGAACCTCTCGAGGACGGCGACGGTGGCGAAGCACACGCTCGGGAAGAACGTGTCGGCGAGGCAGGTGGAAAACAGGGAAACGCTGATTCCCCTTTTTTGCGCCATTGGGGAAGTATACTCCAATTGCGACGCGGAAAAAGGGGGAAAGCGGGTCTCCCTGGGGAAATGCCTGCCGTGAAGGGCGGCGCTACAGGGCTTCCCGGCCCCGCTCGCCCGTGCGGATCCGTACAACCTCCTCCACGTCGGAGACGAAGATCTTCCCGTCCCCGATCTTCCCGGTGCGGGCGGATGTCAGGATCCTCTCGACCACCGCCGGGACCGTGTCGGCCGCGACGACCACCTCGATCTTCATCTTCGGGATGAACCCGACGAAATACTCCGCGCCGCGGTAGATCTCGGTGTGCCCCTTCTGGCGGCCGAACCCCTTCACCTCCGTGACGGTCATGCCGGTCACCCCGGTCTCCTGGAGCGCGTTTTTCACCTCATCGAGCTTGAACGGCTTGATGATCGCCTCGATCTTCTTCATGTCGGGTTACCTCCTCCGTCCCCGTCCAGGGAGACGGGGTAGGGTCTTACGGGAAATTGATGTCGAGCTGGACGGTGAAGGTGTTCTCCCCCCCGGTCTTTTTCTCGTTGTAGATGTCGTAGCCGAAGATGATGCTCACGTTCTTGGCGAAGGCCCAGGAGACGCCGAAGTTGAAGGCGCCGATCCCCGAATCGCTGCCCTGGTAGTCGACACCG
>LDXO01000037.1 GCA_001443455.1 Deltaproteobacteria bacterium CSP1-8 | reverse complement strand
CGCTTCAGGAAAAAGGGGCGGGGCGACGGTTTCCGCTACCCCGACCCGAAACAGATCAAGCTCGATCAAGCCAACAGCCGCATCTTCCTGCCGAAGCTCGGCTGGCTGCGCTATCGCAACAGCCGCGAGGGAAGGGGGACGGTGAGAAACGTCACCGTCAGCCAGTCGAGCGGCAAATGGTATTTCAGTATCCAGACAGAGCGGGAGGTGGAACAACCGGTACACCCGTCCGGCTCCATGGCCGGCATCGACATGGGCATTGTCCGTTTCGCCACCCTCTCCGACGGCACAGTGTTCGAGCCGCTCAATAGCTTCAAGAAACACCAGCAGCGCCTGGCCCGGTATCAGCGGGCGATGAGCCGCAAGCAGAAGTTCAGCAACAACCGGAAGAAAGCGAAAGCCAAAGTCCAAAAGATTCACACCCTTATCGCCAACGCCCGGCGCGACTACCTGCACAAAGCCACGACCACGATCAGCCAAAACCACGCGATCGTGTGCATCGAGGACTTGCAGGTACGCAACATGTCGAAGTCGGCGGCGGGTAGCAGCGAGAAGCCGGGCAAGAACGTCCGCCCCAAGTCCGGACTGAACCGCTCTATCCTCGATCAAGGCTGGTTCGAGTTCAGGCGGCAACTTTTGTACAAACAGGCTTGGCGCGGTGGATCTGTCATCGCGGTGCCGCCGCGCAATACCAGCAGGACGTGTCCGGCTTGCCGGCAGGTATCGGCGGACAACCGTCGGACCCAAGTCCGGTTTGCGTGCGTGGAATGCGGTTACGAGAATCACGCCGATCACGTCGGCGCGATCAATGTGTTAGCGGCAGGGCATGCCGTGATCGCCTGTGGAGAGCCGGTGCAGTCAGGCCGCTCGGCGAAGCAGGAACCCACCGAAGCGACTCAGGCGGTTTCCGCGTGAGCGCCGTAGGAATCCCCCGGCTTCAGGCGGGGGAGGATGTCAAGATTCTCTTTTCGCCCGTCTGCGGCATGGTGACCTCGAAATCCAGCACCTTCCCCTCCGACTTGCGCAGCAATAGCCCCTCGCTCAAGGGATCGCTCTCGTAGTTTTGCTCGAGGATCCGGATGGCATCTCGGTCTTTCAGGTCGCGCAACACCACCGAATCCGGCTCGAGGTGCGCGGTGATGTCGGTAACGCGCACTTCGGCTTCGCCTCCCGCAAGGGTAAGCGTGCGGGTCTCCTTCACGGTGGCGAAGTTCTGGTTATAGATGGTCAGCTGCGTCTGGGCCAGTACGGGGGCAGCGGCAAGGAGCGCCGCCAGGGGAAGCATTCTCTCCATGGGTTCGTCCTCCTGCGATCGGTGGGTAACCGTCAGACACCGGTTCGGCCGGAAAAGTTCCGCCGTGGCGCGCACACCTGACTGCGGATCCGTATCGAAAGGCCTCCTGACCGTCCGGGGATCGATCCGGTGATCAGGGAATGAGCAGGATCTTCCCCGTGGTCTCCCGGCCTGCCAGCTTCCGATGGGCTTCCCCCGCGTTCGCAAGCGGGAAGGTCTCCCCGATACGCAACCGAAGGCGCCCTTCGCCCACCCAGCCCAGAACCTGGTTCGCCCGGGCAAGAAGTTCCTCCCGGTTCCGCGTGTAATGCCCCAGGGAGGGCCGGGTAAGGAAGAGCCCCCCCCGGGTGTTGAGTGCCTGCGGGTCGAAGGGAGGAACGGGGCCGCTGGACTGGCCGTAAAGCACGAGGTATCCGCGGGTTGTCAGGCAGTTCATGCTTTTCTCGAACGTTGCCTGCCCGACGGAGTCGTAGACCACCTCGACCCCCTGTCCACCGGTAATGCGCCTCACCTCGGTTTCGAAATCCTTCTCCGCGTACAGGATGACATCGTCGGCGCCGGCCTCCCGGGCCAACCGGGCTTTCTCCGGTGTGGAGACGGTGCCGATCACCCGGGCCCCCCGCTGCTTGGCCATCTGCACCAGGAGGAGCCCAACCCCTCCCGCCGCGGCGTGCACCAGGCAGGCATTCCCCGGTTTCAGCGGGTAGGTATCGTGGGAGAGGTAGTGGGCGGTCATCCCCTGGAGCATCGCCGCCGCCGCCGTTTCCGGACCGATTCCCCGCGGGATCCTGACAAGCCGCCAGGAAGGGACCACCGCGAATTCCGCATAGGAACCGGAAGCGCCGGCGTACGCCACACGGTCCCCGACGGCCGCTTCCGTCACCCCCGGCCCGGTTTCCGCGACGGTTCCTGCGCCCTCGTTGCCGGGAGTGAATGGCAACGGCATGGGATACAGCCCCATCCGCTGGTAGATGTCGATGAAGTTCACGCCGACGGCTTCCAGCCGAACGAGCGCTTCTCCCTCTCCCGGCTTCGGAGGGGGGATCTCCTCCGGGGTCATCGCCTCGGGGCCTCCGTACCGGTGAACTCGCATCGCTTTCATCCTCACCTCCACGGGAACGGGTTGCTTGGGATCGCCGGGGTACGTCAGACTCCCCCGTCTATTTTACATGGGGAAAGCGGGGTTCAACCGTCACGGATTGCATTATACTGACCCACGGCAATGACCACGTCGATTATGGGTCCGTCCGGTTCCCTGCCGAAGGAGGGCTCGCATGGCAAAAGGATCGTCCTTCGAGGGCGTCTTCCCCATCCTGGTGACTCCGTTCGACGAGCGGGAGGAGATCGATCTCGATTCGTTCGCCCGCGTGGTCCGGTTCATGGCGGACATCGGCGTGGATGGGGTGACCATCCTCGGGGTGCTGGGGGAGTCGAACCGGCTCGGGGACAACGAGCGGGAGCAACTCATCCGTGCAGCCGTTTCCGCCGCCGGAGGGAGAATCCCGGTGATCGTCGGAACGAGCCACAGGGGGACGCTCGCAACGCGCCACTTGAGCCAGATGGCAGAGGCGCTCGGCGCGGACGCGGTGATGGTGACCCCGTCGCGGGAACCGGTGCCGGGGGAGGAGAAGGTCTTCGAATATTTCCGGCAGGTGGCCGACGGGATCTCCATCCCGATCGTGGCGCAGGACCACCCTGCCTCCACGGAAGTTCACATGTCGGTTCCCTTGCTGCTCCGGCTGGTGAACGAGATCCCGCGGGTGGGGTGCCTCAAGGAGGAAGCTCCCCCCACCCCCGCGAAGATCCACGCTCTCGTACAGGGCATGACGGGGCGGAAGGTTCCCGTTCTCACGGGACTGGGGGCTCTCTACGGGATCTTCGACCTGGAGCGGGGGAGCAGCGGGTTCATGACCGGTTTTGCCTTCCCGGAGGTCCTGGTTGCATTGGTCCGGGAGTTGCGCCGGGGACGAATGGATGCCGCCTGGGATCTCTACAAGCGTTTTCTCCCCCTGATCGTCTTCGAGCAGCAGCCCGGTGTGGGGATCCGGAAGGAAATCTACCTTATGCGCGGCCTGATCAAGACCGCCCGCGTCCGCCACCCCGGTGCGGGGGTATCTCCGTCCGCAGCCGACCAGCTGCGCACACTTCTCGCACGCATCCTGCCGGGGACGGACATCACCCGGCCTCTTGCCTTTTGAGCGAGGGGGAAACAGGAAATTCCCGGCACGATGCCCTTCTCCGCGAGGGGCATGTCCGTACCTGCATCCCCTCCTGATCGCGGAGGTCCGCCCGATCCACCCTGCCCCTGAGATCATTATACCGCAAGGTCAAGCCGGGCCCAATCTTGCCGGGGTTGCGCTGTTCCATGTGCTTGCGGATGTAATGTTATACATCAGCTTATTGAATATAATAGTTCAAAATACATTGTTTGTCATGACGTGCATTTTTCTTGTTAGAGGGTCGTTTCCCTGACGTGAAGGGAGGATGTGGCGCGACGGTTCTCATGCCGGGATATCGGCAGTACAATGATATCCGGGAACCAGCGCAGGGAAGACTCTTGACCGATGTCATGGGGAGCAGCGTCATTTCCAGGGAAATGGAAACATCCTCATCCAGGAGGCTTGAAATCGTGTCGCGCCTCCTGGAGGTTGGGAGAACCGACACCGTCTACCGAGACCTCCACCTCCAGCGCGCCCTCTCCTATTTCGCTCCCCTCTTTTCGGACCAGGAATATCTCCTCCTGAAGTCGGAGAAGGCCGAAATCGACCATCTCCTCCGGCAGAGCCGCTCCGCCTTGGAAAGCGGCGACTGGCTCCGGGTCGCGCAACTGTCGGAACGTATCCGGGGCCGGAAGGGGGCGCTGGACAAGAAACGCACCCTGCTCTCCCTGGGATCCGAGATCTACGAACCCCCGGACATCCTGCTCGACCCCTTCTCCCCCGGCCTGCAAGGTTTCTCTCTCGCCCCGGGACAAACCCCGGAGGATATGCGCGAGCGGCTGATCGAAAGCCTTGCCCTGCTGGAAAGGGAAGACGCAGGATGGAAAGATTTCTACGCCGGCCGGCGGGATCATTTCCAGTCCCTGCCCTCTCCCACCATCGAATCCCGGCAATCTCCCGAGGAGGTCGACCCCTCGAGGATGCAGCGCGAGGCGTTGCAGGCTCTCGAAAAGGGGAACATCGATCAAGTGGAAGGACTGGCGAAAAAGATGCTGGGCCGGGATGTTTCGCATGCCGTCGGGGCATCCTCTTCGGGTTCGGCGAATGCCGCGAAGCGGGATCTCTCCGTTCCGTTCCCGCCGGAGTCCCTGCCCCGGGCCAGGAGTTTGGGGTTTGCCCCCATGCATCTTGCTCCGGCCGTCGAGGTGGGCGAATACTTCAGTCATGTGGCCTGGCATCCGACGTTCCAGGACCACACTTCCGGTGAGGAGGAGTGGACCCACCTCCACGGTTTCCCCGAGCAAGACAACGTTTCGCCCGACGTTACCCGGCGGCTGAAAGACGTCGTCTATCTCCTCATGCATTGTCCCTTCGTCAACTCCTCGGGCGTCCGATATCTTCCCCTCCTGGAGGCGGAAAAAGTGCTGGTGGAGGAATTCCCCGAGGGAAGGGGAGACCTACCGAAGTCGAAGCTTCTTTCCACGTTGGGGCTTCCCCGGCGAAACGGCCTGTCCCGTCTGGAAATCGAGCTGGCGCTGCTTCGGAGGGGTCCGCAGACCGTGAAGGACGGGATCGGTCTCGACCCGCGCAAGTTCCGTCTTGTGTGCATCCCCCCCGACGTCTATTCCCGGCTGGGCGCGGAACGGGGCTGGGGGAGGCAGGAGCAATGGACCCATTTCGACGGGTACCAGGTGCTCAAGGGAGGGAAGATCCGGGCGCTTGTCGGGGGGGACGTCCGGTTCGGAGGGATCTTCGACCTGTGCAGCATCAACCGTGTCGACGGGCGGGAGGGGGTGATCGCCCGGTTTGCCGTGGTGCGGAGAGAGCGGCTCGGGTACATGACGAAATGACAAGCGGGAAGGGAAAGAGGACGGGGCAGGGAGCGAGCGGGATGCGGGGAATCGCGGCAAAGGTCCTGCTGACCGGCCCCCCGGGATGCGGGAAGACGACCGTGGCGAGAAAGGTCGCGGGGATTCTCGGCGACCAGGCGGCCGGGTTCTTCACGGAGGAGGTTCGCGACGCGATGGGATTCCGAACCGGGTTCCGGGTGGAGTCGATCGACGGGAGGACAGGCGGGCTGTCGAGCAGGCGAGCCGGTCCCGGTCCGCGGGTCGGGGCCTACGTCGTCGACGTCCGGTCCTTCGAATCGGTCGCCCTCCCTTCGCTTTCCGGCGAAGCCGACAAGGTCTTCCTCATCGACGAGATCGGGAAGATGGAGTGCTTCTCGGAGGCGTTCCGGAACCGGATTCGGGAGATACTCGAATCGGATTTCCCCCTCCTGGCCACGATCCCGTTGCGCGGCGGCGGCTCCTTCCTCGACGGGATCCGGGACCGGCGCGACGTAAGGATCGTCCCCGTGACGCGGGAGAACCGGGACCGTCTTCCCGAGGAAGTGGCAAGGATGTTCGGGCGGATCCTTCCATGTCCGTGAGCCCCCTGGCGGGAAAACCGGCCCGCGCGTCGATGCTGGTGAACGTGGCGCGCCTGGTGGCCGCCTACTACACGGAACGCCCCGATCCTGCCGTGCGTGAACATCGGGTCTCCTTCGGCACGTCCGGCCATCGGGGATCCTCTCTTCGATGCGGGTTCAACGAGGCCCATATCCTCGCCATGAGCCAGGCGATCTGCCTGTACCGCAAACGGCGGCACATCACCGGCCCGCTGTTCCTGGGGATGGACACCCATGCGCTCTCCGAGCCGGCGTTTGGTACCGCCCTCGAGGTGCTGGCCGCCAACGGTGTCGAGGTGATGATCGACCGCGGCGGGGGGTACACGCCCACGCCCGTGGTTTCCCACGCGATCCTGGTCTACAACCGGAAAAGGGAGACGGGGCTTGCCGACGGAATCGTGATCACCCCGTCGCACAACCCGCCCGAGGACGGCGGCTTCAAGTACAATCCCCCGCACGGAGGTCCCGCGGACACGGACGCAACGCGCGGGATCGAGGAGAAAGCAAACGCGCTTCTCGCCGACGGTCTGAAGGGGGTGGCGAGGATGCCGATCGGGCGGGCCCGCTCCGCCCCGACGACGCATCTCCACGACTACATCGGTTCCTACGTCAACGACCTGGGTTCCGTCCTCGACATGGAGGCGATCCGCGTGGCCGGCCTGCGGCTGGGAGTCGATCCCCTGGGAGGGTCGGGGGTCGCCTACTGGGGTCCGATCGCCGGGCGGTACGGCCTCAACGTGAAGGTCGTGAACGACGAGGTGGACCCGACATTCCGGTTCATGACGGTGGACTGGGACGGGAAGATCCGGATGGACTGCTCCTCGCCGTACGCGATGGCGAAGCTCATCGCCCTCAAGGACCGCTTCGACGTCGCGTTCGCGAACGACACCGACAACGACAGGCACGGCATCGTTACGCGCAGCGCCGGCCTCATGAATCCGAACCATTACCTCGCCGCGTCCGTGTCGTACCTGTTTTCCCATCGCCCGGAGTGGCCGGAACGGGCGGCTGTGGGCAAGACCGTGGTGAGCAGCAGCATGATCGACCGCGTGGCCGCCGGCCTCGGCCGCCGCCTGGTCGAGGTGCCCGTGGGGTTCAAGTGGTTTGTTACGGGGCTTCACGATGGATCTCTGGGCTTCGGCGGGGAGGAAAGCGCCGGCGCCTCCTTTCTGCGGAGGGACGGGACGGTGTGGACGACGGACAAGGACGGCATCATCATGGACCTTCTCGCGGCGGAAATGACGGCGAGGACGGGCAGGGACCCCGGCGAACTGTACGGCGATCTGGTCCGACGGTTCGGGGAGCCGGCCTACGAGCGAATCGATGCGGCCGCCACGGCGGAGCAGAAGGCGGTTCTCTCCAGGCTGTCGGCGAGCCAGGTCGTGGCGTCCGAACTGGCAGGGGAGAAGATCCGGGAAATCCTTACGAACGCCCCGGGGAACGGAAGTCCCATCGGCGGGCTGAAAGTCATGACCGAAAACGGGTGGTTCGCCGCGCGGCCTTCGGGCACGGAGGACGTCTACAAGGTCTACGCCGAGAGCTTCCTGGGGAAGGACCACCTTCGCCGGATCCAGGAGGAGGCGCAGGCCCTCGTCGCGAACGTGTTCGCAAGGGGATAACTTCCCGACGATTACGGCGTCTCGGCACATCGGAACAGATGGATGGCGGGAAGGAAAAAAAAAGGGGGGATGCCAAGCCATGAAAAAATCGATGGGTGCGAAGACTCTCGTGTTTCCCACCCCGGTGTGGGTGGTGGGGACGTACGACAAGGAGGGAAAACCCAACATGATGACCGTGGCCTGGGGCGGGATCTGCTGCTCGATGCCCCCCTGCGTGGCCGTTTCCCTCCGGAAGGCCACCTACACCTACGGCAGTCTGATGGAGCGGAAGGCGTTCACGGTGAACGTCCCCTCCGAGTTCCACTGTCGTGAGGCGGATTACATCGGCATCGTCTCCGGGAAAAACACCGACAAGTTCGCCGCCACGGGGCTTACTCCCGTGCGGAGCGAGGTCGTGGA
>LDXO01000036.1 GCA_001443455.1 Deltaproteobacteria bacterium CSP1-8 | reverse complement strand
TCTTCATCGATGAGATCGACGCTGTGGGCAGGCACCGGGGCGCGGGGCTGGGAGGCGGGCACGACGAGAGGGAGCAGACGCTCAACCAGCTTCTGGTGGAGATGGACGGGTTCGAGACGAACGAGGGGCTGATCCTCATCGCCGCCACGAACCGGCCGGATGTTCTCGACCCGGCGCTTCTTAGGCCCGGGCGGTTCGACCGCCAGGTGGTGGTCCCGAAGCCGGATGTGAAGGGTAGAGAGCAGATCTTAGGCGTCCACACGAAAAAGATCCCTCTCGGCGAAGACGTCAAACTCGAGGTTCTGGCCAAGGGAACGCCCGGATTCACCGGCGCGGATCTGGCGAACCTGTGCAACGAGGCGGCGCTGCACGCCGCGAGCGTCGGGCGTTCCAATGTCTCGATGGATTGCTTCGAGATGGCGAAGGACAAGGTGATGATGGGGCGGGAGCGTCGCTCGATGATCATCCCCGAGGAGGAGAAGCGCTCCACGGCCTACCACGAGGCGGGGCACGCGATCGTGGCGACGCTCATCCCGGGTGCGGATCCGATCCACAAGGTGAGCATCATCCCGCGGGGGATGGCCCTGGGGGTTACGCAGCAGCTCCCGATCGACGAGCGGCACACTTACTCCAAGGATTACCTGAAAGACAACATCACGATCCTCATGGGAGGGCGGGTCGCCGAGGAGCTGGTCCGCGGGGAACTTACGACCGGGGCGGGCAACGACATCGAGCGGGCCACCTACATCGCCCGGAAGATGGTCTGCGAATGGGGGATGAGCGAGAAGCTCGGGCCCGTGACGTTCGGGCAGAAGCAGGAGGCGATCTTCCTCGGCAGGGAGTTCGCCCGACACCAGGATTACAGCGAGTCCACGGCCCGGGACATCGACAACGAGATAAAAGGGATCGTCGTCTCCTGCTACGATCGGGCGAGGACGTTGCTGAAAACGAACATCCACGTCCTGCACAAAGTGGCGAAGACGCTTCTCGAAAAGGAAGTCGTCGACGGTCCCGAGATCAAGAAGATCATCGAGGAACTGGTGGTCCCGCCCGGTCAGGAGCCGCCGGCCGCCGAAGCCGGGTCTCCGGCCTGAGCCGGCAATCGGACGATGATCCGGGTTTTGCATTTCGGGGACCCGGAAGGGGCGAGGCGCCGGATCGTTTTCCTGGGGGCGGCGCAAGGCGATGCGGAGCGTCTCGTCGGGGGGCTTCGTGCAATCCTGTTGAGCATTCCCTTGCAGGACGGAATCTCCCGGGATCTCCCTGCGCTTCTTGACCAGAGGGGAATTCCGCATGCGCGGGGGCGGGACGTCCTGCTGTTTTCCGTGTCATCGATGGGGGAATTGGACCGCAGGGGGGAAGATGCTCCCGGCCCAGGGGATATTCTTGTGCCCGTACGCGAGGCCGTCGACCGGTATCAGCGACGGGATTTCGTATTGCGCTGCCGGGACCGTTCCCTGGATCTGTCCGGCACGCCGCGGATCATGGGGGTGTTGAACGTGACGCCCGACTCGTTCTCCGACGGGGGAAAGTTCCTTTCCGTCGATCGCGCCGTGGACCATGGGGGGGAGATGGCAGGAGAGGGGGCGGACATCATCGACGTGGGGGGAGAGTCGACCCGGCCCGGGTCTGCTGGCGTTCCGGCAAAGGTGGAGCGGGACCGGGTGATCCCGGTTCTCCGGGCGCTCGCGGAAACAACCACCGCGATCCTTTCCGTCGACACGACCAAGGCGCAGGTCGCCAGGGAGGCGCTCGCCGCGGGCGCGCACATCGTAAACGACACGAGCGCCCTTTCCGGCGACCCGGGGATGGCCGACGTCGTCCGGGATTCCGGCTGCGCCGTCGTCCTGATGCACCGGCAGGGCACCCCGGAAACGATGCAGCATTCCCCGTCGTACGACTCGCTTTTTGACGAAATCCTGGACGAGCTTTCCGAAAGGATCGAAGCGGCGGAGGCCGCCGGAATCCCCCGGGACAGGATCCTCGTCGACCCGGGAGTCGGGTTCGGGAAGCGCCTCGAGGACAACCTGGCGCTTCTCCGGCACCTGGCCGACCTGCGCAACCTCGGGAAACCGATCCTTTTCGGCCCGTCGCGGAAGGCGTTCCTCGGAAAGATCACGGGGAGAGAGCCCGGGGAACGGGCGTTCGGGACCGCGGCGAGCGTGGCCATCGCCGTTTTGGGCGGGGCGCACATGCTCCGCGTTCACGACGTGAAGGAGATGAGGGACGCGATCCGCGTGGCGGCTGCCGTGGCGGGAGGAGTCGAATGTTAGGAACCCTCCCTTCCGTCCGCCTCGTGGACATCCTGGACATCCTGCTCGTCGCCTTCATCCTCTACGGGATCCTCCTGTTCATCCGGGGAACCCGGGCCGTGGAGATCCTGTTCGGGCTTCTTTTCCTGATGGGGATGTTCGTCCTCGCGAAGAGAATCGGGATGGTCACGTTTCCATGGGTCGTCGGGAATTTCCTCGGCGGAATCATCGTCATTTTGGTGGTGATCTTCCAGAGCGAGATCCGGCGGGGGCTCGCCCGGATGGGACAGACGCGGATCTTCGGCTGGCCGGCCGTGGCGATGAGCCCCGATTTCCTCGAGGACCTCGCGTTGTCGGCTTTCCGCCTCGCCGATTCGCGCATCGGGGCGCTTCTCCTGCTGGAACGGAACATGGGACTTTCGGAATACATCGAGCACGGGAAGAAGATCGACGCGGTGTTCTCCTATGAGCTTCTGGCTTCTCTGGTTTCCCCGCTCTCTCCCGTTCACGACGGGGCGGTGGTGATCCGCGGGGAGAGGATAGACGCGGCCCGGGTCATTCTCCCGATCCCTGCGGAATCCCCGGTGACCCGAGCGATGGGAACCCGACACCGGGCGGCGTGGGGGATGGCGACGGAAACCGACGCGGTCTCCGTCGTGATTTCGGAGGAAACGGGCAACGTCACCGCGTTTTTCGACCGACAGATGAAAGTGACGGCCGGCGCGATGGAGCTGGAGGGGATCCTCCGGAAGCTGTTCGGGGCATGAAGAAGATGGTCCGGAAGAACCTGGGGCTGAAAGGCCTGGCGCTCGGGCTTTCCGTCGTCCTGTGGTGGTTCGTGACGGGGGAGAGCAACGTCCACGTCGGATTCGCAGTGCCGCTCGAGATCCGCAACATCCCCCAGGGGATGGCGCTCACCAACAAGGTGGTCCGGCAGGTGGATGTGCGCCTTGCCGGTCCCTCGACCCTTATCAGCGCCCTGCAGCAGAAGGAGATCTCCGCGGCGGTCGATCTGTCCGGCGCGAAGGGCGGCAGGGAAACCATTCCGCTGACCGAGCGGTCGGTCAAGGTCCCGGCGGGGTTCCGGGTGGAGCGGGTCTATCCGGCGTCGGTCGAAGTCGTCCTGGAGAAGCTGGAACGCAGGACCGTTCCCGTTTTCCCGCAAGTCGGAGGCGCGTCCAAGGTCCGCGCCCGGATCGCGAAGACGGAGGTGGACCCGCCGTCGCTCGAGGTCGAGGCGCTTCCCGACGAGTTTTCCCGCCTGAAGATGCTTACCACCGAGGAGATCGAGCCCGGGACGACCGAGGGGGTCTTCACGGCGAGAGCCCGCGTGAACTTGCCGGAAGGGCATGCTAAAATCGTCGGAAATCCGATCGTCCTCGTGACGATCCATTTCCGGAAGTAGGAGGGAGAATACGTGCGGAGGGAGCTGTTCGGCACAGACGGCGTGCGGGGAGTCGCCAATATCGAGCCGATGACCGTGGAGACGGCGATGGCGCTCGGGCAGGCGGTTGCGTACAGTTTCCGGAACCACTCCGGCAGGCACAAGATCGTCATCGGCAAGGACACCCGCCTTTCCGGGTACATGTTCGAGACGGCATTGTCCGCCGGGATCTGCTCCATGGGGGGCGACGTGATGCTGGTCGGGCCCCTCCCCACGCCGGGGATCGCGTTTCTCACCCACTCCATGCGGGCCGACGCCGGGGTGGTGATCTCCGCCTCCCACAACCCGTACCAGGATAACGGGATCAAGTTCTTCGGCCGGGACGGCTTCAAGCTCCCGGACGGGCTGGAAGCAAAAATCGAGATGCTCATGCTGGGGGACCATCTGAAAGAGGTTCGGCCGCCCTCCCCGCAGATCGGCCGGGCGCACCGGATCGACGACGCCACGGGCCGGTACATCGTCTATCTCAAGAACACCTTCCCGGGGCATCTGTCCCTGGAGGGCCTGCGAATCGTGATCGATTGCGCCAACGGCGCGGCGTACCGGATCGCCCCTCAGGTGTTCCAGGAACTCGGCGCCGATGTCATTCCGGTGGCCGTCTCCCCGAACGGGCTGAACATCAACGACAAGTGCGGCTCCCTCTATCCGGAACTGGTGTCCGCGAAAGTGAAGGAGCACCGGGCCGGCCTCGGGATCTCGCTGGACGGGGACGCCGACCGGGTGATCGTGGTCGACCACAGGGGGGAGGTGGTGGACGGCGACCGGATCATGGCCATCTGCGCCGAGGAGTTGGCCCGGAAGAAGAAGCTGAAAAAAAACACCGTCGTGGCCACCGTGATGAGCAACATCGGGCTGGAGCTGTTCCTGCGGGAACGGAAGATCAGGATGGCCCGGGCGCCGGTGGGGGACCGGTACGTCGTGGAGGCGATGCGCGCCGGGGGATACAACTTCGGCGGGGAGCAGTCGGGGCACCTGATCTTCCTCGACCACGCCACGACGGGGGACGGGGTCCTGGCGGCGCTCCAGGTCCTGGCCGTGATGGTCGAGTCGGGGAAACCGATCGCCGACCTGGGAAACAAGATGGTCACCCTCCCGCAGATTCTGGTCAACCTCAAGCTCAAGCAACGTGTCCCGCTCGAGAGTCTGCCCCGGTTCCAGAAGGCGAAAGCCGAGTTCGAGAAGAAACTCGGCGGACGGGGAAGGATCCTGGTCCGGTACAGCGGGACCGAGCCGGTCCTGCGGATCATGGTGGAGGGGGAGGACCGGGCGGAGACCGAGCGCATCGTCAACGCGCTCGCGGAAAAGGCCCGCGCCGAGATAAAGTAAAGGACAAAAGCAAAGGGACGTTCCTATACTTTTTGAGAAGCTTGGCACGTAGCGGACCTTTTCTCCACAGGGATGAAAAGTTTTAAGAACGTCCCTTTGCTTTTTGGAGGAGGAATGCGCAGGAAGCTGGGGGTAAACATCGACCACGTCGCCACGGTGAGGCAGGCCAGGCGGGGGATTGCGCCGGATCCCGTAGCGGCGGCGGGCATTGCGGAAATGAACGGAGCGGACGGGATCACGGTGCACCTCCGGGAGGACAGGCGGCACATCCAGGACCGCGACGTCGAGATATTGCAGCAGGTCGTCCAGACGAGGATCAACCTGGAGATGGCGGCCACGGAGGAAATGGTGGAAATCGCGACGCGCCTCCTTCCCTTTTCCTCGACCCTCGTGCCGGAGAAACGGGAGGAGGTCACGACCGAGGGGGGCCTCGACGTCCTGTCCCAAAGGGAGCCGCTTCACGAAACCGTCTTCCGCCTCCAGGAAGCGGGGATATTCGTCAGCCTCTTCATCGACCCCGACCTGGGTCAGGTGCGCGCGGCGAAGCAGGCGGGGGCCGACGCGGTCGAGATCCATACAGGGAGCTACTGCAACGCGTTCCGGGCCGGCAGGTTCGGGAGGGAGTTCGAGAAGATCCGTGTTGCCGCCGCGCACGGGAGAAACATCGGGCTTCGGGTGTTCGCCGGGCACGGGCTCGACCTGCGGAACATCGTCCCGATCCTCTCGCTTCCGGAGATCGAGGAGTTCAACATCGGACACAGCATCATCGCGAGAGCGGTATTCGTGGGTTTGGGGCAGGCGGTCCGGGAGATGGCCGACCTGGTCCACTCCGCGTGACGGTTCCCGCACGGCCCGTCCCGAGCTAAAAACCGATGATCGTAGGCATTGGTGTCGACATCGTGGATGTGGGGAGGGTGAAGGACCTCCTGGACCGATATCGTGACCGGTTCGTGCGCCGGGTGTTCACGGACGTCGAGGCGGGGTATGCAAGAAGGAGCGTACGGGAGGCCGAGAGACTTGCGGGCCGGTTTGCCGTGAAGGAGGCGGTGCTCAAGGCCTTCGGGACGGGGAAGTCGCAGGGGATCTTGTGGCGGGACGTGGAAACAATCCGGGGGGCGATGGGAAAACCTGAAGTAAAACTTTATGGTAATGCTTATACTTATATGAAAAAGCTAAAAGCAGGGCGCATCCACGTGAGCATCACACACGACGGCGGGAAGGCGGTGGCGTTCGTGATCATCGAAACGGAGGGTATGTCGGCATGAAGGTGGCGACAGCGCGCCAGATGGCCGAGCTCGACCGGGTGACGATCGAACAGTACGGGATCCCCTCCCTCGTTCTCATGGAGAACGCGGGCAGGTCCTGCACCGAGAGGATCCTTCGCATCCTGCAGGAGAAGGTAGGCGTTCCCGAGGAGGCGTCGGTCGCCATCGTGTGCGGCCGCGGAAACAACGGCGGGGACGGGATGGTGATCGCCAGGCACCTCCACAACCGGGGCGTGTACGTCGAGGTGTTTCTTCTGTCCGAGCCGGACAAATTGTCCGCGGACGCCAGGACGCAACACGAGATCATCCGGAAGATGGACCTGGAGTGCCGGATCATCCGGGACCAGGAGGGGGTGGAGGATCTTCGGACCTACCTCGAGGAGGTCCACCTGTGCGTCGATGCCATCCTCGGAACGGGCCTGTCCTCCAACCTCGAGGGGATCGTGCGCGACGTGGTGGAGACGATCAATCTTTCGCTGGCCACCGTGTTCGCCGTCGATGTACCCACCGGGATCGACGCGACGACGGGAAGGATTCTCGGGGAGGCGATCCGCGCGGACTACACCGGCACGTTCGGGCTGCTGAAACTCGGGCAGGTGCTTCTCCCCGGCTCCATCCACTGCGGCGAGACCGACATCTACGACATCGGGATCCCCTCCAAGGCCGTCTTCGACGCCGACATCAAAACGGAGGCCCTCGAGGAGCGGGTGGTCAAAAGCATGCTCTCCATCCGGCCGCCCGACTTCCACAAAGGGGACGCGGGCAGGGTCTACGTGATCGGCGGCTCCCCCGGGTTGACCGGCGCCCCCTGCCTGGCGGGAAGGGCCGCGATGAGGATGGGGGCGGGGCTGATCACGGTGATCGTGCCGAAGTCCCTCCTTCCCGTCGTCGAGGCGAAACTGATGGAAGTGATGTCGGCCGGGGGAGAGGACGGCGGTTCCGGCTGCTTCCTGAAAGCCTGCATCCCGGAACTTCTCGAGAAGACCTCCCGGGCCGACTTCGTCGTGCTGGGTCCGGGACTGGGGGCGTACCCGGGGGCGGCGGAGTTCATGGCGGAGATCGTCCCTCTCATCCGGGTTCCCTTCCTGATCGACGCAGACGGACTGAACGCCCTGGCCGGGCAGGTCAGGATCCTGCGCCAGGCGACCTCTCCCTGCATCATCACGCCGCACACGGGGGAGATGTCCCGCCTGACCGGGGAGTCGATCGAGGCGATCGAGGCCTCCCGGATCGGGTCGGCGCGGCATTTCGCCGAGGAGGAGAACGTGACGGTGATCCTGAAAGGGGCGAGGACGATCATCGCCACCTCCAAGGGCGACGTCTTCATCAACACCTCCGGGAACCCGTACATGGCCTCGGGCGGCATGGGCGACGCCCTGTCGGGGATGGTGGCGGCGCTGGCTTCCCAGGGGCTTTCGCCGACCGACGCCGCCTGCGCGGGTGTCTTTCTCCACGGGCTCTCCGCCGACATCCTGGTCCGCCGCCACCCGATGTCCACCGTCTCCGCCACCGACGTCATCGAGAACATACGCGAGGCGCTCCAGCAGACGCTCGGCGAGCCTGCCGAGGAGGAGTGACGGAATGGGCGGGGACACTCCTCTCCCGCATCCCGGAGATAAATCAGGAATGTCCCTCGCTTCGGGCAACCCCCCGCATCGCCTAAGGGTCCCCGGTACCAGGCGCAGCGGTCGTGCTCCCAGCTGCGGTTGCCG
>LDXO01000035.1 GCA_001443455.1 Deltaproteobacteria bacterium CSP1-8 | reverse complement strand
CTCGTGCTGCTTGACGATTCCGTACACGGTGGAAAGCCCAAGCCCGGTCCCGCGCCCCAGACGTTTGGTCGTGAAAAAGGGCTCGAAGACCCGGCGCTGCGTCGCCTCGTCCATCCCGACGCCGTTGTCGGCGATCGACAGGACGACGTATTCCCCCGGCCGCGCGAACGGGTACGCCCGGCAATACTCCTCCCCGATCGTGACGTTCTCGGCCCGCGCCCAGATCGCCTTCGCCTCCGTCTCCTGCCCCCCTTGTCCTCCGTCCAGTTGCTCCATGATCGCGTCCCGCGCGTTGACGCACAAGTTCATCAGCACCTGGTGCACCTGGCTGGAGTCCGCCCTGGCGATCCAGAGATCGTCGTCTGCGGATACCAGCACCTTGATCCGTATGTCGATCGTCTGCGAGTAGAGGTGGCCCACCTCCCGCACCACCTTCCGCACGTCCGTCGCCCGCCGTTCGAGCGGCGTGCGCCGGGAAAATTCCAGCAACTGCCGGATCAGGCGTGCCGCCCTCTCCGATGCCTGGATCGACTCCTCGATCGATTTTACCGCCGCCGAGTCCGGGGGGAGGGTCTTCCGGGCAAGGTCGAGATTCCCCAGGATTCCGGTCAGGATGTTGTTGAAATCGTGCGCGATCCCTCCCGCCAATGTCCCCACCGCCTCCATTTTCTGCATGGTGATGACCGCCCGCTCGAACCGTCGACGCTCGGTGACGTCGGTCCCCGCCGCGACGATCGAACGCACCATGCCGCCCGGACCCGGGATCGCCGCGTAGTTCCATACCACCAGGCGCTCCTCGCCCGTTTTCGTCAGAATCGCGTATTCCAGCGCCGGGGGAATCTGCCCGGCCAGGATCTGCCCGAAGGCGCGCAGGTGGAAATCGCGCGCCGCTTCCGACAACAAAAAATCGGTCATCTTGCGGCCGATCGCCTCGGCCGCCGCGTAGCCGGTCACCTCCTCGCACTGGCGGTTGAACAGGAGGATATTCCCGTCGGGCCCGACCTGGAACACCAGCACCCCGGCGACATCTAAGACCTTCGCGGAAAAATCACGTTCGTTCCGGAGTTCCTCCAGGGTTTGCGTCCGTAGGGTCACATCTCGGAAGATGAGCATTCCGAGCGGCCCGGTATATTCCGGGTCCCAACTCTCGCCTTGGAACGGCCGCGGGATCCAGGTCGCCGCGATCTCCCCCTCGAACATGGATCCGTCCTTCCGTCGCATCCGGGTGATCACGACGGATTCCCGATCCTCCTCCACGGGCCGCAAGAGGCGGGAAGGGATCGAGGAGAGCCCCGAATCGGGGAAGAGCACCGTGGGGTTATTCCCCAGGAGTTCCTCCGAGGAGGAATAGCCGAGGATGCGGACCCCTGCCGGGTTGGCCCGCACGATCGTCCCGCCGCGGACCAGAACTACCCCGTCCCGCTGGGACCGGAAAAGGTCGCCGTACGATTTTTTCGCGCAGACGAAAAGCTCGTGACGCCTCGCGCTGAACAAGGCGGTTCCCACCCGGCAGGCCATCGCTGCGATGGCCTCCATCTCCAGGCGGTCGAAGGCGTCCTCCTTACCGCTGCCGAGGGAGAGCACCAGGGGGGACGATTTTTTTACATCGATCCGGACAGAGGCAAAGCTTAGGATCCCGTATTTCCCGGCGGCGCTCTGCCAGGAGGCGGCCTGAGGATCACCGGACAGGCGGTTCACCACGCAGATCTCCCCCGTGCGGACCGCCACCCCGGGAGGGCAACCTCCTGCCGGGGTATCGTCCCAGCGCAGCGGGACCTCCGAGAGGAACCCTTGTCCCTCCCCGGCGCTCTTCCCCCTGGCCACCGAACCATCGGGGTTCGCGGTACCGATCCACACCAGGCGGTACCCCTTCCCGTGCGCGAGGCCTTCGCTGACCAAGGACAGGATCTTCTCCTCGTCGAGCACGCCGATCAGCTCCCGGTCCACATCCAGGATCAGCCGGAACCGGCCCTCCAGCCTCTCTTTGAGGAGGTACCACCGCTCGGTAAGCAAGAAGCCCACTCCGAGGAGGAAGGAAACGGCAAATTCGATCACCTCCATGGCGGTGGAGAAAGATGCCGGGTCGGGTTCTTCGTAATACAGCACGAGGGAGTTGATCCGCAGCCCTCCCACGATCAAAAGCGATGCGGATACGAGGAGCCACGGCGTTCCCAGGCGGCGGTGAAGAACAAAACGGAAGGACAGAAACGCCGCGAGAAACTGGAAAATCACCGAACAGACCAGCATGGCAACCAAACTGCCCCTCCGGAAAGGCCGGCCCCGTCCCTTTTGCCGGCCGTTTCCTTATCTTCTTCGGCATAATTGCGGGAAAACATTAGGTTCTTCTTCTCCCGGGGAGGGAACGTCAAATCCCGCCGGCCGTTTGCTCGCCCTGTGCGAATCCTTTATGCTGTCCGCAGCACCGTAAAAACACGGTAACCAACTATCGCACCGGGAGGGAGCCATGGGACAGATCGTGCACACGTCGCGGATCGTCATCACGAGGGAGAAGGGACCGACCCGCAAGGCGATGATCGAGGGGTTCGCCGAGCCGGTCTACTACGGCGTCCACGGGGGGATCAAGAACTTCTACAAGATCGATCCGGAAAAGGAGCACGCCGCCACCCTCGACCACATCGTCGGCGCGGTCGGCGGCTGAATGATGGGGACACTGGCCACGGTGCTGGCCGGAAAGAAGATCCCCACGTACGGCGACAGGTTCCGGGCGGACGTCGAGGGGGACATCGAGGATGTCGGAGGGGTGCTGAAGATCACCAGGATCCGGGTCAAGTACACATTGAAGGTTCCCCCCGGAAAAACGGAGGAGACCAGACAGGCTCTCGGCGTGTACCTCGTGAAATGCCCCGCCGCGATGAGCGTCCAGGGTGCCATCGAGCTCCTCGACTCGGCCGAGATCACGGAACTGGAAGCGTAACACCAAAGGGGGCGTACATGAAAGCTGCCGTATGCGAGGCATTCGCGAAACCGCTCGTCGTCAAGGAGATGCCGGAGCCGTCCGTCGGCCCCGGCGAGGTCCTGATCCGCATGAAAGGGTGCGGGGTGTGCCACAGCGATCTGCATCTGGTCGACGGGGATTGGGCCGACTGGGGAACTCCCCTGCCGATCATCCCCGGACACGAGGTCACCGGGGTGGTCGAAAAAGCGGGGGAGCAGGTAGCCGGCCTGAAGCCGGGCGACCGCGTTGGGGTCCCGTGGATGCAGTACGCCTGCGGAGTGTGCCCCGCCTGCCGGTCGGGTGCGGAAATGCTGTGCGCCGCCCAGAAGAGCACGGGGGTGACCGTTCACGGAGGATACGCGGAGTGGGTCAAGGCGCCCGCCGCGTTCACGCACCGGATTCCGGAAGGGCTCGACCTGGTAGACGCGGCCCCGCTCCTTTGCGCCGGCATCACGGTATTTTCTCCCCTCCGCCGGGCGGGGAACCTCGCGGGAAAGACCGTGGCGGTCGCAGGGATCGGGGGACTGGGTCATTTAGGCATCCGGATGGCGGCCGCGATGGGAGCGCATGTCGTAGCGATCACCCGCGGGGGGGACAAGAAGGACTTGGCGCACGAACTCGGCGCCCACGAGGTGATCGATTCGGGGAAGGAGAAGGCCGGGAAGCAGCTCGCCCGCATTGGGGGGGCCGATCTGATCCTGCTCACCGGGATCTCGGCGCAGCTTTTCGAGGAGTGCATCCCGGGCCTGGGACCGAACGGCACCCTCGTGGTGCTGGCGGCCATCGCGGAAGCCGCCAAGGTCATCCCCGCCGCCCTTCTCACGGGGCAGAAGCGGATCGAGGGATCCGTCATCGGGACCCGCAACGACATGGACGCGATGCTTACGTTCGCGGCGGACCACGGGATCGCCCCGATCGTGGAACGGCACCCGCTATCGGCGGTCAACGACGTGCTCGAAAGGATGCGCCGGGGGAAGATCCGCCTGCGGGCCGTGCTCACCCCCTGAACGCCAACGCCGGGACGGACCCCGGCGGCGACCCGTTCCGCACCGGGAGGGCAGGCGTACCCGAGGGTCTGCCCGGTCGTTTTTCGTAAAGTTTCCCCGCCATTTTCCGATAAAGAAACGGTCGCACCACGAGGAGGCGATCGTTTGGGTCACATGCCGGGGACAACCGGGGTGCTATCCCCTGCCGCGGGAACCCGAAGGACTCCGGGGCTCGTTCGGCTGTACCGGGAAAAATTTTCCCGGAGGCCGGATTCCGAGCACGAACAGGCCTTTATCCGCCTTTCGATCGTTGCCCTCCTGGCGGTCTACCTGATGATCTCGATCATGAAGGACCGCCGCATCGAAAACGACGAAATCGCAACCGTCGCAACCGTTCTCTTCAGCCTTCTTTTTTCGGTGGGGGTCTTCACGCACATCGCGATGCATCCGGGGAAATCGCCCCTGCGTAGAGCCATCGGCATGGTGCACGACAACGGGATGACCGCCTACGTGATGTACTCCCTCGGGGAGTACTGCGCGCCTTTCTACATCGTCCTGTTGTGGGTGACCTTCGGGAACGGATTCCGGTACGGGCGGAAATACCTGTTCGCCTCCGCCTTTCTCGGCACGGCGTTCTTTTCCCTGGTCATCGCCACGACCGGGTATTGGAGGTCCCATTCGACGCTCGGCCTCGGTCTGCTTCTCGGACTGGTCGTCCTTCCCGCATATGTTTCGTCCCTCCTGAAAAAACTGACGGACGCGATCTCCCGCGCGGAGGAGGCGAACCGGGCGAAGAACCAGTTCCTGGCGAACATGAGCCACGAGATGCGGACCCCGCTGAACGGCATTCTCGGCATGATCGAACTGCTGCGGGGCACCCCGATGACCGCCGAGCAGGAAGATTTCGCGAACACGATCCACGCCTCCTCCCAGACCCTCCTCTTTTTGATCGAGGATGTCCTGGACTTCTCCAAGATCGAGGCCGGGAAAATCACCGTGGAGAATAACGACTTCGACCTGCATGCGCTCATCAAGATCACGATGGACATGGTGGCCCAGCAGGCCCGGGAAAAAGGGCTGGAGGTGTCGACCCGGATCCCTTCCCGGATTCCTTTTCTGCTGCGGGGAGACCCTCTCCTCATCCGCCAGATCCTCCTCAACCTGCTCAGCAATGCGGTCAAGTTCACCGAAAAGGGCGAGGTCTGCCTGCGCGTGGAGCAGACCCGGGAAACTTCGACGGACGTGGTCCTCCGGATCGAGGTGTCGGACACGGGGATCGGCATCTCCCCCGAAGCCCAGGCGCGCATCTTCCAGCGGTTCACCCAGGCGGACGAGTCGATCACGCGGCGTTACGGCGGCACGGGCCTGGGCACGACCATCGCGAAGCAGCTCGTGGAGCTCATGGGGGGGGAAATCGGCCTGCAAAGCGAACCGGGGAAGGGGACCACCTTCTGGTTCACCCTGAACCTGGAAAAACAGCCTGCCCTGGTATCCCAGGCGACGGGGATCACCGCCCTGAGCGGCAGCCGCATCCTGGTCGTTTCCTCGAACGGCCAAAGCGCAGGACTCCTCAAGGCCCACCTGGACTCCTGGGGCGTGAGCACGGTGGTCGTCGACAAGGCCTCCCAGGCGTTCTCTCCACTCATCTCGGCCGCGAACGAAGGCTTACCCTACCAGGTCGCCATCATCGTCGAGAGCGATCTCGACATGGATCCGTGCGACCTCGGCAAGGCGCTCAAATCCGTCCGGGTGATCCAGAACGTCCAGCTGATTCTCGTGAGCAAGGAAGAAAACGAGCCGGATCTGGGGCTCATCGCGAAACACGGGTTCGCCGCGGCCGTCGGCGCCTCTCTCGACAAGACGCTCCTGTTCAACGCCGTCCACTTCGTCCGTCCGGTCGGGGCAGAGACCGCGGGCGTCCCGAGCCTGGCCAGCCGGTACCGCCAGAGGAAGGAGGAGCGCCGCGGGCTCTCCATCCTCCTTGCGGAGGACAACCTGACGAACCAGAAGGTGATCGCCAAGATGCTCGAGCGCGCGGGACACCGGACGCACCTGGTGGAAAACGGAGAACAGGCGCTCGATGCGATGGAACGGGAGAACTTCGACATCGTGCTGCTCGACCTGCACATGCCCGTCATGGGAGGGCTGGAAACCGCCCAGATGTGCCGCTTCACCCGCAAAGAGTCTTCCCCCCCACTGGTCGCGCTTACCGCGGATGCGTCGCAGGAATCGAAGAAGGCGTGCGAGGAAGCGGGATTTAACGCCTACCTGACCAAGCCGGTGGAGTCGAAGAAGCTCATCGAACTCATCGAGTCGCTGGCCCCTGCCGGGAGAAAGGGAGCAAGCTCCGCGTTGGCAACGCAGGCACTCTCTCCCGACAATATCCCCGCGGGACGGGACAGGCAAGGCGAGGTCATCGATCCGGCCACGTTCCGCGAGCTGGCCGCGCTCGGGGAGAAGGGGGAATTCCTGGAGAAGCTCGTCCGGATCTTCCTTTCGACCGGGGAGCAGAAAATCGACAGCATCGAGAAGACCATGCGGGACGGGAATTTCACGCGCATGGCCGAACTGGCCCATGCCCTGAAGGGAAGCGCGGGGCAGATCGGCGCGTTGCCCCTGATGGAGCTGTGCAACCGCTTGTCCCGGATCGGGCCGACGGACCTGATGAAGGACGGACACGCCGACGTGAAGCGCCTGCGGGGGGAGTTCGAGAAAGTCCGGGTGGCGTTACAGACCCGTCTGAAGGAGACGGGACGCGTCATCTCCGGATGAGACACCGAAGGTCCGGTTCCCCGGGGAATCCGGGCGGTTCCTTATCCCAAACCTTCGGAAACCGATGGGCCGTTGGAAAGCTTTTCCTGGGCTCTCATCAGGCGCTCCATCACCTTGAGGTCCTGCGGCCCGAGTTTCATCACGGCTTCCACCCAGATTTCCGCGACATCGAGGAGTTCCTCGCGGGAAATCGGCCGGATTCGTTGCCGGACCCTGAGGACGGACTGGTGGGCGTTTCTCCGGCGCGAGTGCCGGGAGACGTATTCCCGCAAAACTTTCTCGCCCTTCCCGTCCTCGGCAAGGACGTCGACGACACCCATCTCGTGGAGTTCTTCCGCACTGTAAAGGCGGCCGCTGAGGATCAATTTTTCGGCCCGGCCGGCGTCCATGCGCTGGGCGAGGAGGTTGTAGGCGCCCATGCCCGGGAAGACGTTGAACAGCACCTCGGGCAACCCGAACTTCGCGCTCCTCTCCGCCACGATCACCTGGTTGCACAGCGCCGCCTCGAACCCTCCGCCCAACGCGTCACCCTGCACGAGGGATATCGTGGTCACCGGAAGGTCGTACCCGACGACTCCCGAATACACGATCTCGACGCACGTCCGGG
The DNA here is from genome assembly GCA_001443455.1 of Deltaproteobacteria bacterium CSP1-8. GTDB lineage: Bacteria > Desulfobacterota > Deferrimicrobia > Deferrimicrobiales > Deferrimicrobiaceae > CSP1-8. The sequence continues at coordinate 1,876 of LDXO01000035.1, read as the reverse complement.
CGTAGTGGCGCAACCCCTCGCTGTTCTTCTCCAGGATGTATTGGATGAAGAGTTTCAGGTCGCCGCCGAAGCTGAACACCCCGGGCGTCCGCGACGCGAGCACCGTATACCGGATGGGCAGGTTCTTCCCCGGGTCGGTTCTCCCCTCGTTCACGATCCGGATCGATTGGACAAACTTGTTCAGGTCGTCGAGCAGCTCCAGATTGAAGCAAGCCCTCGGCCTGGGAGACATGTAACACCAGAGCAACCCGTACTCCGGTTCGAACCTCGTGGACATCTGCCGGAAGCGGCCAAGGGGAGGATCGAGAAACGCCACTTTGGCCTGCATCGTTACTCCCCCGGCGAAGATTCGGGAACCCAGCGGCAACCCGATCGATCAAAACCTTGTTCTTGAAAAAAAATACCATCGATACGGTGCGGAGTTTAGCACAAGTAAAACAATACGGGCAATAAAAACCAAGAACGGAGGAAATCAGGAAAAACTCCTTAAGCGATGGTCGCCACCATTTGACAAAACCGGCGGTGCCCGTGAATATCTTTACCAACGCCATGGGACACGATCTCTCCGACTACCGCCAGATCTTCCGAAGCCGCCGCATCGGGGTGATGGTGCTCGCCGGATTCTCCTCCGGGCTCCCGCTGGCGTTGACCGGCGGGACGCTGCAGGCGTGGATGACGGTGGCGGGTGTGGACCTGCGCACCATCGGGGTGTTCGCCCTGGTGGGGATCCCCTACACGGTGAAATTCCTCTGGGCGCCCCTGATGGACCGCTTCGTCCCTCCCTGGATGGGGAGGCGACGGGGCTGGATGTTCCTCACCCAGGCAGCCCTGCTGCTCGGCATCGCGGCGATGGCGTTCGGCAGCCCGGAGGCGGCTCCTTTCGCGCTGGGGGCCACCGCGCTCCTGGTCGCCTTCTCGTCCGCCTCCCAGGACATCGTGATCGACGCGTACCGGACGGACGTCCTGCGCGAGCCGGAGCGGGGCCTGGGCGCGGCGGTCTTCGTCACCGGATACCGGATCGCGATGCTCGTGTCGGGCGCCCTGGCCCTCATCCTCTCCGAGCGGATCGGCTGGAGGAACACGTACCTCCTGATGGCCTCCCTGATGGCCGTCGGGGTCGCCACCACGGTGTTCGGCCCCGAACCGGAGATCCGCGTGACCCCCCCGAAAAGCCTACAGGAGGCGGTGGTCGGCCCCTTGCGGGAATTCTTCTCCCGCCGGGCCGCGGGCGCGATGCTCCTCCTGATCGTCCTCTACAAGCTGGGGGACGCCTACGCGGGGACCCTGACGACGGCCTTCCTGATCCGGGGCGTCGGCTTCTCTCCCACGGAGGTGGGGACGATCAACAAGGGGCTGGGACTGGTCTCCCTGATCGTGGGCGCGATGATCGGGGGAACCCTGATGGTCAGGCTCGGCCTGTACCGCTCCCTGATGACCTTCGGGATCTTCCAGGCGGTGTCGAACCTGTCGTTCATGGTCCTGTCCTGGCTGGGGAAGAGCTACGCGATGCTCGTCGTAACCGTCGCCTTCGAGAACGTCTGCGGGGGGATGGGGACGGCGGCGTTCGTGGCGCTTCTGATGGCCCTTTGCGACCACCGGTACACGGCCACCCAGTACGCCCTCCTGTCCTCGCTCGCCGCCCTGGGGAGGATCTTCGTTGCTCCCACGTCCGGGTACGTGGTGGAGTCGGTCGGGTGGGCGGTCTTCTTTTTCCTGACGGCGGTCACCGCCCTTCCGGGGCTCTGGATGCTGGGGCGGTACCGGAGGGAGATCGCGGAACTCTAAGCGTTGCGTCTCGTGGGCGGGGACACTTCACTCCGCATCTGGAGCTGAATCAGAAGTGTCTCCGGAGTGCCCCCTCCGATGCTTCGGAGCG
>LDXO01000034.1 GCA_001443455.1 Deltaproteobacteria bacterium CSP1-8 | reverse complement strand
CCCCCGAGCGGGAAGCCCCGGCGGAAAGGGCGACGGGGCCGAGCGGAATCGTGGATAATGGGAAAGAGCAAATCTTTCCGGAGGTCGCGCCGCTTGCCCCTGTTCCTCATCGCCTTCTTCGTGATCTACGGAAGCGCCCACACCTACGCGCTCCTCAAGGCGAAAATGGCCTTCGGGTTCGGGTGGGGGACAGCGGTCCTCCTTGCCCCGCCTCTCGTCGTGCTCACCCTCGCCCCGCTGATCGTCCATTTCCTCGGGAAGCACGGGATGGAGGATGCGGCGCGGGCGGCCTCCTGGATCGGGTACGTCTGGATGGGGCTTCTCTTCTTCTTCACCTGGATGAACCTGGCCGTCGACTCCCTCAACCTCGTTGCCCGCCTGGGGGGAGCGATCTCCGGGAGGTGGGGGGCCGCCTCTCTCATTTCCGGGAGGGCGCCGTTTCTTGCCCTGGTCGCGCTTTCCGTCGCACTGGGGGCCAGCTCATACTTCGAAGCGCGGGACATCGGCGTCGAGCGCGTGCGGATCCTCACGGACAAACTCCCCGCGTCGACTCCCCGCGTTCGGATCGCGCAGATCTCCGACGTTCATCTCGGTCTGCTCGTACGCCACCGGAAGGCGGAGGCGATCGCCGATCTGATCCGCGGGGCCGATCCCGACATCCTCGTCTCGACGGGAGATCTGGTCGACGCCGAGATCAACCACCTCGAGGGCTTGGCGGAGATCTTCGGGACGATCCGCCCCCGCCTGGGGAAATACGCCGTCACCGGGAACCACGAGTTCTACGCGGGGGTCGGGCAGGCGCTCCAGTTCACGCGGAGGGCGGGATTCTCCGTCCTCCGGGGGGAAGCCGTCACAGTGGGGAATATCCTTAGGATCGCGGGCGTCGACGACCCCACTGCGGCAGCTCTCGGCGAAGGGGCCGGGCGGCCGGAGAAAGAGGTTCTCGGGGGAACGGCTTCCCCGATGTATACGATCCTCCTCAAGCACCGCCCTCTCCTGTCCGACGGTTCGCGGGGCCTGTTCGACCTCCAGCTGTCCGGCCACACGCACAAGGGGCAGATCTTCCCGTTCCGGTATGTGGTCGGGCGCCCCTTTCCGCTCCTCTCGGGGCTGTTTCCCTTAGGCGGCGCCTACCTCTACACAAGCCGCGGGACGGGGACATGGGGTCCCCCGATGCGGTTCCTCTCCCCGCCGGAGGTGACGGTCATCGACATCGAGCGGATGCCTGAAAAGGAAAGATGAAAAGTTTTAAGAACGTCCCTGTGCTTTTCAGGTGCTTTTCAGGGCTGCCGGAACGTCCTCCAGAGCGGCCGAGCGGGGTGAATCAGGCGAAGCAGGCGGGGGGCCATCGCCCTGCTCCAGTCGCGTCGGCCGGGGAGGAACCAGTTTCGCCTCCGCCCGGCGATCTCTCCCACCTTCGCAAGAAGCCACGAAGGATCGCCCCGGGGGAAATAGTGGCGGGGGCCGAGCAGCGAATCGTCCGGTTGGAGAATCCCCTCCTGCACGGCGATCCGGTGCAGATTCGTGCGGGGGTAGATGCGCAGGCCCGTCATCGCCACGACCGCCTTCGGTTTGGTTTCGTCCATCAGCCGGGCCGTCTCGGCAACGGTATCCGCACTCTCCCCCGGTCCCCCGAAGAGAAGGTAGTGGCAGAAATCGATCCGTGCTTTCCGGCAGGCGTCCGAGGCAACCCGGATGTCGTCCGCGGAAAACCCTTTCGCAAGCGACGAAAGGATCCTGTCCGACCCGGAATCCGTCCCGAACTCGACCGAACGGCAACCGGCGCGCGCGAGTAGGCCGAACAGGGAAGGGTCGGAGACCGCCGGCCGCAGATGGCAGGTGAACCGGACCGGGAGATTCCGGGAGAGGATGGCCCGGCAGACGCGCTCCATGTGCCCCTCGTCGGCGTTGAAGATGGAGTCCACGAAGAAGTAATCGCGCTTGCCGTGTTCCCGGGAAAGGAATGCCAGGTCGTCCGCCACGGCCTCGGGATCCCGCGCCCGGAGCGCGTCCCCCTCGAGGATCGGGTAGGTGCAGTAGATGCACGATTGCGGGCATCCCCTCGTCGTCTGGACCCCGATCACCCGGTACCTGTCGATTCCGGGGAAAACCGATCGTATCCCCCTGGGGAACCCCACGGAATCCAGTCCGTCCAGGCGGCCCCGCAGGATCGGTCCCTCTTCTCCCCGGAGGAGGCGAAGGATCCCGTCTTCCCCGTCGCCGGTCGCGCCCCCCTCGGCCCGCAGCAGGCGCATCAGTTCCTCCGGGAAGATGGAGAAGGCGGACCCGCCGAGAAAAAGAGCGGCCCGGGAAGACGCCCGGACCTCGCACGCGATCCGGACATACCCGGGCAGGTAGCACCGGGAACGGGGATAAGCGGCGTTGTCCACGTTTCGCAAGGAGAGGCCGACGATGTCGGGGCGAAACCGTTCGAGGGCGCGCCGCAGGGACCGCAGAGGGAACGGGGTGCTGCCGGCGTCGAAGACCCGGACCTGCGCACCCTCGCGCAGGAGGGCGGACGCCACGTAGGCCGCGCCCAGCGGGAACACCGGTTCCGGAAAATGCTCCCGGCTGGCGGAAAGGAGCAGGACGCGCAAACCGGAATTCCCCAACCGATGTCCCTCCTTTACGGGGGGAAGATTCCGGCCCCTCGACGATAATCAGTATACATGGCGCCCTTCCTGGGAACCGGCCCTTCTCCCACATCCACCCGCGGAAACTCCCCCCAGTCGGTCTGCGTCTGGGCCCCCGGCAGGGTTTCCACCCGCCGATAGGTCCTAATCCTGGGGCACGCCGCGATCGCCTCCGCCCGGAACGGCTTCGGACACCGCCCGTCGATCGCTCCGAAAGCCGCGCGTCGCAGGCGGTCCCGTACCGTCCCCTCGCTCACCCCCAGCAGACGGGCCACCTGGCAGTGGTTCTCCCCTTCTCGCTCAAGACCTTACTCGTCACGATCCCCTCCCTGCGCAGGTGCTTCGGCATCGGCGGCCCCCGGCCGCGAGTGTTAATTCTTCATGGAGAACCGCGTATAATCCCGACAAGAATTATGGTTGGGGAACGTTGCCGCCCGGCGGAGGGTCGACGATGAAAACCAGGGATGCAGAATCCGTGCTGGTCACCGGGGCCAGCGGCTTTATCGGACAGCACCTGGTGCGCCGGCTGATCGAGCGTGGCGACCGGGTGTCGTGCCTGGTGCGGGCCACGTCGCGCATCGACGAACTACGATCATCAGGCGCCCAACTCATCGTGGGCGATGCGACCGATCGCGCCGGCATGGAACGGGCGCTGGCGGAGTCGCAGGCCGATGTGGTGTTCCACCCGGCGGGCCTATTGAAGGCGGTGCGGACGGCCGATTTCGCACGCGTGAACGCGGGCGGCGTCGAATCCGTCGCGGCTGCCTGTGCGGACCGCGCCGGGCGGCCGGTGTTGATCGTGGTTTCCTCGCTGGCCGCTTCGGGGCCTTGCGTCGGCGACCGACCTCGCGTGGAAGGCGATTCGCCCGCACCGGTTTCCGCCTACGGTCGCAGCAAGCTGGCGGGTGAGCTGGCCGCGGCCAGGCATGCCGGAGAAATGGAGATCACCATCGTGCGTCCGCCGATCGTCTTCGGCCCCGACGACCGAGGCGTGCTGGAAATGTTCCGGCCGATCGCCCGCTCGGGGCTCCATGTCGTGCCCGGCCGGGAGGAACGACGCGTTTCGCTGATTCACGTGGCCGACCTGGTCGCACTCCTGCTCCTGGCCGCCGAGAAAGGCGAGCGTCTGCGCCCCGACGGAGCGCCGGGCCAGGGTGTCTACTTCGTGGCGGCGGAGCACGATCCGACGTATGCCGAACTGGGGCATGCCATGGCCAGGGCATTGGGAAAGAAGCGGGCCACGGTGGTGCACATTCCGGGACCGCTCGTGCGACTTTTCGGGCTTTGCGGCGACTCGCTGGGGCGCGTGCGGCAACGTGCCGGTTGGGTGAACAGCGACAAGATGGCCGAAGCCCTGGCCGGGTCATGGATGTGCTCCTCCGCCAAGGCCCGTGCGCAGTTGGGTTGGTCCCCTGCGGCCACGTTGGCCGAACGCCTGCGCGAAACGGCCCAATGGTATCGCCAGGCCGGATGGCTCTGAGCCTGCGCGACAGTTGGATCCTGCGTCTGGCCGACGGCCGGTGCGCCCGTGTCGGTCAGGCCTGGAGTTTTCCCGCCAAGGGGAAGAATCGAAGATAAAGCCCGGCCCAGGCCGCGCCCAGAACGGTACCGGCAACCAGGTCAACCGCGACGTGCTGCTTGGTGGCCAACGTGGCATACAGGATGCCGAGACACCAGAGCCAACTCAGGCTGCGAGCCAGACCGCGATCGCCGAGGTGCCGGGCCAGGCGATCAATGCAAATGGCCGAGAAGACGGCAAAGGCCGCGTGGAGTGAGGGGCAGACGTTGCCCGGCTTGTCGATGGCGATGAGGGGCCAGTTGGCGGCGCTGTCCGGTCGGGGAATGGCTGTTGGCCAAAAGAGAAAGATGACGAGTCCCACCAGGCCAAGTCCGCTCAAGGCCAGGCAGCAGGCGTTCAGATCCCGCTTGTTGTCCAGCAGCCAGGGAGCAAGGGGAATATACAGGTAGAGCGACAGGTACAGCCCCAAAGCGCCAGGCTGGAAAGCGATCAACCGGTCCAAGGCGGTGACCGGCATTTCCCGCACGGGGAAGACGTGGAAGTTGAGCAGCAGGAAGTAACCGATAAAGAAGGTGATGACAATGATCGCCCCGGCCATCAGTTTGAAGCGCCAATGGGCCGTAAGCCTTGGGCCAAGCCAGGCCGTTTCTTGAGTGCTCCGGGGCGGGTTCATGAATTCCTATGGAGTTGGAAGCCCCTGCAAAAATGGTTGTGGATTCCTCAGGCCTTTGAAATAACGGTTACGGGTAGATAGATTGACCCCAGCGTACGCTTGGCAACCCAGGAGAGTCCGTTTCCATGGGCTCATGCCAAGGAATCGTTTCATCATTGCGCCCAAAGAATAGGCTTGTCTGTTCAAGCGGGCGTAGCCACTGATGAGCTCGTCAGCAGTCATGCCCTTTGGTTGGAAAAGGAGTGTATCAGGAGGATATCCACGGAGCCACCAGTCACGCACAAACAACCTGCCTTCGCCTGATAGACGCTTGTACAAGCGTGTTCCCGGATAAGGAGTGAGAACCCTCAGCTGGACAACATCCATACGACATCTCATTATAAACTCGAGGGTCTGCTCGAACACATCCTTGTTTTCGTAATCAAATCCAAAAACAAAGGAGCCGAGGATTCCGAATCCTTCGCCATGGAATCGACGCATTGCCTCATAAAAATCGATCCTCAGGTTCATTATTTTCATCACCTCGTTCTGTGTCGCTTTCTGTACCGATTCGAACCCGATCAAAAGCCCCAGGCACCCCGAACGTCTCATCAACTCGAGCAACTCCAAGTCCTGAGCCAACGACACGGTTCCCTGCGCCAGCCATCGCCGCCGAAGAGGGATCATTTCCGTAAAGAGCTTTTTCGCCACATTCCGGTTCAGTCCAAGGGAGTCATCGGCGAAGAAGAGGTGAGGAGAATCAATAGACTCTATCTCGGCAATCACCTCTTGAACCGGCCTGACTCGATATTGCTGCCCCAAGGTCTGACCAATGCAACAGAATTCGCAATCGTACGGACACCCTCGGGATGTCTCGACGCCGATCGGGATGCGAGTAAAACCCTGATATTGGGTTCCGGGTAAGAGGTCTCGCCTTGGTTTCGGCAGACCTTGGAGATCCGTCAATTTACCGGCACGATAGATTCTTTGCATCTGTCCCGAGGCGGCATCGGATACAAGTCGTGGCCAGACACCCTCCGCTTCTCCCACGACTACCGCGTCTGCATGCTCTAGAGCTTCGTCAGGCAATACCGTGGGGTGTATCCCTCCCAGCACCACCTTCACAGCCTTTTGGCGATAGGCGTCGGCGATCCGATAGGCTCTTGGCGCAAGTTCCGTCAAGACGGTGATGCCCACCAAATCCACCTCTTGATGGATGTCATCGGGAGCAAAAGCTTCCTCGACAATGGTTATTGTGTGGCCAGGCGGGGTAAGCGCCGCCAGAAGAGGAAGATTTACCCTTTGTAGCTTGAAAGGGCTGGAAATCGCGTCTTCACGTTGTTCATGCGGTGCGATAAGTTTTATTTTCATGTTTTCACTTCTCCAAAATCACTTTCCATAAAACCAACCAACGTCTATTTTGTCAAACCTCCTCCCTTGATCATGGGACGGGGATAGGAGGTTTGAGGGATGGCGCGAAGGGGATGCCTTGCTATCATTTGCCCTCCTCCCATTTGGTGGCGAATATGCCCATGATGAAGACCACGGCCGCGAAAACCCCTATGATCGCGGAGTTTCTCAGCGCGGCCATGTTGTCGACAAATACCATGGATGCCCGGAGCCCCTCGTTCACGTAGTACAGAGGCAGTATCCTGGCGAGCGTCTGCAAGAAGCCCGGCATCATCTCGATGGGGAAGAAGCTCCCCGAGAGGAACATCATCGGAAACATGATCGCGTTTGCCGCGGCGGCGGCGCTCTGCGCCTCCCTCACGAAGCGGGTGAGTACCATCCCGATTCCGACGAACGCGAAGACGTCAAGCACAATGAACACGGGAAGCCAGGCGTTTATCTGCAGGCTAATGTGAAACACGGCGTAGCTCACCAACAGCATCGCAATCGTGGATATGACCGCGAGTATGAACTGGTACAGGATGTTCGCCAGTATCCAGTCGGTACGGGTGATGGGCGTGGTGGACAGCTTCCTGATCACACCCTTCTGCCGCAGCTCCGTGTTCAAGTTCACCGTGCCGAAGAGGCTCGCTGTCATCACCGCCATCGCGATGATGCCGGGGATGAAGAACTCGATGAACCGGTACTTCTTCGTGAGGATCGATGTCTCGGCCGACCTGATGAACGGCGGCTTCCCCGACATCCTCTGGTTGATCTCGGCGAACACCGAGTTCAGGATTTCCATCTTCGTGGCCACCGAAGTAGAGCTGGGGTCGTAGATGTACGTTATGGTAGCGGATGCGTTGGGGTCGTTGCGCATCATCCTCTGCATGAGGGACCTTTCGTAGCCTTCGGGAATCGTGAGGACAAGGTTCAGCTTGTTGTTCTTGGCGTACTGCGTGGCGTTGACGGCGGGTTCGACCTTGGTGATCTGGAACTTCCCGTTGAGCTCGAGGGTGTTGACGAGCTGCGCCGAGGAGTCCGTGTGGTCGAGGTCCTGCACGTAAAGGTGGAAACTCACGTTTTCCTGGTCCATGAAAATGGTGCCGAACACGAGTATCAGGATGATCGGGAACGCCATCGTGAAGAACATTGCGGTCTTCTCGCGGTAAAAGCTCTTGATGCTGACGACGAGATTTGCGCCGACGACGCGCGGGTTCATTCCGCCCCCCTTCCCCCGGCGGGGCCTTCGCGGAGCGCCTCGCCGGTGAGCTTCAGGAAGACCTCTTCGAGGTTGGGCTTGCGAACGTCCAGGCTGTGCAACGACGTCCCGGCGTCCTTGATGGCGTTCAGTATCTTCTGGACGTCGTCCGTGTGCTCCACCCTGACCTTGATGTTTTTGCGGTTGTCCTGGACCGGCTCGAAGCCCATCTTCCGGACGATTTCAAAGGCTTGTTCATCGACGAACTGTAGCGTGAGGACCAGGTAATTCGCGTTGCTTTCTATGAGCTCCCCGGGAGAACCCATCGCGATGATCTTCCCCTTCGAGATGATTGCGACCGTGTCTGCAAGAAGCTCCGCCTCCTCCATGTAGTGCGTGGTGAGAAATACCGTCGTCCCCTTCTTCTTCAGACCCAGCAGGACGTCCCACACCTCGCGCCTTGCGCGGGGGTCGAGCCCTGTCGTCGGCTCGTCGAGGAACACGACCTCGGGGTCGTTCACGAGCGCAATCGCGATTCCAAGGCGCTGCTGCAACCCCCCGGAGAGGTTCTTGTAGATCTCTTGGGTTTTGTCCTTGAGAGTCACGAGCTCGATCAGTCCGTCGACATCGGTGTCCCTGAGGCGGAAAAGCCGCGAGTAGTACTGCAAGGTCTCCCTGACCGTTATCCTGTCGAACGAGCTGAACCCCTGCGGGAGTACACCGATGCGGGGGACGATGTCGTGCTTTTTCTTCGTGACATCCATCCCCAGAAGGCTCACTTTTCCCGACGTGGGCGTGCGGATTGTATCGATGATCTCGACGGTCGTGGTCTTGCCGGCCCCGTTCGGGCCCAGCAGGGCGAAAACTTCGCCTTTCCTGACGTTAAACGATATGTCGTTGACCGCCAGCAAATCCCCGTAACGCTTCGTCAGTTTCTCGACTTCGATTACGTGTTCCGCTTCTTTCATCATGGATCCCATTTAGCCTCTACGGGGCAACGGCATGGAAAGTCGTTACGTCTGGCCTTCTTCGGGCGCTGAAGACGCTCGCCCGCCTGAGTTCATTCGCCTGCGCGGTCGAATCAAGGCGGAGAACAAGGATGTGCTCCTGTCGGCTCTGGGCAGGTGAAAACCGCCATTGCCCGATTCTTGCAACAGAGAAAGAAGAGGGGGGGGTGCTGGAAGGCTCCGGAAAAAACCGTCCTCGTTCCGCTGTCGACCCTCCGTCTAACCAGGGCACGCAATTGCAGGTAAGGGTATTCATGGCCTGGCGGTCTTGATCATCGATAAGATTTCGAGTGCGTTGCGGTTGGTAACGAATGCGTTGACGGAACGTGTCAACGAAAATGAGACACTCGCGGTCAGAAATCAATGTCTAACACGTCCGGCTCATTCTCTCGACCACAATTGCGCGTTCAGCGCGGTTCGTCATGGATCGGCGGCTCATTTCCATTTCGCTGCAGTTTGGCCAGTTCGTCGGCCACGGCGCTGACGGTGGCGCGGATTTGCGCCTCTCTGTGATTCGTGGTGATGAAGAAGCGCAGGCGGGCGGAGCGGTCGGGCACTGCCGGGGGCAGAATCGGATGGACGTTGATGCCGCGGTCGAACAAGGCGCGTGACAGACGCAAGGCCTTGACCGAGCTTCCGACGATGACCGGGACCACGGGCGTGCCGGCCGCCGAACCAGTGTCCAGGCCGCGCTCCCTGACCAGTTTCAGGAACAGCGTCGCCAACTCGCGCAGCCGGTCCACGCGCCGCGGCTCGCGCTGGAGGACCGTCAGGGCGGCCAGGGCCGCAGCGGCGCTGGGCGGAGAGAGGCCCACGCTGTAGACGAAACCGGGGGCGGTGTACTTGAGGTACTCGACGAGCT
>LDXO01000033.1 GCA_001443455.1 Deltaproteobacteria bacterium CSP1-8 | reverse complement strand
GCGGGGGGTCGTCTTCCACACGAATTACGAAAGCAGCAAAGGACGCGAGATCTCGGGCTGCCAAAGGGCGGCCCTCCTCTTCTGGTGGGAGCCCATCAACCGGCAGGTCCGGATCGAAGGAGAGGTGGAAAGGACCTCGCCCGAAGAATCGGACGCCTATTTCTCCCAACGGCCGCGTGGCTCCAAGCTCAGCGCATGGGCATCGGACCAGAGCCGGCCCCTTCCCTCGCGGGAAGTACTCGAGGCACGGATGCGGGAGGTCGAGAAGCGGTATACGATAGGGCCGATTCCCCGCCCGCGTCATTGGGGCGGATACCGGGTTGTTCCCCATATCTTTGAATTCTGGACGGGTCGCGAGAACCGTTTGCACGATCGGCTCCGTTTCCACCGTACCGCCGAGGGGTGGGAGTCGCTTCGGCTCTATCCGTAACACCAATTGCAGGAATCGACCTGCGGGGTGGGTGACCGCTGTCGACGCGATAGAATGGGCCATGGAAATAACCTGGAGAGAATACAACCTGCTTATCGTCAGCGACCTGCACCTGAGCGAGGGCCGTGATTCAGGGAGCAGGAAATTCTCGAAGAACGAGGACTTCTTCTTCGACGAGGAGTTCGCCCGCTTCCTCAACCATTACCTGGACACCCTGCGCTGGAACGATGCCAAGTGGCACCTCATCATCAACGGCGACTTCTTCGACTTTCTCCAGGTGATCACGGTGGACGATGCGCCGCCGGCTCTGCCCCCCGGTTCGGAACCTCACGAGTTCGGTCTCCCGTGCGGCGAACGGGAGACGGTCTGCAAGCTCGGCAAAATCGCAAAGGGACACTGGCTATTCTTCGAATCGCTCGCGGGATTCGTCGCTGCCGGGAATCTCCTCACGATCATCAAGGGGAACCATGACGTTGAATTCCATTACGCTGGCGTCCGCGCGGCGTTCCTTGCAGAGCTCCAGGCAGCGTTTCGAAGAAGGCTCGAACGGGAACCGGCATGGGGAAGGAACCGGGATATCGGAAACGTCGATGCCGACACCGTCCGGTTCTCCGACTGGTTCTATTACGAAAAAGAACTGCTCTGGGTCGAGCATGGCAACCGGTACGAGGGATTCAATTCCTTCAAGTACTGGCTTTCGCCACTTCTGCCCGAGATCCCGGGGTGGCCCCCCGGGCGAAAGGACGAGATAGACCTCCCCTTCGGCTCACTCTTCGTGCGGTACCTCTTCAACAGGATGGAACGAGTCGAGCCTTTTGCGGACAATATCAAGCCGGCCACGAGGTTTGTCTGGTGGCTGTTCAGGAAACACCCGATTACCGCCCTCCGCTTCGCCTTCGGTGACGGCCGATATCTGCTCGGCAGGATTCGCCGTGCATGGGCAGACGTTCTTCCGGAAGCGTGGAAAGTTCGCAAACAACAGCACGACATTCGCCTTCGCCAGCTGGCCAGCCAGTCGGGAATCGAGCTTGCAAAGCTGGAAGATCTGGATCGCCGGCGCGCACGGAGCGTCCTGAAAGAGCCCGACTGGCGGGCGAAGGTTCTCCGCATCGTCTTGTGCCCGTGGCGTATCCTGACAGTGCTCGCCCTCATGGTGTTCGTCTTCCTTCTTTCCGTTCTCTTTGCGGCGGCCCGGTTTTTGGCGGACATGATCCCAGATTTCGTCCGGGAGCATCTCTTCGATCCAACGGTGCACTTTCTCCGCCCGGTCGCGCCCTGGGCAGTGCTCCTTGTCGCTCTCGCGGGATTGGCTCTATTCCTCCGATGGCTGTTGACGGAAGAGGAGAAAATGGGACCGAGCTACCTGAAAAAACGGGCGGATGGGATCGCCAAACCCGACCTGCTCGGCGTGCAATATGTCGTCATGGGCCACACCCACGACGCGGAGCTGCATGTCCTCGGGGAGGATGGCGGTCGGAATAAAGAATACTTCAATACCGGCACCTGGACCAAGGTCGTAAGCGAGGAGGAGCAGCTCATTCGGAAACCGGTCGAATTCGTTTTCGTGCAGGGACTGCGAAAGAAGTATGGCCTGAAGGTGAAGCTGTTGGAGTGGAACGACGGGGCCGGCGAACCCCGGCTCCTGAAGTTGTTTCGTGAAGAGAAGATCGCCGGGTAAGGCGGCCCGATACAATCCCCCATCTCTTTCGACACCCGACGATCTCCCCTGCTCCCCTTTTCAACATACCCTTGTTCCTCCGGGAAATAGGTCTTAAAGGATCGCGTCGACCCGGACCGATTTCAGGGGGGAGGGTCAATCTGTAACTACCCCATGAAGTACTACCGGAAAATCGAACGTCCTTCTTAAATAACGACGCAACTTTTCCCGGCCCTCCTTGGCGGAAGGTGATCCCCCAAAACATCCAGGCCAGTGACCATAATTGGCAGTTGTTCACTGTCTATCGAGATACGATTTAGGGAAAACGTCACCCCCAAAGAATTAAATAATGAAATCCTCATACATATTGATTGGTTACATTGCTTTTTTCCTTGGAACGAACCTTGCTTTATCCACCCCCGAAAGATAGATGATTCCTCAAGGGAAGGGGAATCCCTGGGAAACGGAGAGATGAAACTCCTTTGAAAAAACCGTTGGAGGATGACGATGGAACTCATCCAATTGTTTGCAGATAAATTGATCGAACTTCTGATGTGGGGCTGGAAATGCGGTGGGTGGTGGTTTACAGGTGGAGCACTCTCGTGTCTCTTATTCATCGGCTTGGGAATACATCGAGCCCCTTACCGTTAAAGACAATTGGCTGTCAATAAGGGCTGCTTGAGAAGGCCCTACGGGTTCATCTCGTAGGCATCCTTCAAGGCATGCACTTCTTCCCACACGCGCCCGAAGCGGGTGGCATCCACGGCCGGTTTGCGGATCATGCGCAGGCAATAGTCCATTTGCCGGGGGGTGCTGCCGGGTTTGCTGTAGATGTTCAAGGCGTGGCGTGCAAAGTCGCGCACCATGAAGTCGAAGACCTGGTCGAGCAGGTCGTCGCCGACTTCATAGATCCCGGCATTCTCCAGGATGAGTTGGCCGTAGACCACCAGGGTAAAGATCTCGCCCAGGGCCAGCAGGAAGTCAACGTCCTTCTGCTGGGTGTCGTCGGGCGTGGCAAAGGCCAGGAGTTCCCTGAAGGCTGCGGTCTGCTCTTTGAAAATGTTGATGTTGGGCAGGTCGCAGGTCTCAAAGGCCGGGCCGTAATCGTGGAAGCGGATCTTGCCCAGGCCGCGCGCCGGTCCCTGATCGAATAGGAAATCGTCATTTTTAGGGTCGTTCCGCTGGGGAACTTCGGGATATTCGCCCGGGTTGAAGAAGTAGTTGGGCATGAACTTGACGATCAGGGCGATGTTGACGTGGACGGTGCCCTCCAGTTTGGGCAGGGCCCGTATGTCACGCGCCGCCATCTCGAAGAAGGTATCGCCCTCGAAGCCCTTGGCGGCGATCACGTCCCACAGCAGGTTGATGACCTCCTCGCCCTGGGTGGTCACCTTCATCTTGACGATGGGATTGTACAAAAGATAGCGCCGGTCTTCCGGAGAGGCCGAGCGCATGTAATCCGCGGCCCGCAACGCAAACAGTTTCATGGCGACCAGGCGCGTGTAGGCATCGGCGAACATCCGGCGCACATGGGGGAAATCCGTCACGTACATGTCGTACAGGCGCCGGTTGGCGGCGTGCCGGATGGCCTCGTAGAAAGCGTGCGTGCAGATGCCGATGGAGGCCCAGCCCAGGTTGAATTTGCCCACGTTGACCGTGTTGAGGCCCGTGTTCCAGGCATCATCGCCGCGCGAGAGAATCTCGGCTTGGGTGATGGGGTAATCGTGCAGGGCGTACTGGGCCACGTAGTTCTGGCTGGCGGTGACGTTCCTGATCAACTCGTAGCCCGTGTGGCGGTAGTCGGCTACGAAGAAGACGTAATCCCCCGTATCGGCCATCTTCCCGAAGGTGGAGACCATCGGGGCCAGGTTGGCGTTGCCGATGTAGTACTTCTCGCCGTTGGCCAGGTACGTGCCGTCCGGCCTGGGCGCCAGGCTCATCTCGGTCGCATAGATGTCCGCACCGTGCTCGCGCTCGGACAGCCCGAAGGCAAAGACGTTCCCTTCTTTCAGCAGCCGGGCGGCTTTGCGCTTGAGCACTTCGTTCCTGCTCATCCAGACCGGCCCCAGGCCCAGGATCGAGACCTGCCAGGTGTACCAGTAGGCCAGGCCGTAGAAACCCAGAATTTCATTGAATTCGCAGTTGCGCCAGGTGTCCCAGCGGCAGTCGTCCGCTTCGCCGTATCCGGCCGGCGTCAGCAGTGTGGCGAAGAGCTCCTCCTGCTTGACGAATTCCAGGAAGTCAGCGTACCAGGCACGCGCATGGTCATCTTCCTTGACCTTTTTGAGCCCCTTGTTCTCGAAGAAGGCGATGGTCTTTCGCATGATCTGGCGCGAGCGTTCGTCGGGGTAATAACGGTCGTGCTGTTTGGGGTTCAGGAGAATCATGGTGGACTCCTTGGCGAATCGTATCGGACACCCGATCCGGCCAAAATGGCGCCCGACCCGGTCACCGTTCCGGCGCCTCGAAGCAGTTCGTGCCGTTCCCGGATGGAAGGGGGGGCCGGCCTGTTCCGCCCCCCCTCGTCACGCATCAATCCACGTACTTCGAGAAGACGAAGTCGGTTGCCTTGGCCCCCTTCTCGTGGCACTCGTAGCAGGCCTTGACGGGGTCGATCTGGAGGGGCTTCCCGTCCGGCCCGTAGGCGGCGTAGATCCACCCCCCGGTCCCGGTCGCCTCCTTGTCCTTGACCATCAGGACGTCCTGGATCTTCTTCCCCGTCACGGTGGCCCCTCCCTCCACGACCACGTCGTAGAAAGAGACGACGAAGGCCGATCCCTCCTTGTAGGTCCCCCCTTCCTTGAGGGTGGGCAGGGCGGCGTCGTTCGTGTAGATGTTGTGGAACCCGTAGAGCCCGTGGCTCTTGTCCGGGATCACCATCGACTTGGTGTGGGTCCAGGAGCGGAAGTCCTTGGGCAGGGCCGCCCCCATTTCCCCAGCCAACGCGAGCGTGGCGGCAAGGACAACCACGATGAGTCCGATGGACAACCCGACAGTCCGGCGGCGGTAACGAAGTCTCCCCTCCATGCGATTTCCTCCTTCCGTGTGTTGGGATCGGGCCGGCGTGCTGCCCGTTATAGCAGAATGCCACACTTCGGGATTCCCTTCCCTGACTTGGGTCAAGGGCTACGCGAAGGGAGAATGTGCCCCGTTGCGGCCCCGGATGTCCAAGTCGACCTGTCCACGGAGCGGTAGGGGAGGAACCGGGGAAACCTACTTCCCCGCCACCCGAAGCCCCTTGGAGCGCAGGTAGTCCTTGACCTGGCCGATGCCGAGCAGCCGGAAGTGGAAAACGGAGGCGGCCAGGAGAACGGATGCGCCGCCCTCCGTCACCGCCCGGTAGAAATCCTCGAGCTTCCCCGCCCCGCCGGAAGCCACCACCGGCAGCTTCACCACGTCGGAGATGGCGCGGGTGAACGGAAGGTCGTACCCGGCTTTCGTGCCGTCGCCGTCCATGCTTGTGGGGAGGATGACCCCTGCGCCCAGTTCCTCGCACCGGCGGGCCCAGGCGACGGCGTCCTTGCCCGCGGGCTTCGTGCCGCCCGACACCACGACTTCGAATCCCGAGGGCATGGCGTTGTTTCGGCAGCCGTCGATGGCGACGGTGATCTTCTCCTTCCCGAACTTCTCCGCCGCCTTCCTCACGAGGTCTGGGGCACGTACCGCCGCGCTGTTCATCGAAACCTTGTCGGCCCCGGCCTCGAGCACCATCTCGATGTCCTCCAGGCTTCCGATCCCGCCTCCGACGGTCAAGGGGATGTCGATCACGGCAGAGACGGCCTGGACCCAGGAAAGACGCGTCTTCCGGTTCTCCAGCGTTGCGGCGATGTCCAGCATGGCCAGCTCGTCCGCCCCTTCCTCCTGGTAGAACGCGGCATTGCTGACCGGGTCTCCCGCTTCCTTCAGGTTCACGAAATGGACTCCCTTGACCACCCGGCCGTCTTTCATGTCGAGACAGGGCATGATTCGAATCGGTTCCATGTCGTCCACACCTCTTTTTAAGCAAGGAGAGCGCGTTGTGGTACCAGAGTCCCCGTATGCAGATGGACTGGAATCGTTCTCACCCGGGAATATAACGCATTTCCCCCAGATGTGGGACTTGCACAAATCGCTTCAGAGGCATGCAATACCAACTTCCCGTTGCCTTCCTTAACAGAACCATATTAATGTCGTCTATTGGCTCTTGGCACGCATGGACTTGCCGCTATCAGGCGGCTGAACAGAGCATCTCGATACACGTCAGGGGGAACAACGATGACCGCTTTCATGAAGAAATTCACGGGTGAAACGCACGCGTTGATGCGCATCGTCACAGGGTTCCTTTTCCTGTGGCACGGCTCTCAGAAGTTGGTCGGCTTTCCTGTTGCAGCACCTGATGCGCCAGCATTTGTCATTTCCATTGCAGGCCCCATCGAGCTCATCGGCGGGGTATGCGTGATGATCGGCCTGTTCACACGATGGGCCGCCTTCCTGTGTTCCGGACTGATGGCGTTCGCCTACTGGCTGGGCCACGGGACGAAGGGATTGCTTCCACTCCTTAACGGAGGCGAGCTCGCGGCGCTCTATTGCTTCGTTTTCTTATTCCTGGCCGCTCACGGCGCAGGCATCTGGAGCGTTGACGCGGCTCGCGGCAAGTCAGGCGCCTAACCACCGGCGGAAGAGGACGGCTGCCCTGTTTCTCGCTCTGACCCCGCAGCCGTGCCCGCCAGCGAGAACCTCTGGTATTGAGGACGTTCCCCCCCTCAAACCACAGTCCGTGGTGAGTTTAAGCGTCTCTCCGGCCCTTTCCCGTTGCCCCTCCTGCAGGCCATTCTGGGTTCGAAAACAGGGGAATCGAAACGCGACCCTCTCCGGTTCCCCTCTTCCGCGAGGCCTCCGCGTCGGCCGGCACACTCCCGGCAGGGGTTCGGGCACGCAGATGGGGGAAAGAAGGTTCTCCTTGACATGAACGTGATTTAAGCGTACGCGGGAATATAAGGGTCCGTTCTCCCGCAAACCAACCAAATCAGCCAACAGACATCGGTGATTCTTCAACGGAACCGTTTTCCCTTCCGATGCAAGGGACCGGGATGCTTTTCCTCTTCCCCAGAACGGCTTCCTTCTCCCTTCATTCATCCGACTTGTGTCAATTCCGCCCACCCTGACGGTCGACAAAATCTGTTCCATCGATACGGGGGGTAAAATTTCCCAAGAGGATGAAGGAAGAAGGAGGGATGACCGATGCCAACATACATTGGCTTGATGAAACTTACCCACCAGGGAAGCAAGGATATTATGAATGCACCTGCTCGAATCGAAGATGCCGTCAAGTTATACCAGAAGATGGGCGGCAAGGTGATCGGGGTGTACATGGTAATGGGGGAATATGACTATATCACGATCGGCGAGTGCCCAAGCGATGAGGTTCAATCAGCATTTGCGTTGGCATTAAGTTCCCAGGGAAATGTGAAAACAACTACGCTGAAAGCATTCACCGCGAAAGAAATTCCAGCCATCCTCAAATTGTTGCCAAAATCGTAACGGGAATGCGGAGATCTCTTCCCGGGTAAGGCGGAATTTCGGGAGGGCGGTTGCCGGGACGAAAAACCCGGCGACCGCTCCCGGCATCACGCCCCGCCCGTCAGGACGTTACATCCAGGTGCGATGGCCGTGCCGTCCCTCCCCCCATGGGCGGAGTTTCCTGGCCGATTCCCGCTGCTCGGGGGTCAGCAATGCGAAGATTTGGCTCTTTGCCCGGGCCCGGGACACGACCAGCTCGACGCGCGTTTCGTTCTGGCTGGCCGCCAGGGTCCGAACGGCCGCCTCGTCGAGGTGCTCGGCCTCGATGGCCTTCCGGATCTTCTCCCGGTTTTCCGCAAGCTGCTGCAGAAGCGGCGCGGCCTTCTCCCGTTCGGATTCCAGGATGGCCTTGACCTGCTCCTGCTGGGTCTCCGTCAGACCGAGTTTCTTTGCCATCCGGGCGAAGCGGTTCCCGGGACCCATTCCCCGGTGTTTGCCGGGGAACCCCCCTTCCGGAACGGCGATCAGCCCGCCCCGGATTTCCCGGCAGATGCCGGACACGGTATCCCCGCGGGGAGTTGTAAACTGGACCGTGTCCCCCTCGCTCATGCCCGCACATGCATCGATCGCCTCCTGCGGCGGGCTCTTCGGTTTTCCGCCGCCCCAATAGCCTCCGAAGGCAAATCCCGCGGCCGGGATCATCGCGACAAGCGCCAGAATCCCCAACGTTCTCCTTGCCGTTGTACCCCATGTTTTCAATTCGATCTCCTTTCCGTTCCGGGATTGACTTCCATCGTCATGACCGATTAAACCCGGAATATGCGGTGGAGTTTCACCCGCGGATTTCTCGACTGCGTGAACAAGGCGGACCCGGCGCGTCGTCAGCGACCGAACCATCGACAGCCACGTGAAAAAGCTGCGCAGGAAGTTCGCGGCGCTGCCGCCCCGGGCGAGGAATGGATCCATTCGCTGTACGGAGTGGGCTACAAGCTCGAGGCCCCTCCCTGATCGATTGGCCGGGGATCCCTTACCGGTTCAACGCCTTCATCGCCTGCTCGTGGTAGCGCGTCCCTTTGGCCGCTCCCGGAGGAAACGCGGCGTCGAGCCGGGCGAGGTCGTCCGACGTCAGCACCACGTCCAGGGCCCCGGCGTTTTCCTCCAGGCGCTCCACCCGCTTGGTCCCCGGGATCGGAAAGACGTCCCGGGCCAGCAGCCATGCCAGGGCGAGCTGGGAGGGACGGCATTTTTTTCCCGCGGCGATTTCCTCGAGGCGTTTCACGAGGGATAGGTTGTGCGCGAGGTTCTCCCCGGCGAAGCGCGGGGAGCTGCGCCGGTAGTCTCCTTCGGCAAGGTCGTCAAGGTTCTTGATCCTGCCTCCGAAGATGCCCCTTCCCAGCGGGCTGTACGCCACGAAACCGACTCCCAGCTCCCGGCAGGTCGGGAGCACCTCTTTTTCCGGGTCGCGCGTCCAAAGAGAGTATTCCGTCTGCAACGCCTCGATCGGGTACACCGCGCACGCCCTGCGAATCGTGGCGGGAGCCGCTTCGGACAACCCCAGGTACCGCACCTTGCCCTGCCGCACGAGGTCCGCCATCGCCCCGACCGTCTCCTCGATGGGCGTGTCGGGGTCGACCCGGTGCTGGTAATACAGGTCGATGACGTCCACCCCGAGGCGGCGCAGGCTGGCCTCGCAGCAGGAGCGCACGTACTCGGGCTTCCCGTTGACGCCCAGCCAGCTTCCGTCCGCTCCCCGAACGTTTCCGAATTTCGTCGCCAATCCGGCTTTATTCCGGCGATCGCGGATCGCCTTCCCGACAAGTTCCTCGTTGCGTCCCAGCCCGTAGATATCGGCCGTATCGAGGAAGTTCATCCCCAGGTCCAGGGCACGGTGGATCGTTCGGATCGATTCCTTCTCGTCGCCCGGACCGTAGAATTCCGACATCCCCATGCACCCCAGGCCCATCCTGGACACCGTAAGGCCGCCGCTTCCCAGTGGTCTTTGTTCCATTGCAGGCTCCCCTTCCCCCGGTGGTTTCCAGCCCCTCCTGATTTTATCCTTTTTCTACAGATGACGGGCATTGTCCGTCGGCTTCCTATACGATGGAACCATGAGGCGAAGGGGAGGGACACTATGGAGGACCTGGTCAAGGTGGGGGAACGTTTCACGGACGAAGCCCGGTTCAGCAAGGAGGAGATCGCCGAGTTCGCAAGGCTCGCAGGCGACTTCAATCCCCTGCACCACGACGAGGAGTTCGCCAGGGCCACCCGCTTCCGAGGGATCATCGCCTGCGGGCCGCAGACCGCGTCCCGGTTCCTGGGAATGACGGCCACCCACTTCTCGAAGCGAGGCGCCTCGCTGGGGCTCGAGTTCACCCTGCGTTTCCTGGGCCCGGCCCGCCCCGGAGAGCGCCTGGAGATGGTTTGGGACGTGGTCGACGTAACGTACAAGCCGAAACTGAACGGGGAGATCG
>LDXO01000032.1 GCA_001443455.1 Deltaproteobacteria bacterium CSP1-8 | reverse complement strand
CTCGTCCATCGTCGCAACGGGGGCCTCCGCGAAGAAGGCCTGCGAGGAGGCTTTTTCCCGCGCCCTGGCCGGTGCGGATGCATCCCCCTCCGCCGTCGTATTCACGGTTTCCACGGGGTACGGGAGGGAGAGGGCGGCGTCCGCCGACTTTGCGGTCACGGAAATCACGTGCCATGCCCGGGGAGCGCGCCACCTGTTCCCCAAGGCCAGGACGGTGCTCGACATCGGAGGCCAGGACAGCAAGGTCATCCGTTTGACCCCTGACGGCAAAGTGGCCGATTTCGCGATGAACGACAAGTGCGCGGCGGGCACCGGGCGGTTCCTGGAGGTCATGGCGCGCACGCTCGAAATGGACCTCGAAGAGATGGGGCCCCGCTCCCTCCTGTCCCGCAGGACGGTGGCGGTAAGCTCCATGTGCACGGTGTTCGCCGAGTCGGAGGTGATCTCGCTCATTGCCTCGGGAACTCCCCCCGAGGACATCGCCCGGGGAATCCACCTCGCCATCGCGGACCGGATCGCGGCACTCGCCGAAAAGGTGGGAATGGCTTCCCCCGCCGTCATGACAGGGGGGGTGGCGAAAAACCCCGGCGCGCGCCGGGCGCTCGAGGAAAAGTTCGGCCTCTCCCTCCTCGTGCCGGCGGAACCCCAGCTGGCGGGGGCGCTCGGAGCCGCTCTCATCGCCCGGGAGAAGAGCCAGGCACACCACTAAAAGGATCTGCCCCTCTTCCCGTCCGGACCTAGATCTCCTCGTGGATCTCGAAGATTTCCCGGAACCGGCCGGAGTTCGCCCGGAAGATATCGAGGATTGCCGGGTCGAAGTGGCTCGGGGTCGTCCGGCCGTCCCCCATGGTGATGATCTTCACGGCCGTATCGTGGTCGAAGGGGGGCTTGTAGGGACGTTTGCTCCGCAGAGCGTCGTACTGGTCGATGATGTTCAGGATCCTCCCCTCGATGGGGGTCTCCTTCCCTTTCAGCCCCTGAGGGTACCCCATCCCGTCCCACCTCTCGTGATGGTGGAAAGCAAATTTCTCCGCGGATTTCAGGAAGGGGCTTTCCGAGCCCCGGAGAATCCTCCCGCCGATCGCGGCATGGGTTTTCATGATTTCAAATTCCTGCATGGTCAGCTTCCCCGGCTTGAGGAGGATCGAATCGGGGATCCCCACCTTCCCGATGTCGTGCATCGGGGCGGCGTAAAACATGATCTCCGCCTCCTGCGGGGGGATGCAAAGTTCCCGCACGATGACTTCGGTGTAGTAGCTGATCCGTTTGACGTGGATGTAGGTGCTATCGTCCCGGTACTCCGCAGCAAGCGTCAGCCGTTGCACGGTGTCGAGGAGCGCCTCCCGAAGCTGCCGGGTCCTTTCCTCCACCTGGATCTCCAGGATCTTGCTGTGGTTCTCCAGGAAGCTCTGGTACTTCTTCACCTTGAGAAGGTTGTTGACACGGACCACCAGTTCCGTGCTGTCGACGGGCTTTCCCAGGAAGTCGTTCGCTCCGGCCTTCAGGGCCTCGATCCTCGACTCCCGGTCCGCATGGGAAGTGAACATGACGACGGGAATTCCCTGCGTGCCGGAACCGTTCTTGAGCCGGCGGCACGTCTCGAAGCCGTCCATCTTCGGCATCGAGATGTCAAGGAGGATGATGTCCGGATTCTGTTCCATCGCCCGGGCGAGCCCTTCGACCCCGTTCGACGCCGATTCGACGTCGAACCCGTGTTTGGCGAGAATCGCCCCCATGACATCCACGACCACCGTCTCGTCGTCAACGATCAGGACCTTTGCTTTCGGTTCGGCGGTCACGGCGTTTCCCCGGGCGAATCTCCCTGCACCCTATTCCTATCGGCAGAACGGGGATGATTGTTCATTCCTTGTTTTCGGAGACGACCGCGGCGGTCCTCTGCGACTCGACTTCCTCCTTCACGATCTCGAAGAATCGAGCTATCTCCTTGGAAGTATTATAGAAATGGGGGGACAGACGGATTCCTCCCAGCCTCGGTGAGCAAACCGTGTTCCTTCCAAGGAGCGCCTTCCAGAGCGCGTGGGGGTCCGCGTCGGGAACCCGGAATGTCACGATCCCGGATCGCTCCTCGGGGTGGCGCGGGGACACCACCTCATACCCCGCCCCCAGAGCCGACTCGATCGCCTCCTCGGTGAGGCGCCGGACCCTCTCCCAGATGCGTTCCACGCCGATCGAGAGAATCAGTTCGAGCGACGCGCCGAATGCGGCAAGCCCCACGGTGTTGAAACTCCCCGGCTCGAAACGACGTGCATCCGGCGAGAGTCGGAAATCGTAGTGTTCGAAGTCGAAACGGTTCCGGACCGAATGCCATCCGAGCACCACCGGCTCCACCATCTCCATCACGTCCCGGGAAATGTAGAATCCGCCGATCCCTTCCGGAGAAAGCATCCACTTGTGACCGTCCGCGGCGAGGGCATCGATCCCGTACGCTTTCACATCCATCGGGATCACCCCGAGGCTCTGGATCGCATCGACGAAAAAGAAAATCCCCTGCTTCTGGCAGTACTCCCCGATTCCCGGAAGATCGTTGCGGAATCCGTTGGCGAATTCCACCGAGGAGAGCGCGATGACACGGGTCTTCCCGTCGCAGGAGGCGATCACGTCGTCCTTCCGGACCCGGCCATCCCTCGCCTGCACCATGCGGACCTCGACGTTGTGCGCCGCAAGGCGCATCCAGGGGTAGACGTTGGAGGGAAACTCCACGTTGGCGGTCACGAGGTTGTCCCCCTCCTTCCACGGGAAGCCCGAGGCGACGAAGGAGATCCCCTCCGACGTATTCTTGATGAAGGCCACCTCGTCGTTTGCGGCCCCGATCAGACGTGCGAACCTGCCGCGCACATCGTCCGACACCTCCACCCATTTCCGGAGATGGAGTGCGCCCTCGTCCCGGTACTGGTGCAGCAGCCGGACGCCCGCCGACGCCGAGGATGCGGGGATCGGAGAGACTCCCGCGTGGTTCAGATAAAGAAGCCTCCCGGTCACGGGGAATTCGGCGGTCCGGATGGACTCCACGTCGATCGGCACGGGATCCCCCCTCCTGCTTTGTGGATGCAGTTCGCCTTATGGTACCAAGGATGCCGGGGGCGCATGCGGTATAATATTCCGATGGAATGGACCGACGGAAAGATCCTGCGGTACAGCCGGAACATCCTGATCCGGGAAATCGGCCCCGAGGGGCAGGAGAGGATGTTCGGCTCTTCCGTCCTTGTGGTGGGGGCAGGCGGCCTGGGCTCCCCGGCGCTTCTGTACCTCGCGGCGGCGGGAATCGGACGGATCGGTGTGGTCGACCGGGACCGCGTCGAGATATCGAACCTCAACCGCCAGGTGATCCACCCGGAGAAATCGGTGGGCCGCCGCAAGGTGGAGTCGGCGGGGGAGAGCATCCGCGCCATCCGCTCCGACGCCGTGCTGGAGGAGCACGGGACCGCCCTTACCGCGGAGAATGCCATACGGCTGTTCCGGCAGTACGACGTCGTCATCGACGGGAGCGACAACTTCCCGACCAAATACCTGTGCAGCGACGCCTCCGTCCTGACGATGGTCCCGCTCGTGCACGCGGGGGTCTTGCGGTTCGGCGGCCAGATGACGACGGTGATCCCCGGCGCGGGGCCCTGTCTGCGCTGCCTGATCCCGGAGATCCCCCCCCGGCGGGACGCGCCCACCTGCGCCGATTCGGGGATCCTGGGGGCCGTCGCGGGGATCGTCGGAGCGTGGCAGGCCGTGGAGGCGATCAAGATCATCACCGGTGCAGGGGAACCGCTGTCGGGCAAGCTGCTCACCCTGGACGCCCTGACCGGCTCCGTCTCCGTCCATCGCGTTTCCCGGGACCCCCGATGTCCCGCTTGCGGGGAGTCCCCCCGGATCCGGCTCCCCCTCGAGGCGTCCGAATACGAACAGGAACGGAGTTGCGCGGTATGAGAGAGGCCGGGAACCGGAACGCGAAGCGCGCGGTGATTCTTCTGTCCGGGGGTCTGGACAGCACGCTGGCCGCCAGGATGATGCTCGACCAGGGGGTGGAGCTTTTGGCCCTCCACTTCACCTCCCCGTTCTGCACCTGCGCGAAGGCGGCTGGGAGCGGCTGCCACTCCCAGGCGCAGATCGTCGCCGGGCGGATGGGGATCCCGATCCAAACGGTGTCGAAGGGAAGCGAATACATCGAGATCATCCGGAACCCGAGGTACGGAAGGGGCGCGGGGATGAACCCCTGCATCGATTGCCGGATATTCACATTGCGAAAAGCCAGGGAGCATATGGAACAGGCAGGCGCCTCCTTTCTGGTGACCGGCGAGGTGGTCGGCCAGCGTCCCATGTCCCAGCGCTTTGATGCCTTCCGGACCATCGAGAAGCACAGCGGCTGCCGGGGGCTGGTGCTCCGGCCCCTCTCGGCGAAACACTTTGAGCCCACCCTCCCCGAACGGGAAGGGTGGGTCGACCGGGAACGCCTCCTCGACATCGCGGGGAGGTCCCGCAAGGAGCAGATCCGGCTCGCGCAGGAGTGGGACGTCGTCGATTACCCCTGTCCGGCGGGAGGGTGCCTCCTGACCGACAAGACCTTCTCCCGCAAGGTCAAGGACCTCTTCGACCACTGCGCGGACCCGGACATGGCGGATATCCATCTCCTGAAGGTCGGAAGGCACTTCCGGCTTCGCGACGGGCGGAAGGTCATCGTGGCGAGGAACGAGGGGGAGAACCGGAAGCTGGAGGCGCTCTGCCGGGGGAAGATGACCGTCTACATCGCGAAGGGGTTTTCGGGGCCGTCGATCGGGATCGAATCGAAAAACGGCGCGCAGCCGGAAGACCTTCTCTCCCGGCTGTTCACCCGGTACAGCAAGCAGGGGACTTCCCCCCCCTTCCCCGTGCGGGAAGTGGGCCCCTTGGGCGAAACCGAGCTGACCCTTCCCGCAAACGCCGATTTTTCGGAGATCGGGCATGCGCTCCTCCGCTGAACCCCGGCAAACCGAGGGACTTCCCCCCGCGCTCGCGGAAAAATGGGAGTCTCTCCTCTCGTCGTTGCGCTCCCTGGGGTCCGCCCTGGTCGCCTTCAGCGGAGGTGTCGACAGCACGTTCCTTCTGCACGCCGCTCTCCGGGCGCTGGGAGAGAGGACCCTCGCGGTCACCGCGACATCCCCCACCTACCCGAAATCGGAGCGCGACGAGGCGGAGAGGATTGCCCGCGACTGGAAGGCCCCTCACCGGTTCGTGGAGTCGAACGAACTTGCGATCCCCGGGTTCTCCGAAAACCCCCCCGACAGGTGCTACCACTGCAAGAAGGAACTGTTCGGCATCCTGTCGGAAATGGCCCGTGCGGAGGGATACGCGGCGGTGTGCGACGGGACGAACAGCGACGACACCAGCGACTTCCGTCCCGGGAGGCGGGCGGCCAGGGAACTAGGCGTTCGCAGCCCGTTGCTGGAAAACGGGATATCGAAAGAGGACATTCGGGCGTTAAGCCGCCATTTCCGCCTTCCCACCGCGGAGAAGGGGGCGTTTGCCTGCCTCTCCTCGCGGTTTCCGTACGGTGCGTCGATCGACGCGGAAAATGCGAGGAGATCCTCCGGGGGTTCGGCTTCCGGCAGTTCCGGGTTCGCGTCCACGACCGGGTCGCGCGCATCGAGGTCGGGCGGGAGGAGATCCCGCGGCTGTTCGAACCCGAGATAGCGGAGGCCATCCACGGAGGGTTCCGGGAAAACGGGTTCCTCTACGTGGCCGTCGATCTTGCGGGATACCGTACCGGGTCGATGAACGAGGGAGGGATCGCGGCGGGACTGCCCCCGGATCTTGCGGACTGATCGCCCCTTTAGACTCGAACGCGGAGGAGATCCTCGGCCAAAATGATCTCGCCGGCATACGTTTCCCGGCACTGGCCGAGAATGTCCGCCCCCTCGCACTCCGGGTAGAAATGGGTGAGGACCAGCCTCTTCACCCGCGCCAAAGAGGCTATTTCCCCCGCCTCGCGGGGGGTCAGGTGTCCCTCTGCCTTCCGCTCATTGGGAAACGAGCACTCGAAGACGGCCAAATCGGCGTCTCGCGCCGCCGCGACGAGCCCCTCGCACACATCCGTATCACCGGAAAACGCGGCCACTTTCCCTGTCCCCGGGTCTTCGACGCGATAGGCCACACTATGGGGCGTGTGCACTACCGGAACGGCGGTCAGGACGAGGGAGCCCAGGGACAGGGGCCGGGCGGATATCTCCTCGACCCGGAGGGGATAGTCCCCCGCTTCTACCCAGGATCCGTACGTGCGGCGCAGCCGTTCATAGAAATCGCGGAAACCGGGCGCCCCCAGGAGGGTCAGGGCCTTGCTGCGGCCGATCCCGGCGTTCTTGAGGCTGAAAAGGAGCGGAGCCAGCTCGGCCGTGTGGTCCAGATGAAGGTGGGTGAACGCCACGGCATCCGGCGCGGCCAGGGAGACCCCGAGAACGGCAAGCTTCTGGAGCGTCCCCAGGCCGGCGTCGATCAGGAGCGTACAGCCGCCGTGGCGGAGCAGGTGGCCGGCGGACCCCCTTCGGGGATGGGGCACGGCGGTCCCCGAGCCAAGAACGAAGCATTCCATGTCGGCCGCTCGCGTTTCATTCGCGGGCATGGGTTTTAGAACCTGCGGACCACGAGGGCGGTTACCGTGAAATAGTGGTTCCCCCCTTCCCGCTCCTGCCACTCGATGTTTCCCTCGATCCCCCAGCGGGGGACGGGAAACGTCCTGCCTCCCAATCCGAAGGTGTCGGAGGATATGTTGCCGATCTGGTCGGCCGTGCCCGTCGTGTACCCTTCCGTCCCCCGTGAGTAGTAGGCCCAGATCCGGTCGTCATCGGTGCGGAAGTGGCTGAGCTTGATCATCCACGACCCGTCGGTGCTCGAACCCCCCGCATCGAAGTCCGTTCTCGTGAGAATGTAGCGCGCAAACAGGGCATTGCTTCCCCGGATATACCACTCGAGCGCGGCGACGGCGTTCCAGGCGTCGGCAACCGAATAGTTTGCGTACTTTCCCCCCGCATATCCCACCAGCCCGCCGCCAAGCGGCCATGCCAGCTCGGCCTCCAGGGATGCGCGGGAAAAAACTTCCGCGTCCGGGGATATCCCCCCTTCGGCTCGCAGGCTCCCGCCGCTATCCCATCTCCGGGTGATCCCGGCGGTTGCACGTCCCTCGTCCTTGCCGAACCGGTGCAGGTAATCGCCGCGGCCGAGGAACTCCCAACCCGTAACGCTCTTGTCCCGGATGGCCGCATGCACCTGGCTCCCGGGGTTCGCACGGCGGATCCGGAGATAGGCGGCGCCCAACTCCGCCTCCCTGGAGTATCCCCGCGCGGGCTTCCCGGCGATGAGGTCGAGTCCCCGCCGGGCCTCTTCGTTCCCCGGGTCCAGGGTGAGGACACGGTCGAAGTGCCTTTTCGCTTCCTCCGGTTCCCCGGCCCAGAAGGCCACCTTTCCCCGCCGTGTCCAGACCTCCGTGTCGCCCGGGCGCTCTTTCGCCAGGTCGGAAAGGATCAGCCCGGCTTCCCGGTACCTCTTTTGCCAGGCCAGAACGTCGGCAAGCCCGAGGCGCGCCTCGACGTCGCCGGGGTTAGCGGACAGCACCTCCCGGTATTCCTTTTCCCCTCCCGCGAAATCCCCCGAAAAACCGAGCGCCCTTGCAAGCCAGAGGCGTGCCTCCCGGTTCCCGGTGTCCTCCTCAAGGATTTCCTTAAGCGTTGCCACGGCAGCGTTGTACTCGCCCGATCGCACCTGGGCTACCCCCCTGTCCAACTCTCTCCCGTTTTCGGCCTCCGCCAGGGCCGGGGCGAATAGGGAGACGGCGAGCAGGAAGGTACAGACGGTCAACATCCTCCGCCTCCTCCCGCCTGCTTCGCGGGTTGCACCGGCGCGGCTCCGAACCCTTTCCTCCCGAACTTCTCCCATCCCGTTCTTCCGAAATAGTAGTCCCATATGCCGCGGATCCTCCACCAAAGGGTGAGTTGCCGGTACCCCAGGTTTTCCAGGAGCGCATACGCGAGCAGAACGGCAAGGTGGCGCCGTTCCCGGTATTGGAGGAGAGAGCTCCCCCGCTCCCGGGATCGGCTTGTCGCCTCCGACCACGCACCGGTCACGACGGCGGAAACCGATACGAGCGTTCCATAGATTACGGAGAGGATGAAAAACAGGAAAAGGAACCTGCCACTCAACAAGCCCAAGGCATACAGGGGGGGGACGGCCAAGTACCCGAACAACTCGATCGGGGCACCCACGAACTCGAACAGCACGAAGAACGGATAGGCAAACCACCCCAGAGTCCCGTATCTCGGGTTCAGCAGGATGGCCCGATGATACACGAGCGTCTCGATCAGGCCGCGCATCCAGCGGTTTCGCTGCTTCCCCAGGCTTCTCAACGTTTCCGGCCCCTCCGTCCAGCAAAGCGGTTCCGGCGTGTACCCCACGCGGGAGGACAGGCGCTTCTCCTTGATGTACCGCTGGATCCTCACAATGATCTCCATGTCCTCGCAGACGGTGTCGCGTCCCTGCCCAACGTACTCGCGAACCAGCTTTCCCGTCAGGTTCCGGGTCAGGTACCCTCCCACTTTGACCACCACGTCCTTCCGGAATATCCCGAATACGCCCGAAATGATCATGATCGCGTTCAGCCGGGCAAGGGCCGTCCTCCCGATGGAGAAGGACCGCATGTACTCCACTACCTGGAACCGGGCCAGCGACGAGTCGGGAAGTCCCACCCTCCGGACCTGTCCTTCGTGAACCTCGCACCCGTTGACGAGAGCCACCTGCCCCCCGATGGCGACGATCCCCTCGTCCCGGAGCATGATCCGGAAGGCCTGGAGCAGCGCATTCTCATCGATGACGGAATCGGCGTCCATCGAAACGAACATGGGGCACGTGGAGGCGTTGATTCCCACGTTCAGGGCGTCGGCCTTCCCCCCGTTCTCCTTGTCCACGACCACCCATCGGATTACCCCGGGGGGCAGCCCACCCCGCAATTCGTAAAAACCGCGCACGGGGCGGGTCGAAATCCGTTCCTCGTAGGTGATCTCCATCCGGCGGAAACCGAATTCCCGGACGATCCTGTCGAGCGTGCCGTCCGTCGAGCCGTCGTTGACCACGATGATCTCCATGCGGGGGAAATGAAGACGGACGAGCGACGAGAGGGACTCGACGATCGTCGTTTCCTCGTTGTAGGCGGGAACGATGATCGAGAGGGGGGACGTGAAGGGCGATCCGTACACAATATCCAGGTCCCCGTATGCCCGGCCCCGCAGCCGTCGGCGGACCTCCCGGAATGCGACGAACACGAAGACGAGCTGGAAACTGTTGTACAGAAAGAGGTACAGGACCAGGATTGCGCCCACCAGCTGGAGGAAGAGATGCGTCCCGCCCATGTCAAGCCGGATCCGGACTCCGGAGAACGGACATGGCCTCCCCGCGAACCTCGACGTCCGGGTCGTTGACCAACACCTTCGCTGCGCGCAAGGCGGCCTCCCGGGACAGAACCTGCAAGACCCGGAACGCCGTCATCCTCCGTTTCGGGTCCGGCGATTCCCGGGTCGCCGTCTCCGCCTCGTCGAGGGGGAACAACTCCCGCAAAAAGGGCGCGG
Organism: Deltaproteobacteria bacterium CSP1-8; assembly: GCA_001443455.1. Classification (GTDB taxonomy): domain Bacteria; phylum Desulfobacterota; class Deferrimicrobia; order Deferrimicrobiales; family Deferrimicrobiaceae; genus CSP1-8. The sequence continues at coordinate 2,082 of LDXO01000032.1, read as the reverse complement.
AATCGGGATACGCCAGCAAGTCCGAAGGAGCAAGGTCTCCGAGGACCAGACCGCAGGCAGCCCATACGGGACGCAGCTCCTTCGGCTCCTCGCCGATCGACCGGATCCGCTGGCGAACCGTCTTCGACCCCATCCGGAACAGGGCGATCGCCGACCGCTGACGCACGAAGGAATCCGGGTCCGCGAGCACCTTCTCCATCACCTCCTCAAACTCCGGGGTCCGGATCCGGGAAAGCGCGTTGACCACGGCCGCCCGTACCCTGCCGTTCGGGTCCGACAAGGATGCCTTCAGAAAACGGGCGACGATTCCCCTCCGGTACTTCGCAAGAGCGCCCACGGCGGCTGCGCGAACGTCTCCTTCTTCGTCCTCGAGATATCGCAGAAGCAGCTTCATCGCCCCGCCGCGGCGGGTTTTCCCGAGCAGCCAGACCATCCCGAGCTTGCGGGTCTTGGTCGTGGGGATCTCCTCCATGAGTTTCTCGGCACGCTTGGGATTTCGCCCCATGTGCCTCGAGAGGGAAGAGGTCACCGCTTCCCGTAGCTCGCGGTCCGGTGTGTCGAGGGAATGGACAAGGGCCTCCATCGCCTCCGGGAACTCCATCTCCCCGAGGATCCGTGCCGCTTTCACCCGAATATCCGGTGACGGATCCATCAGGGCGCCGCCGACCACCCTCGCCACTTCGGAATCCTGCCGGATGGAGAGAAGCAGATCCAACGCGCAGGCGCGCACCTCCGGGGAGGGATCGTTCTTGAGGATCGCCAGCACGGTTGTGTACGACTGGCCCGTGGCCACCACCTTGCATATTTCAAGGGCACGGACGCGCTCCCCGGCGGTAAGCGCCTCGCGGGCGTGCCGGACCAGATCCTTTTCCAGGGCAAACCGGCTCCCTCCCAGAAAGAGGCGGGTCTCCATCATGTTCTGGCGCAATGCCTCTTCCACCACCCGGGTGACGAGGAGGTCCGGCGAGTCCTTGACGAAAATCTCCCGTGCCCTCCCGCACAGTTCCTCATCGAGGGAAAAATCCCGGATCGCCGGGATCAATGCCGGGTCGTTTTCGAGAGACAGCGCCATCGCCGCCCCGGCGCGGACCGACGGGTCCCGGTCCTTTCCCAGGACCAGGAGGGTGTCCCAAAACCTCCGGTCCCCGGAAATCCCGAGAGCCAGGGCGACGTGGAATCGCACCGCTTCATGGGGGTCGACGGCGAGCCCCTCCGCCAGGGAGAACAAGGCCCTTTCCCTGCCGAGTGCCGCGACGGTGACCGCAGCCACGCGCACGCGTTCATCGGGATCCCGCACCAGCCCCTCCAGGAGGCCTTTCACCTCACCCGGGTCGAACCCGCGCAGGGCGAATGTGGCGGATCTGCGATGGAGGGGGTCTGGCGCATCCAGGTAGCGGGAGGCAAACGCGAGACGTCCCTCCCCCGTTCCCCCGAATGCTGCTTCCAGGAGCACCACGACCTGCTCACGGGACGGCGGATCGGGCACGCGGGCGAGAAGATCCGCGAAGGATCCTTCGTGGCACCCCTGGATTGCCGAAATCAACGCCTCCACCAGCCGGTCCGACGCCCCCCTCGCCGCACGGAGGATCGCGTCGACCGACGTGTATCCCCCCATGACCGACAGCGCCATGGCCGCTTCCAGACGCACCTCTCCGGAAGAATCGGCCAACAGTTGGCGAACCTTCGGCTCGCACCCGCGGATCTTCCTCCGCCTCACCGCTCTCAGCGCCTCCGCACGAACGTCGGGTGAGGGATCGCCAAGCAGGCCCTCCACAGGAGCGTCCCCTTTTTCCCCTTCCAGCCGTGACACCACGCGACAGACCGCCTTCCGCGTCTCCGGCACGGGATCTTTGAGCAGGCGGATCAGATCCCCGGCGTGCTCTTCGGCCCCGAGGGAGGAAAGGGCTTCGACCGCAGCGAAGCGAACCCAGTCGGCGGGATCGCGGAGGCACGCGAGGAAATCCGGGATCGCCTCGCGGTGGCGGATCTTTCCCAGCGCCTCCACAACGCGGGAACGAAGGGACCAATCCTCGCTCTCCGACAGGACCGCCCGAAGGATGGGCCCCGCCGCAGCGTCCCCGA
>LDXO01000031.1 GCA_001443455.1 Deltaproteobacteria bacterium CSP1-8 | reverse complement strand
GGCCTGTGGAGCGAATGGGCGGGGACACTCCTCTCCCGCATCCCGGAGATGAATCAGGAATGTCCCCGGCGAGCGGAACCGGCAGCAAGCGGGCGCAAGGTCGCGAGCGTTTGATAACGGAGCCCCCCGGCATCCAGAGGTCCGTTCCTGAAGAGGCCGTGCACCGAGAGGGTCGATGCGCCCCGTCCGGCGAGGCGCCCGGCCGAGGCGTACCCGCCGCGGTACGGTGAGGGCGGGCAACGAAGCCGGCGGGGATGCAGCGGCCCTCGAATGCCGGGATCTGAGGGAATGGATCTCTGGAGGCCGGCGAGCCAGGGTCTCCGGTTGCAGGCGCCTTCCGAAGGGGGCGCGGAAGCCGATATCTCCTCAGTACAAGGGACGCGCGGACACGTCCACGATCACCGCCAGCAGAATTCCCATCATGTACAGGATGGAGGCTCCGAACGCCCTGCGATACCTGCGCCGGCCGACCACGTTGCGATAGCAAGACAGAAGAAAGAAGCACCAGAGGACGATGGCAATCAGGGCGAACACCCCCGAGCAGTAGCCGAAGGCCCAGAGGGCGAGGGTCGTCGGCAGGAGGCTTACGGCGTACAGAAAGATGAGGATCTTCGTGTACGGCTCGCCCAGCGCGACGGGAAGAACGGGAACGCCCGCATCCCGGTACTCCTCCATGTGCGCGAGCGCCAGGGCCCAGAAGTGCGGCGGTTGCCAGAGGAGCATCACCAGGAACAGGATGATCCCGTCCGCCCCGAGACGGCCGGCCACGGCGGAATATCCGATGAGGACGGGCAGCGCTCCCGGAATCCCCCCGGGGATCGTCCCGTAGGGAGAACGCCGCTTGAGGTAGAGGGTGTACAGGACCGTGTAGGACAGCACGGCGGCGAGCACGAGGGCGGCGGTCATCCCCGAAAAGAAGCGGTAGGAAACGACGAGAGAGGCCAGGATGAGGCCGAGAGAGAGTGCCAGCGTCCCCTGGCTACCGACCTTTTTCATCGCCTCGACCCGGACCGACAGCCGGGGCATCCGGGCGTCCATCGGAGCGTCGAGAATGCCGTTGACGATCGCGGCTCCGGAGGCCGCTGCGATGATCATTGCCAGGCAGGGCAGCACGACGGCGGGGCCGGGCATCCCCCTTGCCGCCAGGACCATCCCGGCGAGACCGGCAAGGCCTACGCCCGTCGTGATACCGGGCTTCGAGATCAGCAGGGCCGAGCCGGCCAGATCGGCCGGACCGTCCCTTTCTTCCCCCTCGCGGGGCTTTCTCGGCAGGGTGGTCGCCTTTATGGAGCCGTCCCCCCGGGCGAAAGTTCCCGGACCCACATCCGGGCCAGCACCATGAGCATCCCCAGGGCCACGGCCAGGTGCAACGCGGTGGAAAGGAAATAGAGCTGGGTCAGCACCACGGCCCCGCCGACGGCGATCTGCGCGAGGATCATGAGAACCAGCGCCCCGGCCATCCGCCGGTGTCTCCGCAGGCGGTCATCGAGGGCGGTCGCGGCCCAAAGCGCCACGATGGTGAGCGCGACGAGGGCGGCCAAAACGCGATGGGAGAACTGGAGGAGAACCCCGCCGGCAAGAACGGCGGGGACGAGGCCGCCGAGGGAGGTCGGCCAGTCGGGCAGGGACAGTCCGGCCCCCGCGTGGCGGACGTAGGCCCCCATCGCCGCCAGAAGGAACACCAGGGCGCCCATCCCGAAAAACAGGCCGGGATACCCCTTGAGGGAGAAGGAGGGCGGCAAGGCAACCCCGTCGAAGGCCGTCATGTAATAGACCAGGAGGAACACGAAAAGCCCCGTGGTGAAGTGGACGGTGGTGAGCTGAACCGGCAGCTCCAGGAGCACCACCGCCCCGCCCATCACGATCTCGGCTGCGAGCAGGGCCACCGCCAGGACGGGGATGGCTTTCGCGCCCCCCCGATACGTCCGGAACCGCCGGTACGACAGGGCAAGAAGGGCGAACCCCGCCACCGCCGCGATCACCCGGTGGAGGAACTCCATGGTGATGTCCGGGCGGAACGGCGGAAGGACCTTCCCGTGGCAGAGGGGCCAGTCCGGACAGGCCAGTCCCGCCTTCAGCCCCGCGACGAGGTTTCCCCAGATCAGCAGGACGAAGAACAGGCCAACGGTGATTCTGCCGAGCATCGTACTCTCCCCCTCCCCCGCACGGCGGGTCCTGCCCCTTCCGGTCCGTCAACGGAAAAGCGTGTCCGAAAGCGTCCCCGCGATGATGAGAACCAGGAAAAACACAGGCGTCAGGGCGAACCCCCAGACGAGCCTGCTCTCGCGCCGCAGGTGCATGAAGAACAGGGCGACGAGCGACGCCTTCACCGACGCGATCAGGAGGGCGACGACGATGTTCATCATCCCGAGGTGCACGTAGGACACCGCCACGGTGGCCGCCGTGAGGACGACGAGGGCGGCCCACACGGCGATGTACCCGACGTTGCCCGGACCGTGCTCCTTCATCGCGCTCCCTCCTACCCCACCAGGTACAGCAGCGGGAACAGGTAGATCCAGACGAGGTCCACGAAATGCCAGTATAACCCCGAAATCTCCACCGGCGTATGGTAGCTTTCGGAATATTTCCCCTTCCCGGCAAGATAGAGGACCGCACCCAGCACCACCATCCCGGCCAGCACGTGGATGCCGTGCAGACCCGTCAGCATGAAATAGAGGGAGAAGAAGATGTCGGTGCCCGGAGAAAGCCCGTGAGAGAATTTCTCCGTGTATTCCAGGTACTTGATCCCCAGGAACGTCGCCGCCAGCAGGATGGTGAACGACAGATACATCCGGAGAAGCCTAACCTTCCCTTTGCGGATCGCCGATATGCCGAGCGCGACGGTGAGGCTGCTCCCGATCAGCACAATCGTGTTGACCGCCCCGAGGACCCGGTCCAGCATCAGGTGGTCCTCGTAGAACATCCGGGGGTACTTGATCCGGAAGATGACGTAGGCGGTGAACAGCCCCCCGAAGAGAAGCACCTCGGTGGCGAGGAATGTCCAGATCCCCAGCGTTGCGGCCTCGCGCGCCGTGGCCGGGTCCATGTGGGGCTCGTGCCCCGTCATCGCCGCCTCCTTGTGGGTCACCTCCCCGCTCATCACCCTACGTCTGCCTTCCCGCATACCCGTACGGCCAGTCGGTGACCGTCGGGATCTCCCGGAAATTCTCCGTCGGTGGGGGCGACCCCGTCTGCCAATCCAGGGAGAGGGCTTTCCAGGGGTTCGGTGGGGCAGGGGCGCCCCGGAACAACCCGCGGACGAAATTCGCGAACATGATCAAAACCCCCGTCGCGAGGACCCACGACCCCACCGTGGACACGATGTTCAGGGCCTGGTATTGCGCGGGGTATTCCGCGTACCGCCTCGGCATCCCCTCGAACCCCAGGATGAACTGGGTGAAGAAGGTGACGTTGAAGCCGATGAACATCAGCAGCCAGGCGGGGCGCGCCATCTTTTCGCCGAGCATCCTGCCGGTCATCTTGGGAAACCAGAAGTGCAGACCTGCCAGAAGCCCCATCACCGTCCCCCCCACCATGGTGTAATGAAAATGGGCGACGATGAAGTAGGTGTCGTGTACGTGGATGTCCGCCCCCAGAGCCCCCAGGTACATCCCCGTTAAGCCCCCGACGACGAAGAGAAAGATGAAGGTCAAGGCGTACAGCATGGGGGACTCGAAGGTGATGGATCCCCGGTACATCGTGGCGAGCCAGTTGAAGACCTTGATCGCCGTGGGAATGGCCACGGAGTACGTCAGGAGGGAGAAGATGATCGCCGCCGTGCCGGACATCCCGGTGACGAACATGTGGTGCCCCCAGACGAAGAATCCGAAGAGGGCGATCGCTACGGAGGAGTAGGCGATCGCCTTGTACCCGAAGATCGGCTTCCGGGAAAAGACCGGGATGACCTCGGAGATGATCCCCATCGCGGGGAGGATCATCACATAGACGACGGGATGGGAGTAGAACCAGAAGAAGTGCTGGAACAGGATGGGGTCGCCTCCCTTCGCCGGATCGAAGAAGCCCACCCCGAGGACCCGTTCCATGGCGAGCAGCAGGAAGGTGATCCCCACGACCGGGGTCGCCAGCACCTGGATGATGCTCGTGGCGTACATCGACCAGATGAAAAGCGGCATCCGGTGCCACGTCATCCCCGGCGCCCGCAGCTTGTGGATCGTCACCAGGAAGTTCAATCCCGTGAGGATGGAGGACATCCCGATGAGGAAGATCCCGAAGGAGAGGACCGTGACGTCGGCCGACGTTCTCGCGGAATAGGGGGTGTAGAAGGTCCACCCCGTGTCCATCGGGCGGACGAGGGAGAAAAGGATCACGACGATCCCCGCCACGAAGACCCAGTAGCTCATCAGGTTGAGCCGGGGGAACGCCACGTCCCGCGCACCGATTTGCAGCGGGATGAAGAAATTTCCGAGCCCCGACGGGATCGCGGGGATGATGAACAGGAAGATCATCAGGGCCCCGTGCATGGTGAACATCACGTTGTAGGTCTGGTTGGTGAATATGTGCTGTCCGGGAAACATCAGCTTGATGCGGATCAGGAGAGCGAAAACTCCACCCACCAGAAAAAAGAAGAGGGTCGTGTACAGGTACATCACCCCGATCCGCTTGTGGTCCAGGGTATAGGCCCAGGCCCAGAACCCTTTCTCCTCGAGGTAGCCCCTCGGGGAGGCGTTACCGTTCAGCGGCCGTTCCCCGCTCCACATCGTTTCCCGCATCGGTCTTTCCGCCTCTCCTTCCGTTTTTCCCCCATGCGATGACCGAACGGGGGAGTTTGATGCGCAAAAAACCTATCGTTTCAGCGTTTTTAGGTAGGCGATGACGGCGGAGAGGTCCTCCTCCGAAATTTTCCCTTTGAATTCCGGCATAACATTGGGAAATCCCTTGACGACTTTCGCTCGGGGCTGGTTGATCGATTCCCTGAGATACGCCTCGTCGGCGGTCGCCTTCCCGCCGCTCTCGAGCTCGACCTGTCTGCCGAACAGCCCCTGGAAGGACGGCCCGACCCGGACCGATCCGTCGGCGGAGTGGCACCCCAGGCACCCGTAGGTTTCCGCAAGCGTCTTCCCCTTCCGTACCGCTTCGGCCTCCCCATCCTTGTTCGCGGGGGCACCCTCCCGTTTTTCCTTCTCTCCCTTCTCTTCCCGCCCTCCTCCGGACAGGGACGTAAGGTAGGCGATGATCGCGCCCACGTCCTCGGGAGAGAGGCTCCCCTTGAAGGTGGGCATGGTGGCCGGGTACCCCTTCACCACCTTTGCTTTGGGATCGAGGATCGACTCCCGGAGGTATTCCTCGTCCGCGGTCACGGAGGTCCCGTCCGCGAGGAGGACCTTCCGGCCGAAGACCTTGCCGAAATTGGGGCCGAACTTCTCCTTCCCCTCGAGGGCATGGCATCCCAGGCATCCGGACTTCTCCGCGAGCGCCTTCCCCCGTTCCGCCAGCGACAGGCCGGCCGGGGCCTCTTTTTTCTCCCGCCATGCCGCATACGCGTCGGGTTCCATCACGATCAATTCCGCGCGCATCGTGGAGTGGCTGACGCCGCAGTACTCGGCGCACAGGATCGGGTACGTCCCCGCCTTGTCGGGGTGCAGGTACAGGGTGGTGTACCGCCCCGGCACCATGTCCTGCTTGAGCCGGTAGTCCGGGACGAAAAAGCTGTGGATCACGTCGTCGGAGGTCAGGATGAGTTTCACGGGCCTGCCGGCAGGCACCCGGAGCTCGTTGATCGACGACCTGCCGTCGGGATACCGGAACTCGAAGAGCCACTGCCTGCCCACGGCGTGAATGTCGGTCGCTCCGGGGGATGGCGTCCGGATGTCCCGGAACACCCGGTACCCGTAGTAGAAGAAGGCGGCGACGACGAGGGAGGGGATCACGATCCATATGCTCTCCAGGAGAAGATTGCCCCGGATGTCGGGCGTCGCCGCCGGCTCGGCCCCCTTCTTCCGCCGGTACTTGATCGCGAAGTAGATCAGCAGCCCCTCGACGAGCAGAAAGAAAAAGAGGGAGACCAGGGTGATGAAGAGAAACAGGGCATCCACCTGTACCGTCGTCCGGGAAGCCGCCTCCCCCAGGGCATAAGCGTTCGCCATCGTCTCCCCCTGTCGCTACGGAGTGGCCTTGCCTTGGCCCCGCTTCCATAAAACGAGGAGCAGGCCTCCAAGCAGAGCGATCGTCAGGACCCCGCCGGCCTTCATGATGTTCCGGGCGTACAGGGCGTATTTCTTCCCCACGGGGTCATACTGGAAGCAGAATAACAGGACGTGGTTCAGGGCGGTCGACTTCCCGATGTTTCCCCCCGAAGCCTCGATGAGGGCCATCTTGAGATCCCGGGGGTCCTGCTCGATCCCGTACAGATAGCGGGAGATCCTCCCCTCGGGGGTCAGGACGACGACCACGTCCGGATGGGCGAACTCGTTGCCCACCCTCCGGTACCGGAATCCGACTGCGCCGGTGAGAGCCCCGACCGCCCCCGCATCGCCCAGCAGGAACGGCCACCGGGCCGCCGGATCGTCCGTCCCCTTCATTTCGGCGTAGATCTCCCCGGCGCGCGCGCTTGCGATCGCGGGCGTGTCCTCGGGGTTGATACTGACCGTGACGATCCGGAAGTCGCGGCCGAGATCGATCCCTTTCATTCTTTCCACCGACCCGAGGAGAGAGCGCAGCGTCAGAGGGCACAGCATGGGGCAGGTGTAGTAGTTCAGGGTCAGCAGCGCGGGGCCTCCCCGCAGGTAGTCCCCAAACCGCACCTCTTCCCCCTTCGCGTTCCGGAAGACGGCATCCCGGGGGACCGCGCCGCCGAGCTTCTCGTCCACCCCGATCGACCGGAGGATGTCGTCCTGGGGGTCGTTCACGGCGTGCGCCCCCGGGGATCGGGGGAAAGACACCGCCCAGGCCACCGCGAGAAACACGGCCGCCGCAACGACAAGCCGCCTCCTCCTTCGCGGGATCTCTATTCGACTCACGGGCATCCCCTCGCCCGCACCCCGCGGGGCGGGCTTAAGCCTACTGCTGCGTCTCGTGATGACGGTCACCTATCGGACCGAAACCCGGAGACTTTTCCCCTGCCGGTGCACAGAGGCGAAGCGGGGGGTTCCTCTGAGCGGCCTATGGAGCGAGGAGGAAATTGCGTCGAGCGGAATGGCAGCGAGCGGGCGAAGGTCGCGAGCGTAGCGAAGAGGAAGCCCCCCGCGAGCCCCTGGGTACCGGGAGCCACGCACGGATACGTCGCCGTAGTAAGGACGGTACACACTTAGACGTCGATCGGCCGGCCGGGGTAGGGGACCTCGGCGTTCCAGCCGAACCGCTCCTTCAGCAGGCCGGCGAACCCGACGGACACCGACTCCTCGCCGTGGGCCACGAAGACCCTGCCCGGAGGATTCCGGAACCCGCCGGCCCAGGCGAGCAGGTCGTCCCGGTCGGCGTGGGCGGACAGCCCTCCGATCGTGTAGACGTCGGCGGCGACGTTGATCTCCTCCCCGAAGATCCGAACCCTCCGGGCCCCTTCCACGATCTTCCGCCCGAGGGTTCCCTGCGCCTGGAAGCCGACGATGATCACACTGGATTCTTTCCGCCAGAGGTTGTGCTTCAGGTGGTGCATGATCCGTCCCGCCTCGCACATCCCGCTGCCGGCCAGGATGATCCCGCCGCCCCGCATCGAGTTGAGCGCCATCGAATCCTCCACTCCCCTCGTGGCGACGACCTCGAGCGCCTCGGGATTCTTCTCCCTCCACTCGAACACCTCCCGCGTTTCCTTGTCGAAGCACTCGGGGTGCTGGAGGGTGATCCGCGTGGCTTCGGTGGCCAGGGGGGAATCGATATAGACGGTGAGGTTCTTGACCCGACCGCTCCGGGTGAGATCCGCGAGCAGGTAAAGGATGTCCTGCGTTCGGCCGACGGCGAAGGCCGGGATGACCACGTTGCCCCCTTTCCGGTCCAGGGTGTCCGTCACGGCGTGGACGAACTCCTCGATGGTTTCCCCCATCTTCTTGTGGACCCGGTTCCCGTAGGTGGACTCCATCACCACCACGTCCGACCGCTCCACCGGCGTGGGATCGCGCACGATGGGAAGGCCCCGGTGCCCGATGTCGCCGGTGAACACCAGCGTCTGCTCCCGGCCGCCGTCGGGGAGGGAGACGCGGAGGATCGCGGACCCGAGGATGTGCCCCGCGTCCAGGAGCGAGACGCGGACGCCGGGGGCAGGCGTCACCGTCTCGCCGTACCCGACCGGCGACAGAAGGGGAATAACCGCGAGCGCATCCGCTTCCGTGTAGAGAGGCAGGACGTCTTTTCTCCCCGCCCGCTGCCGCCTCCGTCTTTTCCACTCCGCCTCCCGCTCCTGGATGTGGCCGGAGTCGGGAAGCATCACCCGGAGAAGATCGGCCGTGGCGGCAGTCGCATAGACCGGACCGCGATACCCTTCCCGCACGATCCTGGGAAGAAGGCCCGTGTGGTCGATGTGCGCATGCGTGCACAGGACAAAGTCGATCGAGGGTGGCGGAACCGGAAACGTTCTCGCGTTCTTCCGGTCGCTCTCCCCTCCCCCCTGGAACATCCCGCAGTCCACGAGGAACCTCGTCCGGCCCGCCTGCACCAGGATGCAGGAGCCGGTGACCTCCCTTGCCCCCCCCAGGAACTCGAGACTGACGCTCACGGGACCACTCTCGTCAGAACCCCGGAAACGATGCTGATCAGCACCGATCCTGCGACGGCCCCGAAGAATCCATTGACGTGAAACCCGGAAACGATCGCGGAGACGAGCCACAGGAGAAGCCCGTTGATCACCAGGAGAAAGATCCCGAGGGTGAGAATGGTGACCGGAAGCGTGAGGAGGATGAAGATGGGGCGGATCACGGCGTTCACCAGACCCAGGACGAACGCCGCAGCCAGCGCGGACAACGCTCCCTCGGCCAACATCACCTGCGGAAGGAGATAGGCGATCAGGAGGATCGCGATCGCGTTGGCTCCCATGCGGATTAGGAAAGGCATTTCATTTCCCTCCCGGCCGGTTGTTGAATGTCCTCCGCCACAAAAAAGCGTGCCGTCCGCCAGCCGGCACGAGGGGAGTATATCGCCCCCCGCACCCGTGTGACAAATCGGGGTAACCGCGGCGTTGTGTTTCTCCCGGTCTCCGTCGCTCAGTGGGCCTTTTTTTTCGGCATCCGGAAGAGGGTGATCGTGACCCGCGTCTCGGCTCCGTCCCGGAGGAGGACCAGAGCGGCGGTGTCCCCTTCCTTCTTCGTCCCGATGGGATACAGGATGTCGGTCCTGTCCTCCACGGGCTGCCCGTCGAACGACACGATCACGTCTCCGGGACGAACGCCGGCCTTTTCGGCGGGCGAGCCTTCCTCGACGCTGTGGATCACCGGGGCGTCATCCTTCCCGGACAGCAGAACGCCCATCCGGACCCGCATCCCCTCCAGCCCCTCGTACGGGACGTACCAGGCGAAGTCGGAGGGAAGAAGCGGGACCGGCGGCAGAACCACGTCCATCTGCTGCTCCTTCTTCTCCTCGGGGATCTCGATCTCCACGGGAAGCACGATGACGTAGGGCACAGGCATCCGGCGGACCACCTTCTTCGGAAGGCCGAACCCGTACCGTACGTGCCACCCCCCCGTGATCGTGACCATTTTCTTTCCTTCCCCCCGGGGGCTTTTCCAGTAGTCGACGACGCTCTCGGCCATCGTCTCTTCCCAGAGCATCTGGACCCGGAAGAAGGACTCGAACATCCCCTCGGTGGGGAGGTGACTCCCGTACACCGCTTTCATCGCAGCCCACTGGTAGGGATCCGCCTCGCCGATTTCGGGGAGCTTCGCCCGGAGGGCCTCCGGGACGTTGTCGATTCCCGCCCGGCTCACCTCTTCCTGGAGCTCATTCGACGGGTTGAGGGCGACGACGTCGATCCGGTTATCCTTCGCGAACTGGAGGATATCCCGGTAATAGCCGAAGTCGGAGCCCCAGTTGTCGTACCACTTTGCCGCTTTCAGAAACTCGAGCTCGGCAAGCTCCCCCCGCGTCCAGCGGTCCAGGGCATCCTGCTGGGGCTTGCGGAACATCTCCATCCCGATCGCGATCCTGCCGGGAAAGCGGCGGAACAACTCCCGGATGATGGTGAGCTCGACCCGGTGGGCGTGGATGTTGTCGTGCGTCTCTCCCACGCACACCAGGCGCGCGGCGGAGATCATGCCCATCGCCCCGTCCAGGGACATTTTCAGCCCGGTGGGAACGTGGCGTATCTCTTCCGCCTGAGGCTTCTCCTTCCCGGGATATGGCGCGTCCCATTCCGGCCGGGATGCCGGCCCGTGGACCGCGCACCCGGCCAGCAGGAACGCTCCCAGCAGCGCAAGAAAACCCGTTCTTGTCGTCATCGGCCCATCCCCGGGACGACCGACCTTCCCGATCCCTTTCTTCCCTACCGTCACCACTTGAACAGCTTCTTGATCCCCTCCTTGGTGCCCTCGCGGATGCTGTCCAGACCCTCCCCCTTCTTCTCCTGGGCCGGCTCCTGGTCTCCCCGGGAGGCTGCGTCCTTCGCTTCCTCGGAGGACTGCTTTCCGTAGTCGGCGGCCCGGCCTCCGACAGCCCCGGCCGCCCCCGCGGCTCCCCCGCCCGGGGACCTCTCCGTCTCCGGCCGCATCGTCTCCCCCCGGCGGGGGGTTCCTTTTCCGGACGCGGGCGCCCCTGCCGAAGGTCCGAACGTCATTTTGTCATACGGCACCTTTTCGTATCCCTTCGGCTCCTCGAACAGGGAAGCGGAAAACGTTTTCTTCTCCACCAGGGTCACCTCCTGGACCATGCCCGACCCCCTGTCCACGAACTTCATCGGATATCCGTCCTCCATGATCTTCCGGTACTCCGCCGACTCCTCGACCTCGTCGGAATCCATCCCCATGTTCTTCATCTCCCGGGAAAGATCATCGAACTCCTTCCGCACGGCGGGGCCCATCTCCCCCCTCAGGTCGATCTTCCTCGTCACCCAGATATCCTCGCGCGGACCCCCACCCACGGAAACGCGGTACCCGTCGCATTCGTACCCGGCGACCGTCGCCCCGGAAAGGCGACTCACCGTGGCCTTCCCCTTGGGCCGGGAGGGAACACCGGGGACGGGAATTCCCTGCCGCTTCATCTCGTCCATCGCCTGGCGCGAGGCCTTCATGCCCTCGCGGACCATCTTCTTGAATTCCTCGAACGTCATCACGCTGTACTTTTTCCCCCCGGTGTCGATCGTGATGATCTTTCTCGCGGCGAAGTCCATCACGTGCACGCTGCCGGAAGCCTCCGTGCGGACCCGGTCGCGCTGGAAATAGGACACCTCCTGTTCCGCCTTGCCGCCGGACCCCGAGGTGCGGCTGTGGATCACCCACCCCGCGTCCGCCGTGCCAAGAAGAAGGAAACACCCGATGATCACCACCACGGAACCTGTCGCAACTCTCCTCATCTTTCACCCCTTTCTTTCGCTCTGCCCTCCGGAACCAGGCCCCTGGACGCGAATTCCCGCATGGGAACGATATCTCCCTGGAAAGAGCCTACGACCGCTGCTCTTTGACCGTGGCGCGAAGCTTCTCCATCATATCCGCAAAGGATGATTTCTGCAGAATGCTGTTGAACTGGGACCGGTAGTTGTTCACCAGGCTGATCCCCTCGATGACGACATCGTAGATCCGCCACCTGCCCCCGTCCCCGAGCATCCGGTAATCGACGGGATGCTCCTGCCCCTTCCGGGTGACGACCAGGGTCTTCACCTCGGCGTACGGACCGTCGACTTTCTCTTTGTCGTACCGGATCACCTCCCCCTGGTACGCCTCGATCTTCCCGAGATAGGAGTTTTCGAGCAGCTCCCGGAAAAGTGCGACGAACCGGTCCCGTTCCTCGGGAGTCCTCCCGCGCCAGTTGGGCCCGAGGGAGCGCTTCGCCATCTCCGCGAAGTCGAAGACCGGCGCGATCTCCTTCCGGAGCAGTCCCCGGCGCTCCTCCTTCTTTCCCTTCGTCGCGAGCGAGGGTTCTTTGAGGATCTCGATCGCCCGGTCGATCGTCCCCCGGATCTGCTCGGTGGGTGCGCCTGCGAAGGAGGGGGCGGGGCAGACCCACAGGACTGCCCCCAGGAGCGCCCAGCCCAGAAGGGGGCGCCGAAGGAAGGACTTCGACCCCGCCGGGACCGCCCTACCTGGTGCTTCCATGGATGAATTCACCGATCAGTTCCTCCAGGTCCACGGCGGACTCGGTCTCCCGGATCGTTCCGTTGGAGGGGATCAGGCGGTCCGACGCGCCGGGAGAGAGGTTCACGAACTTGTCCCCGATGAGCCCGCGGGTCCGGATGGAGGCGATGGTGTCCTCCGACAGCCTGACCCCCGTCCGGATCTTCATCAGGACATCGGCTTTGTAGTCGTTAAGCGTGATCGACTCCACCTTCCCGATCTCGACCCCGGCGATCTCCACACTCGCCCCTTTTTTCAGCCCCGAAACCGAGGCAAACTCCGCATGCACGGGCACGTAGTCGCCCCCCACGATCTCCAGTTTTCCGAGCTTTATGGAAAGCCAGGCAAGGCACCCGATCCCGAGAAGGACGAACAGGCCTACGGCCGTCTCGATGTTCAGTCGCTGCATCCCCATCCTCCTACATGAGATGGACCGGCCCCGTGATATCCCCCCGGATCAGTTGCTGAACGAAGGGATTGACGGAATGCACAACCTCCGCCGCAGGAGCCGCCTCGACCACCTTCCCGTCGTGGAGCACCACGACGTAGTGGCTCCACAGGAAGATCTCCGGGATATCATGGCTGATCATCACCATCGTAAAGCCGTGCTGATGATACGTGTGGCAGATAAGATTCAGGATCGAGTTCCGGATGATGGGGTCCAGGCCCGTTGTCGGCTCGTCGAACAGGATGATCTCCGGATCCGTCACCATTGCCCGGGCAAAGGCGACCCTACGGACCATCCCCCCGCTCAGCTCGTCGGGGAATTTTCCCTGGGCACCCTCCAGCCCCACCTGAGCCAGGCGCGAGAGGACGCGCTCCCGGATCTCCCCCTCCCCCAGTTCCGTCTTCTCCCGCAGCGGGAACGCCACGTTCTCGTACACGGTGAGCGAGTCGAAGAGCGCGCCCCCCTGGAAGAGCATCCCGAATCGGCGACGAACCTTGTAAAGCTCCCCCCGGGAGAGGCGGGAGATGTCCACACCGTCGACCAGGACCTGTCCGCGTTCCGGCCGAATGAGCCCGATCATGTGCTTGAGCATCACGCTCTTTCCCGCTCCGCTCAGGCCGATGATCGCGGTGATCCTCCGGCGGGGAATGTCGAGGTTCACCCCATCGAGCACCATCTTCCCGTCGAGGGTCTTCTCGACGTTCACCAGCCGGATGATCGGTTCCCCGTCCGGCGCGGGAAGCGTTTCGAGCCCGCACGGTTCGCAGATCGGGGATTGGTCGCTCACAGGAGCACCGAGGTCAGGAAGTAGTCGCCGACCAGGATCAGCACCGAGGATAGGACGACGGCGGATGTGGTCGACTGGCTGACCCCTTCCGCCCCCCTGCCGGTGAAATATCCCTTGAACGTGCAGACCCACGCGATGATCACTCCGAAGGCAAGCGATTTTATAAGCCCGTTCGCAACGTCATTCCACTCCACGCTGGCCTCCATCTGCCCGAAGAAGACGCCGGCGTTCACCCCGAGGAGCTTTACCCCCACCACGTACCCTCCCAGAATCCCGACGACGTCGAATATCGCCGTGAGCAGCGGCACGGACACAACGGCCCCGAGGAGCCGTGGGGAGATGAGGAACTTGACGGGATCGATCCCCATCGACTCCAGCGAGTCGATCTGTTCCCCGATCCGCATGATCCCGATCTCCGCGGTCAGGGCGGAACCGGCCCGCCCCGTC
Organism: Deltaproteobacteria bacterium CSP1-8; assembly: GCA_001443455.1. Lineage (GTDB taxonomy): Bacteria > Desulfobacterota > Deferrimicrobia > Deferrimicrobiales > Deferrimicrobiaceae > CSP1-8. The sequence continues at coordinate 680 of LDXO01000031.1, read as the reverse complement.
ACCATGAGCGCCGACAGGACCGGCCCCAGTTCCCGGATGAGCGAAAGGGCCACCGCGGATCCCAAGAGGCCTTCCGAACCGAATTTCCGCAGCGTGTAGTACCCCTGGAGGCCGAGGACCATCCCGGTGAACGCCGCCGTCAGGACGATGACAAACACGGACTTCATCCCGATGAAGTGAACCTGCTTCACGATGCCTCGGACCCGGTAGGGAGGAAAGGGAAGGGTCGCGACCGTGGCGTAGAGGAAGATCATCATCCTCCCCATGCCTCTGACCGTCAGCAGAACCCGCTTCCCGATCGATTCGGCCAACGAGACCATCGCGTCTCCCCGGCGGTTGCGTTTCGGGCCTCGATACCGCCTGCGGTTCCTCCGGATCGTGCCGAGAGGAACCTTCTAGTATCTTTAGATCATAATTTCGCGAAAACGTTGCTTTCCCCGCGGAGTGAATCGTCTTGGGGATTCCCGGAACCTAAGGACTACGCTTTATAAATAGGCAACGTATCCGTGCGTGGTTCCCGGTGCCAAGGGGCGTAGCGGGGGATTCCTCGGAGCGTTGGGCGGGGACACTCCTCTCCCGCATCCCGGAGATGAATCAGGAATGTCCCCGGGAAATTGCGTCGAGCGGAATCGGCAGCGAGCGGTCGCAGGTCGCGAGCGTAGCGGATAGGAAGCCGCCCG
>LDXO01000030.1 GCA_001443455.1 Deltaproteobacteria bacterium CSP1-8 | reverse complement strand
AGCGCCCCGTAGAGGAATCCCACCAGGGAAAAGAGGTTGACGATCTCCGTGAAGACGGTGCGCTTCTCGAACTCCTGCCGGGCCCGGTGCCGGGCGTCCCTGTCTCTTTCTTCCGTCATCTCCTTCGCTCCGGTGCCCGCCCTAGTGCACCGTCTCGCAAATACCTTGGCATTCGAGCGCCGCTGCAGGGGGCCGGTCCCCGGAAGGGTTTCGTCGCGAGACAAGGGAGACCCGAGGCGAGGCGGGCAAGCGCAGGAGCGAGTACGGAGGCGTACGGGAAGTACGCCGCACAAGCGAGCGACGAGCACGCCCGACGCAGCCCGGGGATCGCTTGTCGCAGCAGAAAAGGCAGCCCGGTGGGCGACCGGCGCCTGCGGCGAGGGAACGCACCGCCAGCCCTTTGTCGGACTCCCTGCGCCCGGCTCGGCGTACCGCCAGTACGCCTGCGCCGTGCTCGGTCGTCCTTCGCGGTCTGACGGCGCATCCGCTTCGCCTCGGCTGCCGACCCTTCCGGGGACAGGCCCCTCGCTCCCGCTTCGTTGCGCTTCTTCACCATACTCAACGGTATGCCTCAGTCGCGCGCCTTGCTGGCGCGGCGCATCGACGCTCTCGGTGCGTCAAGCTATTTACGAGACGGTACACTAGGACTCGATCACGATTTTCCCCCCCACGATCCGGACCGGATAGTAGGTGAGGGGCCGGGGGGCGGGTCCGCCGGTCACGTTTCCGTTCAGGTCGAAGGAGGCCTCGTGGCAGGGGCACAGGATGACCCCTCCCCCCTTGTACTTGACGATGCACCCCAGATGGGTGCAGGCCGCGGACAGGGCCACGACCTTGGTCTCCTCGCGGATGACGAGGACCGGCTCGCCCCGGAGGGGGACCACCCGCGACTGTCCGACCAGCATGTCCTCGACGGGGATCGCGACGCTCCCTTCGCCCCCGGGCTTGGCGGCCGGCGGCCACACGAACCGGAAAAGGGGGTAGAGAAGCGATGCGGAGAAGACCGCTGCGACCGTTCCGAGGAGAAGGGAGAGGAAGCTTCGCCGGGTGTCGTGCCGGGACGAAGGCATGGGGAATGCCGATTCCTCCAATCGGTGCTCCTGCGCCGGATCAGTCTTCGATGAACAGCTCGTACTGGTCGTGGTTCATGAGCTGCTCCAGCTCCTCGGGCTCGGTGATCTCCACCTCGATGAGCCACCCCTTCCCGTACGGATCCACATTGATCAGGGAGGGGTCCTCCACGACGTTTTCGTTGCCGGCCCGGATGGTGCCGGACAGGGGGGAAACCAGCTCGACGACGGTCTTCTGGGATTCGAGCTCCCCCATCGCCTCCCCCTGGCCGATGGTTTTTCCGTTCTCGCCCAGCATCACGGACAGAATCTCCCCGAGCTGTTCCTGGGCGTAATCGGAGAGCCCGATTCGCGCGGTATCGCCCATTTCCAGGACCCAGAGATGGTCCTCGGAAAATTTCAGTTCGCTCTCGTCCGCCATAGGACATTTATAGGGACGGGTGGTACCGATGTCAACCGACAAGGAAATATTTTTACCGTTCTTTCCCCAGAACGGCGAGGGCGGTCTCCACGCTGCCCAGGGGGGCGCTTACCTGGAACCCGCTCACGCGGGGAGAGACCCGCTCGATGGTCCTCCTCGCGATGTCGATCCCGGCCCGGCGGCTCTCCTCCTTGGTCCGGCAGCGGGCCATGTGGTCGAGGATCTCCCGGGGAACGACCACCCCGGGGACCTCGTTGTTCATGAACTCGGCGTTCTTGTAGCTGACCAGCGGCCACACTCCCGCGATGACGGGGATGCGACGTGTGGTTCCCTCCACGCGGTCCAGGAAACGGAAGAGGGCCTCCACGTCGAAGACCGGCTGGGTGATGGCGAACTCGGCGCCCGCGTCGATCTTGCGGAAGTACCGGTCGATCTCCCGCGGAAGCTCCACGGCGCACGGGTTCGCGCCCACCCCGATGAAGATGCCCGTGGGCGGGTCGATCGGGTTCCCGCCGATGTCGAACCCCCGGTTCAGGTTGGCCGCCACCTGGGTAAGACCGATCGCGTCCACGTCGAAAACCCCCGTAGCCTGCGGGTAGTCGCCCACCTTGGGAGGGTCTCCCGTGATGATCAGAAAGTTCGCCAGGCCTGCGGCGTACCCGCCGAGGAGGTCCGACTGCATCCCGATGAGGTTTCGGTCCCGGCAGCAGTAGTGGAGGATCGGCTCGATGCCGACCTCTTTCAGGATGGTGATGGCGGCGATCATGGGGGAGATGCGTGCGCTGGCCCGCGGCCCGTCGGGGATGTTGATCGCGTCGACGCCCGCCTCGGCGCACTGTTTCACCTTGGCGAGCATTCCCGAAAGGTCGCTGGAGCGCGGGGGGACGATCTCCACGGAAGTGACCTTCCCCCCCTCCAGCATCTTGCGGGCGAGCCGCGACTTTCTCTCGGGAGGGATGACCTGGACCAGGACCCCCTGCTGGGTGAGCGGCCGGACCTCCACGTGCTTCTTGACGCCGGAGAGCGACTTGATCGCCCGGCTGGCCATCCGGATGTGCGCCGGGGTGGTCCCGCAGCAGCCGCCGACGCCGCGCACGCCCAGCTCGATGTATTTCTTGGCGTACTCGGTGAAATATTCCGGACTGGTGAGGTAGAGCAGGCGACCGCCGACGTCGCGGGGGAACCCCGCGTTGGGCATCACGACGACCGGCTTTGCGACCTGGGGGAGAACCGATTGCAGCGCGTCGAAGACCCCGGCGGGGCCGGTACCGCAGTTGATCCCGACGGCGTCCACGTTCCCGTCGGCGGAAAGCTCCCGGGCGATGGCGCCCGCCTTCATCCCCACGGCCGTCTCCCTGCGGTCGTTCAGCGCGAACGACGCGAGCACCACCGCGCCGAGCCGTTTGGCCGCCCGGGCCGCCAGCCGGAGTTCCTTCAGGTGGGTGAACGTCTCCAGGATGACGAGGTCGACGCCCTCGGCCACCAGCGCGCCGATCTGCTCGGCAAAGGCCTCCTCCACCTCGACGGCGTGCTCGTCCGGCATGATCTGGTCCGGGCGGATGCACGGCCCCACGGCGCCGGCGACGTACACCGAATCCCCCGCGGCCTCCCGGGCGATGCGAACCGCCTGGCGGTTGATCTCCACGACCTTCTCGGAAAGTCCGTACGGCCGGAGGGCGATCCGGTTGGCCCCGAAGGTGTTCGTCTCGATCACCTCGGCCCCGGCCTCCACGTATTCCCGGTGGATCTGGCTGATGAGCTTCGGGTTGGAGAGGGAGAGTTCGTCGAAGCAGGTGTTGATGAAGACCCCGCGCTCGTAGATCATCGTCCCCATCGCGCCGTCAAAGACCAGCGGGGATTTCTTCATCCGGTCGAGGATCCTCTCCATCGCCTACTCCATCTCGTCGAAACTGGACTTGGGCGCGTAGCACATGGGGCACACCCACTCGTCCGGCAACGCCTCGAAGGCCGTCCCGGGGGGGATGTCCCCCATCGGGTCGCCCGTCTCGGGATCGTACACGTACCCGCAATTCGTGCAGATGTATTTCTTCACGGCATCGCTCCTTCGGGCGTCTACACGGCGAAGTACTTCGCCTGTGGGTGGTGCGCGACGATGGCCGAGGTGGTCTGCTCGGGCACCATCTCCATCGTCTCGGTGAGCGTGACCCCGATCTCGTCGGGCCGGATCAGCTCGAACACCGGGAGGTGGGCCGAAAGATCCGGGCAGGCGGGGTACCCGAAACCGTACCGGGATCCCTGGTATTCCTGCACGACATAGCCTTCCGGCCCGGACGGCATCTGCCCCGCGATCCCAATCTCCCGCCGCATCACCTCGTGCCAGTACTCGGCCAGGGCGTCGGTGAGCTCGACGCCAAAGCCGTGCAGCATCAGGTAGTCGTGGTACCGGTTCGCCTCGAACAGTTCCCGCGCGGCCTGCCCGAACCGTTCGCCGATCGTCGCCACGAAGAACCCCGTGACGTCTCCGCCCTCCGCCGCCGTGCGGAAGTAGTCGGCGATGCACAGATGCGGCGGGTTTTTCTGGCGGGGAAAGGGGAAGGAAAAGTCCCGGCCCCCGTGCTGCACGACGAGGGTGTCGCCCTCGGAGAAGCTTCGGAAATATCCGTAGGCCACCATCGGACGGGCGAGCCTCTCCTCCGCGCACCGGTGCTTCAGCTCCTCGTACATCGGCCTGACCGTCCCCTCGACGAGCCGGCGGTACTCCTCGGCCTCCATCTTCCCCCGACGGTACCCCCAGCGTCCCCGAAACAGCGCCTGCTCGTTGACGTAGGGGAACAGGAGGTCCGTCCCGATGTCGGTGACATGACGGGCCCCCAGGAAGGGGGGCTTGGGGATAGGGTTGTCCCGGGAGATCCGCGCCTCCCTTCGCCCCGGCGCGACGGCCTGCCGCCCCGTCTCCCGGTACGTCGTGGAGCGCAGCGTCCCGGCCTCGAGGTCCCGCATCGCCTGCAATCCCGCGAAGGCGTCGGCGCAGTAGACCACCTTCCCCCCGTATCCCGGCACGCACTCCTCCGCCACGAACTTCCCGGTGAGCGCCGCCCCGCCGAGAAGGATGGGGACGGACAGCCCCGCCTCCCTGTACTGGGGCATGCTGTCCTTCATGACGATGGCCGACTTGACGAGGAGGCCGGAGAGACCGATCACGTCCACGCCGTGCTCACGGGCCTTCTCGATGATCGTCTCCGCGTGGACCTTGATGCCGAGGTTGATCACGCGGTAGCCGTTGTTGGAGAGGATGATGTCGACCAGGTTCTTCCCGATGTCGTGCACATCCCCTGCAACGGTCGCCAGGAGGACCTTGCGCCCGGTGTCCCGGTCGGACTTGGCCAGGAAGGGCTGGAGGGTATCGACGCTGCGCTTCATGACCTCCGCGGACTTGAGCACGAACGGCAGCAGCATCTCGCCCCGCCCGAAGAGGTCCCCCACGTGCCTCATCGCCGGCACGAGGATGTTGTTGATCACCGCCCCCGCCGGCAAGCGGGAGAGCAGGATCGACAGGAGGTCCTCGAGCCCGTCCCGGTCGCCCGCGATGATTTTCCCGGTGAGCGCCCTTTCCGGGGGGACCGCGGCGCCGGTCCCCCCGGCAGGGCTCTCCTCTCCTTGGGTCTTCACGGCGAAATGTTCGAGGAAAGCATCCAGGGGCGTTTTCGCGTCTTTCGCCCGCCGGTTGTAGATCAGGTCGAGGCAGACGCGGCGGTCCTCCTCCGGGATGTTCGCCAGGGGGAGGATTTTGGCGGCGTCGATGATGGCGGCGGTCAGCCCCGCCTCGACCGCTTCGTGGAGGAACACCGAGTTGAGGGCGCGGCGGGAGTGCGGGGACAGTCCGAAGGAGACGTTGCTCACCCCCAGAAGCGTGCTGGCCCCCGGCAGTTCCTCCCTCGTGCGGCGGACGGCTTCGATCGTCTCCGCCGCCGCGTTCTGGAGAGACGTATCCCCCGCGCCGATCGTGAAGGTCAGCATGTCGAACAGCAGGTCGTGGGGGCGCAACCCGTGCCGGCGGACCGCCAGGTCGTAGATCACCTTCGCCGTGGCCAGCTTCTCGTCGGCGGTCATCGCCATTCCCGTCTCGCTGATGGTCAGGGCCACCACCGCGGCGCCGTATTTTTTCGCCGCCCGGCAGATCCGCTCGAGGTTCTTTCCGCCGTCCTCGAGGTTGATCGAGTTGACGAGACACCGTCCCGGGTGGATCCGCAGGGCCTCCTCGATGCACTCGGGGGAGGTCGAGTCGATCACGGTGGGGACGCGGATGGACTGGGCGAAGAGGCGGGTAAGTGCAGCCAGGTCCGCTTTCTCGTCCCGGCCGGCGTACGCAGTGCACAGGTCCAGGGCGTGGGCGCCGTCCTCCTCCTGCTGCTTGGCGATCGCGAGCGCCCCTTCGTAATCGTCCGCGAGGAGTCGCTCCCGGAATTGCCGCGACCCGTTGGCGTTCGCCCGCTCCCCGATCAGGAGCGGCGGGATTTCCTGGCGGATTTCCACGGCCTGGTAGAGGCTCGACAGGGACGGCTTCGCCTGCGGGGAGCGCGGGGCGGGGCGCACGGCGGCCAGGGCCGAAACCAGCCGGCGGATGTGCTCCGGGGTCGATCCGCAGCAGCCGCCCACGATGCTCACCCCTTCCTCGGCCACGAACGCCGCAAGCTCCGCGGCGAATTGCTCCGGCGGGAGAGGGTAGACCGTCTGTCCCCCGAGGACCTGCGGGATGCCGGCGTTGGGGATGCAGGAGACCCGGCCCGGCCAGTGGCGGCCAAGGTACCGGATGTGGGACCTCATCCCCTCGGGACCGGTAGCGCAGTTTACACCCAGGGAGAAAACGGGGAAGGGTTCGATGGCCGCCGCTGCCGCGGCCACGTCCGTACCGACCAGCATGGTCCCCGTAGTCTCGACCGTGAGGGACACCATGACGGGGATCTCCCGGCCGAGCCGGGAAAGTTCCTCGAAGCACGTCACCAGACCGATTTTCACCTGCTGGAGGTCCTGGCACGTCTCGAACACGAGGAGGTCCGCCCCCGCCTCGACGAGCGCGCGTATCTGTCCGGCGAACGTGCGGGCCATCTCCCCGTAGGATATGTGCCCGAGCGACGGCAGTTTCGTCGTCGGCCCGATGGACCCCGCGACATACCCGCGGCCGCCGTGCCGCGCGATGGCGGCCCGTGCGTGTTCCACGGCGGCGCGGTTGATCTCCTCTACCCGTCCTTCCAGTCCGTACTCCGCGAGGACGACGGAGTTGGCGCCGAAGGTGTTCGTTTCGAGGACCATCGCGCCGGCCGCAAGGAACGACCCGTGCAGCTCCGCGATGGCTTCCGGGGCCGAGAGGTTCAGGTACTCGTTGCACCCCTCGTGCTTCCCCCAGGCCGACGGCGGCAGGGAAAGACGCTGCAGGTTCGTACCGCACGCGCCGTCGAAGATGAGAACGGTTTCCTCGAAAAGGCCCATGAATCCCCCCCCCTTGTCGCGTTTCCGGCCACCGCCGGCGCGGAACAAGTAAGTGCCCCATACTACAAGGGAAATCCCCTGCTGTCAAACCGCCGCCCTTTTGGCTTGACTTCCGCCGGGATTCCCTGTTATCTAAGAACTGAACTTTGTATACGGTATACAATCTTCGGTCCCTGTTCCAGGCTCATTCGTTTCGATACGGCGAGCGACGGTGCAACCTCTTGGCCGGCACGGTTTCTCGGTGAGATAATGGCTGTTCCGGGCGTTTTTCCATATCACGCGAAAGGGGGTTTGCGGCATGGCACAAGTGGCGGAAAAGATGACGTTGAAAGAAAAGCTGTTCGAGAAGATTCAGGCCCACCGTCCCCGCACCACCAAGCTCGTCAAGGAATTAGGAAAGGTGCTCATCGACCAGGTCACCATCGAGCAGTGCATCGGCGGGGCGCGGGACGTCCGAACCCTCGTGACCGACATCTCCTACCTGGATCCCCATGAAGGGATCCGGTTCCGCGGGAAGACGATCCCCGAGACCTTCGCCGCCATTCCCAAGGTTCCCGGCTCCGAGTACCCCTACGTCGAGGGGTTCTTCTATTTCCTGATGACCGGCGATGTTCCGACGATGGAGCAGACCCTGGCGGTGGCGGAGGATTTCAAGAGGCGCTCCCGGATACCCCAGTACGTGTTCGATGTCCTGCGCGCCATGCCGAGGGACACCCATCCGATGACCATGTTTTCCGCCGCCATCCTGGCGATGCAGCGGGAGTCCCTGTTCGTCAAGAGATACAACGAAGGGATGAAGAAGACGGACTACTGGGACCCGATGTTCGAGGACGCCTGCAACCTGATGGCGAAGCTGCCGGAGATCGGGGCATACATCTACCGGATGAAGTACAAGGGCGACACCCCCATCGCCCCGGACGCGAAGCTCGACCTGGGCGGGAACTTCGCCCACATGATGGGGATCGGCAAACCCTATGACGACGTGGCCCGGATGTACTTCATCCTCCACTCGGACCATGAGTCGGGCAACGTGTCGGCGCACACCGCCCACCTCGTGGCCTCGGCCCTTTCCGACTGCTTCTACGCCTATTCCGCCGCCATCAACGGTCTCGCCGGCCCGCTCCACGGCCTGGCGAACCAGGAAGTGCTGGGGTGGTGCCAGGGCGTGTTCCAGAAGCTGGGCGGCAAGCTCCCCTCCGAGGAAGAACTCAAGAAGTTCCTGTGGGACACGCTGAACAGCGGACAGGTCATCCCCGGGTACGGTCACGCGGTGCTGCGCAAGACCGACCCGCGGTACGTCTCGCAGATGGAGTTCTGCCTGAAGCACCTGCCGGACTACCCGCTCTTCAAGCTCGTCAACATGATCTACAAGGTGGCCCCGGGCGTCCTCACGGAGCACGGCAAGGCGAAGAACCCGTGGCCGAACGTCGATGCGCAGTCCGGCGTCATCCAGTGGTACTACGGCGTCGTGGAGTACGACTTCTACACCGTGCTCTTCGGCATCGGGCGGGCCCTGGGCGTCCTGTGCAACCTCACCTGGGACCGCGCGCTGGGCTATGCCATCGAGCGGCCGAAGTCGGTCACCACGGACATGCTCGAGAAGTGGGCCGCGGAGGGCGGAAGGAAGCTCGGTTGATCCGTTAGCGGCATCGCGGTCAGAACGGAAACCCGCCGGGGGGGACGCTCCCCGGCGGGTTTTCTTATCCCAAGAACAGGGACGTTCTAAAAACTTTTCACCCCCTGCGGCGGGCGCCGCATTTGCGCGCCCCGTTACGAGGGCGCCGGGATGGGCTGCGCGGCCTCGGAGGGGGCTCCGTTCGTGGCTCGCCGTGCGATGGACCCGCACGGCTGCGCTTAACCTCACTCCGCCCTCCTCCTTCGGCCTGCTCCGCCCCCATGACGCGCCCCGTAGGGAAGACGTCGGCAACCGGGGACCCTTAGGCGATGCGGGGGGTTCCGCAGAGCGGCCTGTGGAGCGAGGAAGAAGTTGCGTCGAGCGGAACCGGCAGCGAGCGGGCGCAGGTCGCGAGCGTAGCGGATGCGGAAGCCCCCCGCGAGCCAGGGTCCCCGGTGGTTGGGTTCCTCGTATCTGGGCGCCCGACCGAGGCGCCCGACGCTGACCGCGAGCGGGGACCCCGGAGGCGAAGCCGCATTTGGCGTAGAGCGGGTGAAGTCGCGAGGCTTGGTCTAGGCCGTCAGGATGCCGCCGGTCCGCAGTGGCTGCAGGCGCCGATGACGTGCAGGTCCAGGGAGTTCACCGAGGAGATATGGGTTTCCCCTTTCCACGGGATCTCCTCGAGGCACTGGGGGAACGGAAGGTCGAGGATCGCATTGCACTTCGTGCAGTGGAAATGGGCGTGAGGGGGGCACTTCCCCTCGAACCGCGAGGAGGAATCGCTGTCCGAGCGGATCTCCCGGGCCAGCCCCTGCTCCCGGAGGAAATTGAGGTTGCGGTACACCGTCCCGAGGCTGATGTTGGGGATGACCTTGCGCGCCTCCTGGTAGATCGCCTCCGCGGTCGGGTGGTATCCGCCCTTCTTCAGGATATCCAGGATGACCGCGCGCTGTTTGGTGTTTCGGGACTTTTTTCTCTGGCGTTCCATTATTTTGTATCGTATTTTTCGACCGGGGAAATGTCAAGAAGATTGAACCGCAGCAGGGATTGGTATATATAGGAAAGATAAATTGAGATGGAGGTACCCCTTTCGATGTCTTATACGGGAATGAGCTTCCCCGTAACATCCGCTGCATCGGGCATGTTCGACACCCGCGTATTCCAGCACGTCCTGCTTGCCGGGCCGATCGTGAAGTTCGTGCTCCTGATGCTCATCGTGTTCTCGGTCGTCTCCTGGGCCATCATCTTTCTCAAGTTCCGGCTTTTCAAGGGGATAGAAAAAAACCAGGCGGAATTCGCCAAGGCCTTCGCCGAGGGGAAAAACCTCGCCGCCCTGTACGACCAGGCGGAGAAATCGGAACGGAACCCCTTGACCGAGGTGTTCCGGACGGGATACCTCGAACTGATGCGGATCCAGCGGAGCCGATCCGCCGAGCCCGTGCCGGCGGTCGGCCGCGCGGGCGGGTTCCCCCTGGACAACGTGGAGCGGGCGATGAGGAAGGCGGCCAACGAGGAGATCGCGCTCATGGAGACCTACCTCCCCTTTCTGGCGACGACGGGGAGCGCGACGCCCTTCATCGGGTTGTTCGGCACGGTATGGGGGATCATGAACGCCTTCTCGGGCATCGCACAGACCGGCAGCGCCACGCTCGCCACGGTCGCCCCCGGGATCGCCGAGGCGCTGATCGCGACCGCGGCCGGGCTGGCCGCCGCGATCCCGTCGGTCATGGCGTACAACTTCTTCCTGAACCGGGTGCGGGCGATCGCCACCCGGCTCGACAGTTTCTCCATCGAGTTCGTGAACTTCCTCGAGCGGAACCTGGAGAAGGTGTAGCCCGATGGCCTTCACCAACGGAAACGGCAAGGAACGCAGGATGATGTCGGACATCAACATCGTGCCTCTTGTCGACGTGATGCTGGTGCTTCTCATCATCTTCATGGTCACCGCGCCGATGCTCACCCAGGGAGTGGACGTCAACCTGCCGCAGGCGAACGCCAAGGCGTTGCGGTCGGATGAGGAACGCCTCGTCATCACCGTGGACATGAACAGCCGGATCTTCGTCGGGAAGCAGCCGGTGGAGTTCAACCGGCTCAGCAGCGCTCTCCAGGCGATCGTCGCCCGGCGCACCGACCGGCAGGTCTATTTCCGCGCTGACCGGGCCGTCCCGTACGGATTCGTCGTGAAGGTCATCGCGGAGGTTCGCAACGCCGGGGTCGAAAAACTCGGGATGGTCACGGAACCCCTCGAGCGTTGAGCGGCGGTCGCGCCATAGGCTTGGGGACGTACCCCCCGGCGGTCACCCCGATGGAGCCGTTCTTCCGCAGAATGATCGCCGTTTCGGCGACGCTCCACGTTGCCGCCTTCGTCCTTTTTTCCGTCTGGGCGGCCCTTCACGCGCCGCCTGCCCGGTCTCTCTCCGTGGCGGTGGTCGACCTGGTCGGGGGCGAGGCGTTCGCCCCCCGGCCCGAGGTGCGCGAGAGACCGGCCGAGAGGGCGGCTCCTCCCGCTTCGGCAAAGCCGGAGAAGGAGAAGGGGATCACGAAGACTCCCCCTCCCAGGACGGCGAAGGCGGAGAAGGAACGCGGGACCGAGAAGAAACCGGTTCCGTCCGGATCCCGTCCACAGGACACCGAGAGCCTCGCCGAACACATCAAGAGGATGCGGGAGAAGAAAGGATCCGCGGAGTCCGTCCGGGAGGCGGTGGGGACGATCCGGCGGGAGAAGGAAGCCCGTTCGGCGGTCCGCCAGATCGGGGAGCGCGTCGCGCACCGGATCGACTTGTCCGCCGTCCGCCCCGCGCCCCGGAGCGCTTCCCCGGTCCCCCCGGCCGGGCTGGCCGGTGCTGCCGGGGATGCCCGGGTGCCGCCCGAGCACCTTGCCTATTTCCGGCAGCTCGACGAGAAGATCCGGTCGAACTGGACCGTTCCCGGGCTTGCGATGGGAGAGAAGGAAAACCTCATGGTGCAGCTTCGGATCGTGATCGAGATGACCGGCCAGGTGTCGCAGGTGCGGATGGAGAAGACCTCCGGCAACTCCTACTTCGACGATTCGGTGCTGCGGGCCATCAAAAAGGCGAGCCCGCTTCCCGTTCCCCCCGAGCAGCTGCGCGGGGCGGAGGACCATTACGAGATCGGTTTCCGTTTCTACGGGGCCGGGGGGGGCTCGTGATCCGATACGCCGGGGCGCTGATTCTTTCCCTTCTGCTTCTCCTTCTCCCTTCCGTTTCCGGGGCCGTCCTGTACATCGACATCAATGCGCCCGGCGGGAAGCGCATGCCGGTAGCCCTCCCGGACTTCGTCGTGACGGCCGGGGACGCCTCCCTCGCCCGGGATCTCCCCGAGACGATCGCGGGGGACCTCGCCATGACTTCGCTTTTCGACGTCATCGCGAGGCAGGCCTATCTCGAGCGGATCGCGCCGGAGCATTTCGCGGGGAGGCAGATCTCCTTCCCCGACTGGAAGATGATCGGAGCCGAGGCCGTGGTGATCGGAAAGGTGGAGGTCCGGGGGGATACGATGACGCTGGAGATGCGCCTCTATGACGCCACCCTCGGGAACCTGATGGCAGGGAAGAAATACACCGGCCCCGTCCGGAGGTTCCGGAAGATGGCGCACAAGTTCGCCAACGAAGTGCTCTACGCCTTCACGGGCGTCCGGGGGATATTCGATACCGAGATCGCCTTCTCCGCGCGTCCGGAAAAGGGGAGGGGGAAGGAGATCTACGTCATCGGGCTCGACGGCAGGGAACTCCGGCAGGTGACCGACAACAGGAGCTTCAACCTGTTCCCCCGCTGGTCGCCGGACGGGGAGATACTCGCCTACACCTCCTACCGGACCGGGGTTCCCCAGATCTACGTGCAAAACCTTGGTACCGGGGCAAACCGGCTCGTCGCGCGGCACGGGAACTCGAAGTCCCCCGGATCGTTTTCCCCCTCGGGCGACGCCCTGTACGCTACTTTAAGCGTCGAGGGGAACTCCGACATCTACCGGGTGATGCTCAACGGCTCGGGCCTCCAGAAGGTCGTCGGCGGATGGGGGATCGAGGTCTCCCCCTCGGTTTCTCCCGACGGGAAGAGCGTCGCCTTCGTGTCCGACAGGACCGGCTCGCCCCAGGTCTACGTCAAGGATTTCGGCTCCTCGAACGAGAGGCGCGTATCCCTGGCGGGGCACTACTCCACCTCGCCCTCCTGGTCCCCTGCAGGCGACCGGATCGCATTCACCTCCCTTTCCGGGGGCAGGTACTCGATCTACACGGTCCGCCCCGACGGTTCGGACCAGCGCCTGGTGGTCTCGGAAAACGGCGACTGCATCGATCCGTCCTTCTCGCCGGACGGCAGGTACCTGGTTTACACCTTCCGAAAAAATGGCTATTCTGAACTGAAAATCGCCTCCGGGGACGGGCAGTGGCATAGAGGACTGTTCCGGGGACTGTCCGCCGCGGGATCTCCCGCGTGGTCTCCCCGGCAGTGACCGCTTCCGGCGGTGTTCGGCAGGACGGGTTGGAAACATACTTTGCCTGACAGGGAGGAAGAAATGAAAGGATTGGCGGGAGGGAAGTGGGTTCTCGCGGCGTTGTCGATCGTTCTGCTGCTCGCCGGAGGATGCGCGAAGAAGGAACTGGTGAAGTCGACCGATACCGCTCCGGGAGCGGGAATATCGGCTCCTGCCCCCGTGGAGAAGCCGGAGCAGATCGTCTCTGAACCCTTGAAACCCGGACCGCAGACGGCGATGGCCGAGGCGGCGGCCGGCGTGGCGGCGACCCAGGAGAAACCGTCCCCGTTCCCCGACATCCATTTCGACTACGACAAGTCGTTCATCCGGGAGGATGCCAAACCCGTCCTCCAGAAGGTGGCCGACTTTCTGAAAAAGAATCCGGGAGCGGCGATGATCATCGAGGGGCATTGCGACGAGCGCGGAACCTCCGAGTACAACATGGCGCTGGGCGAGCGACGCGCCGAGAGCGCCAAGAGCTATCTCGTCTCCCTCGGCGTCAAGTCCGGCGGGCTCTCCACGGTCAGCTTCGGCGAGGAGAAGCCGATCGACCCGGGGCATACCGAAGCCGCGTGGGCGAAGAACCGCCGGGCCCACTTCGTCCTGAGGTAGGAAGCCGATGAAGGGAAGGCGCCTTGCCTCTTGGTTGTGCCTTGTCCTCCTGGGAGCGGCCGCGGGCGGTTGCGCCGTGGCCGACACCGGCGCATTCGTCCGCCTCCAGGAGGACATGGAGTCCCTGAAAAGGGAGGTCGCCGCTGGCCGGAGGTCGCCGGCCCCCGGCCCCCCGTCGGCCGCCGGGGCCGGCCGGACCGATATGACCTCCCTCCAGACGACCCTGGCGGATCTTGCGTCGGACAACGACCGGATCAAATCGGACCTTCTCGCCGTCACCACCCGTGCGGACGAGACGAAGGGGGAGATGCAGAAGGAGATGAGCCGCCTCAACGGAACCGCCGCCGAGCTGGGGCAGAAGGTCCAGGAAATGCAGGCGAAGGTCGCCAGGCTCGCGGAGGTCGAGAAACGGGTCGCCGCGCTCGAGGAGAAGGCGGGAAGGGGCGCGGCGGGGAAGCCGCCCGGCGCCGATCCGCAGGTGCCGCTGGCGGACCTGAAGTCCCCCGAGGAGATGTACGATTACGGGCTGGGCCTCATCAAGGGAGGGGATACCAAGAAGGGGCGGGAGGTCCTGAACTCCTTTGCCGCGAAATACCCCGACCACCGTCTCATGCAGAACGTCTTTTACTGGAAGGGGGAGACCTTCTACTCCGAGAAGGACTACGAGAGCGCCATCCTCTCGTTTCAGGATGTGGTCGACAAGTACCCCGGGGGGGAGAAGGCTCCCGACGCGATGCTCAAGCAGGGGCTCTCCTTCCAGGCGCTGAACGACAGGAAAAATGCCCGTATCCTCTACGAGCTGCTCCTGTCCAAGTACCCGAAGTCCCCGGCGGCCGAGAGGGCGCGCCAGAAGCTCGCCGAACTCAAATGATCGGACCGGCGAGAACCCCGGAGGATGGATGACCAAAAACTTCGTGCTGGACACCAACGTCCTGCTGCACGATCCTTCCGCCCTTTTCAAATTCCGAGACAACCGCATCATCATACCCATCACCGTCATCGAGGAACTCGACCGGTTCAAGAAGGACCTGAACATGCTCGGGCGCAACGCCCGGACGGTGTCGAAGTACATCGACCGGATGCGGGAGGAGGGGAGCCTGGCGGAGGGGGTCCCGATCGAAACGGGCGGTGTGCTCCGCGTGGCGTTCGACGGCGACGGGGCGCGTCTTCTGCCGGCCGAGCTCCACGGGAACCGGGAGGACAACCAGATTCTCGCCGTGGCGCTCGGCGAAAAGGTGCGGGACAAGAACATCCCCGTGGTGGTCGTGTCCAAGGACACCAACCTGCGGATCAAGGCGGACTCCCTCGGCCTGCGGGCGGAGGATTACGAGAGCGACCGCGTGGACATCGAGGAGCTCTACCAGGGCTACCGCGAGGTCCCGGTCGACAAGGCGTGGATCGATGCCTTCTACGCCGCGGGGGAGAGCGCCGCCCCGCCCGGCGCGGAAGGGCTTAAGCCCAACGAATACCTTGTGCTGCGCAACTCCTCCTCCCACTCCGCCCTCGCGCGGTACGACCCCGCGCGGAAGAAGGTCCGCGTCCTCCCATCGTTCAAGGAAGACGTCTGGGGGGTTCGTCCGCGCAACAAGGAGCAGCACTTCGCCCTCGACATCCTGCTCGACGATTCGGTCAAGCTCGTGACGCTGGCCGGGAAGGCGGGGACGGGGAAGACGCTCCTGGCCATCGCCGCCGGCCTGCGAAAGACGTCCGACGAGGAAGTGTACCAGAGGCTGCTCGTGTCCCGCCCGGTGTTCCCGATGGGGAAGGATATCGGCTTTCTCCCCGGAGACGTCGAGGAAAAACTCAAGCCGTGGATGCAGCCGATCTTCGACAACGTCGAATACCTCTTCGGGTACAGCCGGCGGAAGCGCCAGGGAATGCGCGGCTACCAGGAGCTGATCAACCTGGGGATCCTGGAGATCGAGCCGCTGACGTACATCCGGGGGCGGTCGATCCCGAACCAGTACATCATCATCGACGAGGCCCAGAACCTGTCCCCTCACGAGGTCAAGACGATCCTCACGCGGGCGGGGGAGAACAGCAAGGTCGTTCTCACCGGCGACCCGTACCAGATCGACAACCCCTTCGTCGACTCGGCCAGCAACGGGCTCTCCTGCATCGTCGAGAAGTTCAAGGGGGAGTCGATCGCGGGCCACGTCCTGCTGATGAAGGGGGAACGCTCGCCCCTCGCGGAACTGGCCGCCAACATCCTCTAGCCGGCCTCCAGAGGCACATTCCGTCAGATCCCGGCATTCGAGGGCCGTTGCATCCGCACCGGCTTCGTTGCCATCCCTCACCGTACCGCTGTGGGTACGCCTCGGTCTGGCGCCTCGCCGGATGGGGCGCATCGACCCTCTCGGTGCACGACCTCTTCCGGAACGGGCCCCTGGAGGCCGGCACAGGGACGTTCCTTTCCCTTCTGCGGCGGGCGCCACAGCTGCGCGCACCGTTACACGGCGCCATGGCCGGCTTCCGCATCCTCGGAGGGGGGTTCTCGCTTCGTCGCTCGACTCGCGATGAACCCGCGAGTCTGCGCTTGACCTTCCTCCCGGAAAGCTCCGCTCGGACCCCCCGTCCTTCGGCTGCTCCGCCGGCATCCGGATACGAGGAAACCAACGCCCGGGGAACCCGGGGCGATGCGGGGGGGTCGACGAGGCGGCCTGTGGAGCGAGGAAGGACTTGCGTCGAGCGGAACCGGCAGCGAGCGGGCGCAAGGTCGCTCGCGTAGCCGAGGGGAC
>LDXO01000029.1 GCA_001443455.1 Deltaproteobacteria bacterium CSP1-8 | reverse complement strand
CTACGCTCGCGACCTTCGCCCGCTCGCTGCCGTTCCGCTCGCTTGAACCGCAACCTCGCTCCACAGGCCGCTCCGCGGAACCCCCCGCATCGCCCCGGGTCCTCCGGTCCAGGGGTCCGCGCAATGAGGCGTGTAATCACGACGCCCACCGCAGGGTAGGAAGAGTTCATAGAAGGAACGTCCCTGTTCTTAGCGTTTCTCGGGTGCCGGAAAGCGCAGCAAGCCGAAGGAGTGGGGGCGCAGTGAGGTTAAGCGCAGCCGTGCAGGTTCCCCGCACGGCGAGCCACGAACGGAGCCCCCCTCCGAGGCTGCGGAGCAAGACACGCGCCCGTCCGGGGGGACACTCCTCAACGCAGGGCGCTTTCCACCTTCCTCACGTACGCGTCGGCGTCGAACTTCCTCCGAAGTCCCCGGTCGTTCATGTACCGGATGTTCCCGAACACCTGTCTCTCCCCCCAGGGCCGGTCGTGCTTCCCGAAACACCAGGCGACGCCTGCTCTACCGTGACGACCACGTCGCTTTCCCCTTGGCGGAGGCGGTACTGAAGGATCATCCCGGGGTACATCCCGTCCGGCTTCTCCGAGACCAGTTCGAGGGGAGCGGGGAATGTCCGACCGCTTCCGGCCCCCGGACGACGGGTTTGCCCGTCCGGGAGGCGATCCCGCACAACATCCCCTGGAAGACGAACCGGTGCAGGGGGGACACGGCGGCCCAGTACAGAATTCCTCCCAGGCCCTTCGGGACGAAGCAGGACCGTTGCTCGAGTTCCACCGTCCGGGGGCCGGTCCGCCATACCCGGAAGGACAGAACGGCGCACCCGGGAAGGGCCATCTCCGCGACGAGCACGAGATATTTCCCCGGCGACACCGCGCGTACTCTCCAGAAATCCACAGGGTCCCCCGGCTGAAGATTCGCCCTGTCCTTCCTCCCCCGCCGCATTCCGACCCCGCCCACCAGGCGGTCGAGGAATCCCCTGAGGCGCCAGAGCCGGTTCGCGTAATACCATCCCGTCTCCCCGCCGATCCGGGAGACCGGTTCCCATGCCTCCTCCGGGGTCGCCTCGAGAACCACCCGGCGGTGGTCGTGGAACGACGTGCCTCCCCCCCATGGCGCGTCTCCCGGGAAGGTGCTTTCCGGCGGCCTTGCCTCCGGTTCCCCCCCTTCCGGCTCCACGATGTCCCGGCGGGAATTCGCCACGGCCAGCCGGACCGCCTGCCGGCAATCGAGGAGTTCCTGCGGGATGAGGAGACGGATCCTGTCGTCCCGGCACACCACGCGGTTGCTCAGGCCCTCGGCGAGGGGACGGGCGAGCGCCGCAGGCACCGGAGTCACCAGGTGGATCCAGTAGGAACTGAGACGGGGCGTCAAAACCGGCACGGAGAGGATCAGGCGCCGGGGAAGCATCGCCTCCTCGGCGTAGATCCGCATCAGCCGCCGGTACGTCACGATTTCGGGCCCGCCGATGTCGAAGGTTCCCCCCGCGGTTTCGGGAGCTTTAAGACAACCCGTGAGGTAGGCAAGGACGTTGCGTATCGGGATCGGCTGGCACTCGGTGTCCACCCACCGGGGAGTGATCATGACGGGGAGCCGGTCCACGAGGTACCGGAGGATCTCGAAGGACCCGCTCCCGGATCCGATGATCATCGCAGCCCGAAGGACCGTCGCGGGCACGCTCCCGGCCTGGAGGATCTTTCCCACTTCGTCGCGCGACCGCAGGTGTTCGCTCAAGGTTTCTTCGTCCTCCCCCAGTCCCCCCAGGTAGATGATCCGGTCAAGCCGGGCCTGTTCGGCCGCCCACACCATGTTGGCGGCCCCTTCCCGGTCGGCGCGGGAAAAGTCGCCCCGAGGGGATCCCATGGAATGGACGAGGTAATAGACGGCGGAACATCCTTCGCACGCTTCCGCAAGCGTTTCGCGGTCGAAGACGTCCGCGCGGATGGGTTCCACCCCCGGGTCCCCGGCCCAGGGAAGCACCTCCATTTTTGTCAGGGACCGGGCGGCGGCGCGCACGCGCCACCCCTCTTTCCGCAGTTGCGCGACGAGCCGGATTCCCACGTAACCCGTGGCTCCGACCACGAGAACCGGTTTTTTATCCATCGGACGAATCCCCGCTTTACGCGTCAGGGTGCCATGCGGCAACAATACCGGGGAAATGCATGGAGAATAAAGAAGTAATGATTGCCGAACGAGGGGAAAGGTTTCCGATGGGGGGAAAAGCGGAACGGTCAGATCATAACGCCGTGCCGGAAGGGATGGTACGCCAGGAGGAATATCGCCGCAATAAAGGCCTGCACGGGCATCCCGATCGGGGGGCCGACAGCGGAGCCGGACCGGCGCCTACGAGGACGACCGCGACGCGGCGATCGACTTGACCTTCCCTTCCTGGCCTTCCGACGTCTCCTTCTTCTTTTTCATGGACGACTGTCCGTCGAACAGGGCGCCCTCCGACACGGAAAGCTTCGCCGTGCAGATCTCGCCGCACACCTGCGCCTTGTTCTTCAGCTCGACGATCTCGGACACGTCGATGTTCCCGTCGACCCTCCCCCCCACGACCATCGCGCGTGCCCGCACGTTCCCCCGGATCCGCCCGGTCTCTCCGACGATGACATAGTCGGCCCGAATATCCCCTTCCACGGAACCGTCGATCCTCACCGTTCCCTGTGCCACCATCTCCCCCTTGATCGCGGAGTCGGCACCGACGACCGTTTCGAGCTTGGCTGCGGACCTCCCGAACATGATCACCTCCTTGCCAGGAATGGGGACGGGTTCACGTGGCGTTCGTCCTTCCAGATCTCGTAGTGCAGGTGGGGGCCTGTCGAGCGCCCCGTGGACCCGGACACCGCGATGGCGTCGTATCGCTTCACGCGCTCTCCTACCTGGATGAGGTTCTCCCTGTTGTGCGCGTAGGCGGTGCTGAACCCGTGGCCGTGCTCGATCACCACGACGTTGCCGCTGTTCCCCGTCCACCCGGAAAAGCTTACGACCCCGTCCGCGGTCGCCCGGACCTTCGTCCCGGGGGGAAGGGAAATGTCCATCCCGGTGTGCAGCTGCCGCTGGCCCGACTTCGGGTGCTCCCGGTACCCGTAGCCCGAGGAGATGTGCCCCTGCGCCGGCCATCCGAGGGGGGTCGCCCGGTAGAGGTCCTTCTGCTCGACGATGTATTGCCTGATGCCCGAAACGGACCGCATCGCCTCGTCGATCTGCTTCCGCAGCACCTCCATGTCGAGCGATCCCGTATCGGCGAAGGCCGCCGTCTTGAGGTCGGGCGACCCCGTATCGGCGAAGTCCGTCGTCTTGAGGTCGGGCGATCCCGTATCGGCGAAGTCCGCGTTCTTAAGGTCGGGCGATCCCGTATCGGCGAAGTCCGCCGTCTCGAGGATGTCGGTCTTCGACTTCAGGGAGAAGATCTTCTTGAACTCCCGCTCCGCCTGTTTCAGGGAGTGCATGGTGGATTTCAGCTCGTGGAACTGGGTCGTGACGTACGAGAGCCGCTCCCTCATCTGGTAATACTCGACGGTGTGCACCGCGACGGTGAACAGGTAGATGACCCCGGCGAAGAACGAGAAGACGGAGAAGAGGATTCCCGCGAGGGGGATCCGGATGCTCACCGGCTTCGTCCGGGAATGGGGCACCATCATGATCGTGATGGGCGTGAAGATCATATTCAGGAACATTCTGGGGTTGCGCATCCCGGCCTCCTTTTGGTGATGAATATAGGTAGCAAGTCCCGTTCCGACCGGTTCCGCTACCTAACCCACTGAAAACAGCGGAAAACCCTTCCGGGATCCTGACATTTTTTGACAGATTTGAAAAAGGAAACGACGGGGATGTCAAATTCCCGACGCGTCGGCTTTCCCTGAGATGGCATCAGCCGCCGATACGGAGCACGATTTTTCCCACGTTGGCGTTCGACTCCATCCGCAGGTGGGCGCTTGCGACCTGCGTCCAGTCGTAGACCGAGTCGATCACGGGTGCAAGCCGGCCGTCTGCGAACCGCGGGAGGGCGAAGCCCGCGAACCGCTTCGTGAGGTCGGTCTTTCTCGCCGTGTCCAGGGAGCGAATCGAACTGGCGAGGATCTGCAGCCGGCGGAACAACAGATCGAGGAGGTCTACCCGATCCGCCACCCCACCCCCCATCGCGCCGATGACGATCAGCTTCCCGTCCGTCGCAAGGGACGAAAGGTTCTGCCCGAAGTAGGGGGCCCCGACGAAATCGAGAACCAGGTCGACTCCCCTTCCCCCCGTCTGCTCGGTTACCCACGGCGCGAAGGGGCCCTGCCGGTAGTTCCACCCCGCCCGCGCCCCGAGTTCCCGGCACCGGTCGATCTTCGCCGGGGACCCCGCCGTGACCAGGGAGACGGCCCCCGCTTCGCGGACCAGCTGGATCGCCGCGGTTCCCACGCCGCTTCCGCCCGCGTGGACCAGGACCGTCATCCCGGGGAGAAGCCCCCCGAGGGAAAAAAGGTTGTGGTAGGCGGTAAGAAACGCCTCGGGGATCGCCGCCGCCTCCTCGTACGACAGCCGGTCCGGGATCCGCATCGCCACCCCGGCGGGGACGGCCGCTTTCTGCGCGTACCCCCCGCCCGGCAGGAGGGCACAGACCCGGTCGCCCGGATTCCACCCCTCGCACCCGGGACCCGCGGCCTCGACCTCGCCCGCCATCTCGAGCCCGAGGATCTCCGAGGCCCCTTCCGGCGGCGGGTACTTCCCCCTGCGCTGCAGCAGGTCCGCGCGGTTTACTGCCGTCGCCCGGACGCGCACCAGGAGCTCACCGGCCTTCGGGCGGGGGTCGGGGTGGTCGCCGATATGCAAAACCTCCACGCCGCCCGTCCCCCTCATCCGCACCGCCTGCACCCGGGATCCTCCCCTTCCGTCCCCTCATCCGCCTCTGGTCATCCCCGGACACCCAGATCCGCAAGGGAGGACACCAGGCGTTCGTGCCCCGTGTAGTGGATCGCGTGGACGCCCATTCTCCTCGCCGCCGCGACGTTTACCTCGAGGTCGTCGATAAAGACGCACTCCTGCGGCGGGAGGCCGATCTTCTCCAGCGAATCCCGGTAGATTCCCTCCGCGGGCTTCATCGTCTTCACCTGGTAGGAGAGCGTGACCGCGTCGAAGAGGGGGAAGATGTCCACGGCCCGGATGTGGCGTTCGAAATGCCACTCGTTCGTGTTGGACAGAAGACCGAGACGGTACGACCGCGACAGCCCCCGGATCAGGCGGATCGTGGGCTCGATGGGGGTGAAGATGCCAACGAAGGCCGAGATGAACTCCTCCTCGGGCATCGACAGTCCGCACAGTCCCGCGATCCCGAGATAAAACTCCCTCGACGAGATCTCCCCGGATTCGTAACGCCGCGGCAGCCCCGATCCGGCGACCAGGGAGGCCATCTCCTCCGGCGTCCTGTCCGTCCTGCCCCGAAGACCCCGGAAGAAATCGTGGACGTCGAAGGAATGGATGACGCCCCCGAAATCGAAGATGACGCCCCGGATGGGCTGTTTTCCCGGGGACCCGGTCACGACGGCCCCTCCCTGCGCTGCGCCCCGCTTCCCGTAAAATGCGCTCGCACCAGGGTCTCCGCGATATCCATGGAGGAGGTGAAGGCCGGCGAGATCGGGTTCAGGATGTGGATCGCGTCTCCGTCGGCGATCACCAGGAAATCCATGACGAGTTCCAAGGTCCGCCAGTCCACCAGCTGCGCCCGGATCCCCACCTTCTCCGAGGGTTCGATGTCCGAGGGGGACAGGGTCTTCACCAGCCGGGCGGCGTCACGGAAGAAGGCGCGCCGCGTGAACTTGCGGGGCTCCGTGAGCGCAACCTCCCGGAACTTCGCATTCCGGAAAAAAAGGACCGCGTCGGAGAGCGCGATGGATGCCCCCTCCCGGTCGATTCCCGAGAGGATGCCGTAGTTCTCCCGCCCGAACGCGGGAATGGCGGTCGGCCCGAGATAGATCTCCCCGTGCACGTCGCGGCTCAAGTGGACCCCGAGGAACGGGTTGCGGATGTCCGGAACGGGGTAGATGTTCCCCCGCACGGTATGGGACAGTCCCTTCCGGAGTTTCCGGTAGATCCCCTTGAAGGGGATGAGACGGTACGGACGGGCGACGCCGAACCGGTGCGCGACCCGGTCGCAGTAGGCGCCGGCGGCGTTGACGAACTTCCGGAACGTGATTTCCCCCCGGCTGGTGATCGCCGTCCGGGAGCCCTTCACCCCCGTGAACAGGCAGCCGGTTACCAGGGTTGCCTTCCCTCCCGCCTCCAGGTCCCTCCGGAGGCTGTCGACCACCGCCGCCGGGTCGACGCAGGCGGTGTCGTGGGAGAAAAGCGCCTTCCCGACCGTTTTGGCGTTCGGCTCGATGTCGGCCAATTGCGCCTCGTCGACCATCTCCACCTTCGCCCCGTTCGCCGTGGCGCGGCGCATGAGCTCGTCCAGTGCGGGAAGTTCCCCCTCGTCGCGGGCGACGATCACCTTG
This sequence comes from Deltaproteobacteria bacterium CSP1-8, assembly GCA_001443455.1. Taxonomy (GTDB): domain Bacteria; phylum Desulfobacterota; class Deferrimicrobia; order Deferrimicrobiales; family Deferrimicrobiaceae; genus CSP1-8. Next base: position 9,934 of record LDXO01000029.1, on the reverse strand, counting down.
CCCGTCTCCCGAAGCGGCAGCCCCTTCTCCCGGCAGTAGGCCCGCATCAGGAAGTTCCCGCTGAGGCACGACTTCGCCTTCAGGCTGTCGGGTGCGTAGTAGATCCCGGCATGCAGGACGCCGCTGTTGCGCCCCGAGGCGTGCATCCCCGGGGCGGCCTCCTTTTCGACGATGACGACGTTTTCGCACCCCGCCATGACCAGCCGGCGGGCGAGCGTGAGCCCGATGATCCCCGCCCCCACGATGAGCACGTCCGCCTGGTCCGGCATCATGGCCGCGCCTCCCGGCATCGATCGTTCCCGCCGCGCGGCTATTCCCCGACCACCTGGACGATGAGCTCCCGCCGTCTCTCCCGGTTGTCGAAATCGAGGAATACGATCTGCTGCCAGGTTCCCAGGGCGAGTTTTTTGTTCACGAGAGGGACGGTGATCGACGGCTTGAGCAGGGCCGCCCGCACATGGGAGAAGCCGTTGCCGTCCCCCCAGCGCCGGTCGTGCTCGTAGGGGACGTTCGACGGAACGATCTTCTCGATCACCTTCGCGAGGTCACGGATGACGCCCGGTTCGTACTCGATCGTGGTGAGGGAGCACGTCGACCCGGGGCAGAATACGGTGGCGAGTCCGGCCGCGATGCCGGAGCGGCCGACCGCCTCGCCCACCTTCCCGGTGACGTCGATGATGTCGCAGAACCCCTTCGCCGACAGGGAAAACGTTTCCGTGAATACCATGGGCAACCTCGTATATTATATCTCTATTTCATATACCATGATCCCGCGGGCGCCGGTACCGGCGGGCCGTTCGATCAGACGACGCCCGGACGAAGGCCGGAACATGCACCCGTCCGGGAGGGTCGCCGGGACAGGGAGGCTTCATGCCAGAGGAAAAGCAGGCAAAAGGGCTGTACCGCAACGCGGTAAGCTTCTTCGGCGCCTACGTGGCGATCATCAGCGTGTTTTTGATCTTGTTCTCCCTCCTGCTGCAATTCAGCTTCAAGTCCCACAGCCCCTACATCGGGATCTTCTCCTTCATGGTGTTCCCGGCCTTTTTCACCCTCGGGGCCATCCTGTTCCTGTACGGCATGCGGCGGGAGAGCATCCGCAGGCGCCACCACGGCGTCGACGAGGCGCTGCCCTACCCCCAGCTCGACCTGAACGACCCCGCGACACGGAAGAAGTTCAGCTTCGCGGTGCTCGGGGGCTCCTTCCTCGCGATCTTCCTGGCCTTCGTTTCGTACCACGCCTTCCTCTATACGGAGACCACCTCGTTCTGCGGGCAGCTCTGCCACACGGTCATGGAGCCCGAGTACGCGGCCTACCAGGGATCGCCCCACGCCCGCGTGCCCTGCGTGGACTGCCATGTCGGTTCGGGCGCGTCCTGGTACGTGAAATCGAAGATTTCGGGGGCGAGGCAGGTGATCGCCGTGACGTTCGGGACGTACCCGAGGCCCATCCCCACCCCCATCGAGAACCTGCGGCCCGCCCGGGAGACGTGCGAGGAGTGCCACTGGCCGGCGAAGTTCTTCGGGACCCAGCTCAAGCAGATCCCCCACTTCCGATATGACGAGAAGAACACCCCCGAGCAGATCAGCCTGGGGATCAAGACGGGCGGGGGAAGCGGGGAGCTGGGGGAGAGCGCCGGCATCCACTGGCACATGATCACCGAGAACAAGGTCCATTATATCCCCCTGGACCGCCAGCAGCAGGACATCCCCTGGATCAAGGCGACGCGTACCGACGGGACCGAGGACGAGTACATAAGCCTCGACTACAAGGGGGACCCGAAAGAATTCGCCACCCGGGAAAAGAAGGAAATGGACTGCATGGACTGCCACAACCGCCCCACGCACATCTATGAGCCCCCCGAGGCGGCGGTGGACAAGGCGATGGCGTCTCACCTCATCTCGCGGACCCTCCCGTGGGTGAAGAGGGTGGTCGTGGACGCGCTCGTCGTGGAGTATCCGAGCAGGGAGAAGGCCCACGAGGGGATGCGCGCAGACATCGCAAGCTTCTACCGGAACCGGTACCCGGCGGTGTACAAAGCCCGGAAGGCCGACGTCGACAAGGCCGTCGAGACCGCCATCAATATCTACAACCACAGCGTCTTCCCGAACATGAAGGTGAACTGGAAGACGTACGCCTCGAACATCGGGCACCGGAACTGGCCGGGATGCTTCCGGTGCCACGACGGCAGGCATGTCGCGAAAAGCGGGAAGGTCCTGACCACGGAGTGCACGATCTGCCACACCATGCCGGAGCGCGGGCCGCTCTCGCCCTTAGGCTCGATGATGCCGGGCCCGAGGATGGAATGGCACCCCATGGCCCTGGAAGGCAAACACGCCCGGACCTTGTGCAACAAATGCCACTCCGCGGGGTACCGCCCCCCCAACGACTGCGCCGAGTGCCACAAGATCGACACCTCCGCCCCCATGATGTCCATGGCGTGCGGGGACTGCCACCGGAAGAAGATCGAGGCGCAACCGGTCACGGCGTGCCGCGATTGCCACAAAGACCAGTCCGGGCTGCACCGGAAAGGGGAGCACGCCGGCCTCTCCTGCACGGAGTGCCACCGTCCCCACGCGTGGGGGGTCGCGGGGCGCGACATCTGCCTTTCGTGCCACGACGACAAGAAGGACCACAACAAGGACGAGGGGGCGTGCATCGCCTGCCACGATTTCCGGGGAAAGCGCGCCCGCGCCCCGGGCAAGACCCGTTCCGGATAGCGGGGACAGGGGCGATATGGTCCCCTACTTCGAGCAGCCCGTCCTCCCCCTCGGGCCGGTGAAACTATACGCCTTCGGCGTCCTGGTCGCGGTCGCCATGCTCGTGGGCATCCAGGGGACGATTGTGCGGTGCCGGAAGCTCTCCCTGGACACCGACCTCTGCGCGGACCTTTTGTTCTATACCCTGATCGCGGCGTTCCTGTCGGCCCACCTGACCGCCGTTTTCGCGTACTTCCCCCGCGAGGTGGCGAAAAACCCGTGGATGCTTCTCAAGATCTGGGAAAACATCAGCTCCTTCGGCGGGATCCTCGGCGCGCTGTTCGGGATCTGGCTCTTCTTCCGCTGGAAGTCGCCCCCTTTGCCCCCCGGCACCGGCTGGAGGTATCTCGACGCCATCGCGTTCGTCTTTCCCTTCGCGTGGGCGATCGGGAGGCTGGGCTGCACGGTAGCCCACGACCACCCGGGAACGGTCACGACGTTTCCGCTCGGCGTAAGCCTGTCGACCCCTAAGGCGGGTGCCTACCTCACCTACTTCTACAGGGAAGCGGGGCGGCTTGGCGACCTGCCGGACCCTGCCCGCCTGGCCCGGATGGCCTACCACGACCTGGGCTGGTACGAGTTCCTCTTCACGCTCCTTTTTTTATGCCCCGCCTTCCTGATCCTCGACCGGAAACCCCGCCCGACGGGGTTTTTCCCGCTTGCGTTCATCCTCCTGTACGTCCCGGTGCGCTTTTTCCTCGACTTCCTCCGGATCAGCGACGCGCGGTACGGGGGGCTGACGTTCGGGCAGTACGCGGCGATCGCCGGGTTCGCCGCGGCGGGATACGTCGCTCTCCGCCGGACCCCGTCCGGCAACCTCTGAGCTTCCTTCCCCCCGCCCCGCGCCATTCGGGCATCCGTCGCGGACGGGTGTAGAATCGACCGGTATGCGTCCTGTCAAGGAAACCTCCCCTGCGCGGGGTCCGGCGGTCTCTCTGCGGGGCCTCGTCAAGCGCTACGACACGGTCGTCGCGGTGGACTCCCTGGACCTCGAAATCCGGGCGGGGGAGTGTTTCGGCCTGCTCGGCCCCAACGGCGCGGGGAAAACGACGGCCATCGAGATCCTGGTCGGGCTGCAAACCCCCACGGCCGGGCAGGTCGAGGTGCTCGGGCAGGAGTGGGGAAAGGACGACCGGTCGCTTCGCTCGCGCATCGGGGTCTCGCTGCAGGAGACCCGTTTCCCGGAACGCCTCACGGTCGCGGAGGTGGTGGCGCTGTTCGCAAGCTTCTACCCGAAAAGCCGCGACCCCCTCTTGGTCATCCGGGAGGTGGGTCTCGTGGAGAAGGCCGGCGCCTGGACGAGCAAACTCTCCGGCGGACAAAGGCAGCGGCTTGCTCTTGCCTGCGCGCTGGCGGGGGACCCGGAACTGCTCGTCCTGGACGAGCCGACCACGGGGCTCGACCCCCAGGCGCGGCTTGCCTTCGGCGCCTCGATCCTCTCCTACAAGGACAGGGGATGCACCATCCTTTTCTCGACCCATTACATGGAGGAGGCGCAGCGCCTCTGCGACCGGGTCGCCATCATCGACCGGGGAAAGGCACTCGCCGTGGGGTCCCCCGGCGATCTGATCGCCACCCTCGACGCAAACCTCGTCGTCGAGGTCGAGATGGCGGCGGGCGACGTGGAGGACGAGGCCGTCCGGCAGGTCGCCGGGGTCTCTTCGGTCCGGCGGGAGAACGGCGCGCTCCTCGTCTCCGTCCGGGAGGCGCACATCACCGTTCCCGCGCTTCTCGATCTCTTCCGGACCCGGTCCGCCACCCTCGCGCATCTCACGCTCCGGCAGGCGACGCTTTCGGACGTGTACGTTTCCCTGACCGGGAAAAAGTACCGCGATGAATAGCGCGCTCGGCCATCTCCTCCTGGCGAGGTCCCGCGAAAGCATCCGGCATCCCGAGACGATCTTCTGGACGTTCGTCTTCCCCATTCTCCTGGCGTTCGCGCTGGGAATCGCCTTCCGCGGGGAGCGCCCCGATCCGGCTGCCGCCGTGGTGGTCGATCTCCCCGGGGCGGCGGACGTGGCACGGACCCTGCGGGAAAACGACGACGTGCGTGTGAAGGTGCTCTCCCGGGCGGAGGCCGACCGGCTCCTGCGGACGGGCGGCGCGGCGGTCCTGGTCATCCCCGGGGACCCTCTCGTCTACCGGTACGACCCGACCCGGCCCGACAGCCGGCTCGCCCGGGAGCGGGTGGACAGGATCCTCCAGCGCGCGGCGGGGCGCACCGACCGGCTGCCCGCGTCGGACAGCCTCGTCACGGAACCCGGCGCCCGCTACATCGACTTTCTCGTCCCGGGACTGCTCGGGATGAACCTGATGGGCGGCGGGCTCTGGGGGATCGGGTGGGTGATCGTCGAGGACCGGATCCGCAAGCTCCTCAAACTGCAGCTGGCGACTCCCATGCGGAAACGGGACTTTCTCCTGGCGCACGTGATGTCGAGAATGGTCTTCATCCCGCTGGAGGTCGTTCCCCTGCTCGTTCTCTGCTCGCTCTTCTTCGGCGTCTCCCCGGCCGGGTCGCTTTTGACGCTGGCGGCGGGCACGGTGGCCGGGGCGCTCTCCTTCGCGGGGCTCGGGACGCTCCTTGCGAGCCGGGCCCGGACGACCGCGACGATCTCGGGGCTGATCAACCTCGCCACCTTCCCGTTGATCGTCCTCTCGGGGGTATTCTTCTCCGTCAGCCGGTTCCCCGATTCCCTCCAGCCGCTGATCCGGGCCCTGCCGCTTACCGCCCTGATCGACACGCTTCGCGGAGTCATGACCGACGGGGCGCACCTTGCGGAGCTTCTGCCCCAGTTCCTGGTGATGGGCCTGTGGGGGATCCTGTCCTTCGTGGTCGCCCTGTGGATCTTCCGGTGGACGTAGCGCCGGCCTCTTTCCGCCCCCGCCGTCGCCCCGACGATGGCCCCGTTCAGCCGGATATACTGGAGGTCCGACCCCACCTTCCCCTCGATCTGGGCCGCCAGGTCGATGTCGCGGAGCTTCTCGAGGCTCCCGCGGACCATCTCCCCGATGTAGGCGTGGCGCTTCCGGACGAGTTCCACGGCCGTCTCCCGGACCCAGGCGTTGAGCTTTTCCTGCGCGGACAAGTCGGAGGCGAACTCCGCCAGCCTCTCGTTCAAGAACCTCCGCATCAACGAAGCGAGGTCCGAGTCGGGGCGGTCGAGCTGTACCAGAGCCGTGGCCTTGAACCGGCCGAGGACTTTCCGGATGACCTCCAACGCGTCGGCGTTCTCGACCAGCCGGGTCTTAAGGGTGGTCACCGCGGAAACCGCCTCGGGGTCGCCCGAGGAAAGGGCTCGCGCGAAATCGAGCAGCATGCCGTCCAGCTTCCGCCGGATCGGGTGATCCGGGTTCCCCCTCGCCTCCTGCACGAAGACCGAAAGGTTGTCGAGAAGGGCCCGGGCGACCGTCCGGTCGTCCAGGAGGTCCACCGCCTCGGCGATGCCCAGAACCAGTTTCCGGTGGAGCCCGCCCTCCTTGTAGGCGTCTATCGCCTGCCGGGAAAGCTTCCGGAAGAGTTCCTCGATATCGGGGTCTCCGAGGGAACGGGCAAGCGACGCGAGCAGGAGGTCCCACACGGCGTCGTGGTCCCTCCGGGCGATCGCCTGCTCCATCCAGGCCCCCATCGGGCCCGCCAGGTCGATCCCCTTCACCTGGTCCTGAAGCGTCCGGGAAAGAAAGCCCGCCACCTCCGGCCCGTCCAGTCCCTCGACGATTTTCCCCAGCAGGTCTCGCAGCACCGAGAGCAGCTTCTCCCGCCGGGACCCGTCCCCCAGGTATTCCAGGAGGGCCCGGGAGGCGGAGAACCGCCCGAGGTGCTCCTCGACGACTTCGGGGGAGAGCCAGCGGTTCTGCACCATGTCCGCGATGCCGTCGACGATCCGGGCGCGGTTCCTGACGATGATGTTGGTGTGCCGGCGGATCAGCGGGATCCGTACCTCGCGGAACAGGGCCGTCACCGCGAACCAGTCGGCGACCCCGCCGATCGTCCCGGCCTCGAAGGCCGACGCCGTAACGACCCAGAACGGCCCGCGGACCCACCCCTGGTGAAGCAACAGCTCGAGGACCGTGAACCCGGTCACCGCGATCCCCAACGATACGGGGCCAAGACGCCTGCCGGTACGAATGCGTTCCTCCCCTGCGTGTTCCGCTGCGCCTGCGACAGGATCGGTCTACAGCAGGCCCTTCACGGCGCCGAGGACGGCGGCGTAGTCGGGCTCCTTGGCCCCCTCCCCCACGTGCTGGACGTACCGGACCACGTCTTTGCCGTCCACGACGAAGACGGAGCGGGACAGAAGCTTCAGTTCCTTGATCAGCACGCCGTAGCCCGAGGCGAACGAGCGGTCCTGGTAGTCGGACAGCACCTTCACCTTGTCCACACCCGCAGCGGCGCACCACCGTTTCTGTGCGAAGGGGAGATCGAGGCTGATCGTCAGCACCACCACGTTTCCCGGCAGTTTCGCCGCCTCCTGGTTGAACCGGCGGGTCTCCGTGTCGCACGTCGGCGTGTCAAGCGAGGGAACGGCGCTGATCACCTTCACCTTCCCCCGGAAATCCCTGAGCGTCACCGGCGCAAGCGCGTTGTCCACCACCCGGAAATCGGGGGCCTTGTCCCCCACGCGGATCTCCGGCCCGAGAAGCGTCATCGGGTTCCCCTTGAATGTAATGATTCCTTTCCGCTCCTGCATCGTCTCCTCCTTTTGCCCACGCAAGTATTTTGCCCGCGCCGCAACAGCCCTATCCGGGTGCGCGGTCAGGCGGCCGTTACTTCCATCTCCTTCGTGTACTTTCCGAACCGCGCGGCGCTGTTGCATCGCGAACGGTGGTAGAAGGCCCTCTGGGCGGCGGGGACGTTTGCCGGGGCCCCCTTCCAGGCTTTGAGAACCGGGTCCTGCAGGGCCCGCCCGTAGGAGAAACTCAGTTCCCAGGGGTGCCTGCCCAGGGCGTTCATGGCGCTCAAATTCAGGGTGGCCTGTTCCGGGCTCTGCCCGCCCGAGAGGAAGACGATGCCGGGAACGGCGGAGGGGACGGTGCGGCGCAAGGTACGCACGGTGGCCCCGGCCACCTCGGCCGCGTTCGCCTGCTTCGGGCACTCCTTCCCGGAGAGGACCATGTTGGGCTTGAGAAGCGTCCCCTCGAGGGCCACGCGGTGCTCGAGGAGCTCGGAGAAGACGAGGGTAAGCGCCGCCGTCGTCACTTCCTCGCAGCGCTCGATGGCATGGGGGCCGTCCATGAGCACTTCGGGCTCCACGATGGGAACCAGGTCGGCCTCCTGGCACAGGGCCGCGTAGCGCGCAAGCGCGTGGGCGTTCCCCTTGAGGCAGCAGGCCGTCGGGATGCCGTCCCCGATGGCGATCACGGCGCGCCACTTCGCGAAGCGGGCGCCCATCTTCCGGTACTCGGAGAGCCGCTCCCGCAGGCCGTCCAGCCCTTCCGTGATCTTCTCCTCCGGGAACCAGGGCAGCGGCTTCGCCCCCGTGTCCACCTTGATGCCGGGGACAATCCCCTGTTTGGCGAGGACCTGCGGGAAGGGGGTGCCGTCCTTGGCATTCTGGCGGATCGTCTCGTCGAACAGGATGACGCCGCTGATGAACTCCGAAACCCCGAGGGTGGTAAAGAGCAGCTCCCGGTACGCGCGCCGGTTCTCCTCGGTGGAGGCGAGTCCGATCCCTTTGAACCTCTTTTCGATGGTTGGCGAACTTTCGTCGGCGGCCAGGATTCCCTTCCCTTCCGCGACGAGCGACCGGGCGACGGATTCCAGTTCCCTGGGTGGCATGCGGTCCCCTCCTCTTTCTTCATGGGATTTGCCCGGCCGTGGCCGGGAAACGAGCGGTAAAAGGCAAATTTTCTTTCCTTTTTGATGCGTTCGGGAAACCCCGGTTTCACGGCGGAAGGCAAAGAACCCCGCCGCGCCGCAAACCTCACCCGAGAAGATGGACATTTCCGATTTTCACGCGGGAAAGCCCCGCGTCGCGTGCGGTCTCCAGGCATTTCCGGGCAAGGGCCGCGGGCGTCCGGGGAAGGTCGGACAAATAGAAATGGGGGTGGAACCCGAGCAGGCTGTAGGGGATCTGCGGGTCGAGGGAGGCCAGAAACGACGCGATCCCCCCCACCTCCCGCTCGTCCACGTACCCCGGAACAAGAAGCGTGCTCGCCACGAGCAGGGGGGGGACCGGCCGCCTGTGCAGTTCCTTCGCCGCCCGGGCGAAATTGGCCAGCGTCCGCCGGTTGGTGATCCCCGTCAGGGCGACGTGGAGGGCCTCGTCCCACGCCTTCAGGTCGAACTTGACGCATCCGCCGGTGGAAAGCGAAATTTCCACCATCTCGTCCAGGAGCCGCTCGCTCATCGAGCCGTTCGTCTCCCAGCAGATGCGCAGGATCCTCCCCCGCGCCCGGGAGGTCGCCGCCCGGGAGGCCTCCAGGGCGAACGGAAGCTGCGCCGCGGGGTCCCCCCCGAAGTAGCAGATGCAGGTCGTCCAGCGGTCCACGTGGGCCGCAAGGCTCTCGGGCGTCGAGGTCGCCGGGTCGGACGTCTTCAGGCGATACTGCCAGTTCTGGCAGTAGAGGCAATCGAAGGTGCAGGCGTGGAAGAAGACGGCCAGGTTCTTGCACCCTTCTTCCGGCCCGGGGCAACGGGCGAACTGCGGGTACCCCTCCCCCGTTCCGCCGGGGCAGACCCAGTCCGCCACGCAGTTGGAGGGAAGGGGGTCGTGATACCAGGAGAACTTTCCCCTCCCGGAGGAGACCCCTTCCAGCCTGCCCCCCAGGTTTTGCCGGACGCCGCAGTACCCGAACCCGTTTTCCGGGATCCGGCATTCGTTGACGCAGAGCGCGCAGGGAACGCCTTCGGGGTCGTCCGGAGGCCGATCGGGCAGCCCGAAGGCCGCCCTGCTGCGGGCGTGGGCATCCCGGGCCACGGAAAGGGAGTCCCGCGGGTTCTCCCGGATGCACGGCAGGCAAACGCCAAGCTCCCGGCCGATGAAGGCGGATGTCGCGTTGCAGATCCGGCAGGTCCCCATGCGGCCTCCCCTTTCGTGCCGCGCCCTTACCGGGATTGTACCCCGCAGCTACCCGAACAGAAAAGCCTGGCGATCAACCAAGGAGACCCAATTGGACAAAACAGAAGTTCGAACTATGATTATTGGACACTCCCTGGAGCAGCCCCGCACGGGAGATC
>LDXO01000028.1 GCA_001443455.1 Deltaproteobacteria bacterium CSP1-8 | reverse complement strand
TGACGACCTCCCTCCTCCTTCGTCAGGATGTACACCGACGCCTTGAACTTCCGGTGCGGAGTGATCGACCCCGGCTTCGCCACCACCTGCCCCCGCTCCACCTCGTCCTTCTTCGTCCCCCGAAGCAACACGCCGATGTTGTCCCCCGCCTGACCCTGATCCAACAGCTTCCGGAACATCTCCACGCCCGTGGCGACCGTCTTCTGCGTCGGACGAATCCCCAGAATCTCCACCTCGTCCCCCACCTTGACCACCCCGCGCTCCACACGGCCCGTCACCACCGTCCCGCGACCCGAAATCGAAAACACGTCCTCCACCGCCATCAAAAACGGCTTGTCGACATCCCGAACCGGCATCGGAACAAACGAATCTACCGCGTTCGTCAGGTCGGTGATGCACTGGCACGACGCGCACCCCGCCTTCCCGCAGCCGCACTCCAGAGCCTTCAGCGCCGAACCGCGAACGATCGGGACCTCATCCCCAGGAAAATTGTACTTGGTCAACAGCTCCCGGAGCTCCAGCTCCACCAGCTCCAACAGCTCCGGATCGTCCACCATGTCCACCTTGTTCAAAAACACCACGATGCACGGAACCCCCACCTGGCGGGCCAGCAGAATGTGCTCCCGGGTCTGAGGCATCGGACCGTCCGCCGCCGAAACCACCAGAATCGCGCCGTCCATCTGCGCCGCGCCCGTGATCATGTTCTTGATGTAGTCGGCGTGACCCGGACAGTCCACGTGCGCGTAGTGACGCTTCGGCGTCTCGTACTCCACGTGAGCCGTCGCAATCGTGATCCCCCGCTCCCGCTCCTCCGGAGCCTTGTCTATCTGATCAAACGCCACAAACTGCGCCAGCCCGCGAGTCGCCAATACCTTCGTGATCGCCGCGGTCAACGTCGTCTTGCCGTGATCCACGTGACCGATCGTACCGACGTTGACGTGAGGCTTCTTGCGCTCGAATTTCTGCTTGGCCATGTGCGTTCCTCCCTTTCGCGGGTTTTCGTCAGGCGCCCTTCACCTTCGCGACAACTTCCTCGCTCACGGAGATCGGGGCGGGTTCGTAATGGTCAAACTGCATGGTGTAGGTCGCTCTTCCCTGCGTCTTCGACCGCAAATCCGTGGCGTACCCGAACATCTCGGAGAGGGGCACGTGGGAGTCGATCACCTGGGTGTTGCCGCGGGCATCGATCTTCAGGATGCGTCCGCGGCGGGAGCTCAAGTCCCCGATGACATCCCCCGTGAATTCCTCCGGAGTGACCGCTTCCACCGCCATCACCGGCTCCAGAAGAACGGGATGCGCAATCTGGCACGCCGCTTTGAAGGCCATCGACCCCGCGATCTTGAACGCCATCTCGGAGGAGTCCACCTCGTGGTAGGACCCGTCGAGAAGGGTGACGATCGTGTCGACCACGGGATATCCCGCCACGACACCCGTCTCCGACGCCTCCCGCACGCCTTTTTCCACGGCGGGAATGTATTCCTTCGGGACGACTCCTCCTACGATCTTGTTGACGAATTCGAACCCCTTCCCGGCCTGGTTCGGCTCCACGGAGATCCAGACGTGCCCGTATTGCCCCCGCCCACCCGTCTGGCGGACATACCGTCCCTCGTGTTTCGCCGCGCGCGTGACCGTCTCCCGGTAGGCGACCTGGGGACGTCCCACGCTCGCCGCCACCTTGAACTCCCGCATCAGCCGGTCCACGATGATTTCCAGGTGCAGTTCCCCCATGCCGGCGATGAGCGTCTGTCCCGTCTCCTCGTCCACCTTGACCCGGAAAGAGGGGTCTTCCAGGGCCAGCTTCTGGAGGGAAAGCCCCAGCTTTTCCTGGTCTGCCTTCGTTTTCGGTTCGATCGCGATGGAGATCACGGGGTCGGGGGCGGAGATGGACTCGAGGATGATTTCGTGGTTCGGGGCGCACAACGTGTCGCCGGTAAACGCGTTTTTCAGGCCGACGCAGGCTGCGATGTCGCCTGCGTAGACCGCCTTGGTCTCCTCCCTCTTGTTCGCGTGCATCTTGAGGATGCGGCCGATCCGCTCTTTTCTCTGTCTCGTGGAGTTGTATACCTGGTCGCCCGAGGTGAGGGTCCCGGAATAGATACGGAGGAAAGTGAGCTGCCCGACGAACGGATCCGTCATGATCTTGAAGGCCAGGGCGGCGAAGGGCTCCTCGTCTGTGGACGTGCGGACGACGACCGAACCGTCACGGGGGTCGATCCCTTCCACGGGGGGCACGTCGAGGGGGGATGGCAGATAATCCACGACGGCATCCAGGAGGGGCTGGATTCCCTTGTTCCGGAAAGCGGTTCCGCACAGTACGGGCACCATCTTCAGGCCGACGGTCGCCTCGCGGATCGCCGATTGCAGTTCGGCCACCTCGATCTCTTTTCCGGCAAGGTATTTCTCGAGGAGCGAGTCGTTGACGTCTGCCAGGGACTCCAGAAGGCGTTCCCGCGCGGACGCGACGGCTCCCTCCATCTCCCCGGGAACGTCCTCGACCCGGTACCTGGCCCCGAGAATGTCTTCATCCCATACGACGGCCTTCCTCCTCACCAGGTCGATGATCCCCCGGAACCCTTCCTCTTTCCCCAAAGGAAGCTGGATCGGAACGGGGTTCGCCCCGAGACGCTCCCGCAACATGCGGATGACGCGGTCGAAATCCGCACCCGTGCGATCCATTTTGTTGATCATCGCCAGGCGCGGAACGCGATACTTGTCGGCCTGACGCCAAACCGTTTCCGATTGCGGCTCCACTCCGCCCACGGCGCAGAACACCGCGACGCAGCCGTCAAGTACGCGTAGCGAGCGCTCCACCTCGATGGTGAAGTCCACGTGCCCCGGGGTGTCGATGATATTGATCCGATGCTCCCTCCAGAAGGTGGTGGTGGCCGCGGAAGTGATCGTGATCCCCCGTTCCTGTTCCTGTTCCATCCAGTCCATGGTCGCAGTCCCCTCGTGCACCTCCCCCATCTTGTGGGAGACGCCCGTGTAGTACAGGACCCGCTCCGTGGTGGTGGTCTTCCCGGCGTCTATGTGGGCCATGATCCCGATGTTCCGGGTTTTTTCCAGTTGTGTGGTTCTTGCCACTTCTTCGTGTTCCTTCCCGGCATCCCGCGGTTTACCAGCGGTAATGCGCGAAGGCCTTGTTGGCCTCGGCCATCTTGTGCGTGTCTTCCTTCTTCTTGACCGTCAACCCGCGGTTGTTGTAGGCATCCAGGATTTCCCCCGACAGACGGTCGACCATCGTTTTTTCGGAGCGCTCCTTCGCGAAGTCGATCATCCACCGGAGCGAAAGAGCGAGTCGCCTCTCGGGGCGGATCTCGACCGGGACCTGATAGGTCGCTCCTCCCACCCGGCGGGACTTGACCTCGATGACGGGCTTGCTGTTTTCCACGGCCTTCTTGAGGACGCTTACCGGATCTTCCTTCGTCTTCTCCTTGATGATCTCCATCGAACCGTAGACGATTTTCTCCGCGATGGTTTTCTTCCCCTTGCGCATGATCCCGTTGATCATCCTCGCAACGAGCGCATCGCCGTGGACCGGATCCGCCCCTACGACCCGTCTGGACACAAACCCTCGTCTGGGCATCAGGAAAGCCTCCTCACCGTACCTGCCTCCTCGTTGAACAAACAAGTAGCCACCACCCACGGGCGAGCTCCCCGCGGAGCATGGCGGCCATCCGTAACGTTACCCCCCGTTCCGGCGGAAATGCCGGGAAAGGCCGGTACTGCCTCGTGCCGGTCAGGGAAAGCTATTTGGGTCGTTTTGCTCCGTACTTCGACCGCGACTTCCGTCTGTCCTGGACACCAACGGAATCCAGCTTTCCTCGTATGATGTGGTACCGCACGCCGGGGAGGTCCTTGACCCTGCCTCCCCGGATCAACACGACGGAATGTTCCTGGAGGTTGTGCCCCTCTCCCGGAATATAGACGGTAACCTCGACACCGTTCGTAAGCCGCACCCGGGCGACCTTCCGCAACGCGGAATTGGGCTTCTTCGGGGTCGTGGTGTACACCCGGAGGCATACCCCCCGCTTCTGCGGACAACGTTCCAGCGCGGGAGAGTCGCTCCTGTCAACGACCGCTTCGCGCCCCTTCCGGACCATCTGGTTGATCGTCGGCATTTCCCCCGCCTTCCTGTCCGGTTCCGTCTATCCTGCTCGAAACAGAAGCGTATTTTTTACCATTTCGCGTTTGTCGTGTCAACCCGTTTCTTCCTCTTCCTCCATCAACATTTCCGCCGTATCCTCCTTGATCTCGGAAGGAAGGGGCGGATCCGCCTCCATGTCCACGAGACGGTAGAGCACCCCCCCCGTACCGGCCGGGATGAGCCGTCCCATAATGACGTTTTCCTTCAACCCCGAGAGGGAGTCGACCCGGCCGTGAACGGCTGCGTCCGTGAGGATCTTCGTGGTCTCCTGGAAGGAGGCCGCCGAGATCCAGGACTCCGTGGAGAGTGAGGCCTTGGTGATCCCCAATAGCTGCGGGTCGGCCTTCGCGGGAGTCCCCTTCTCCGCCTTGATCCGCTCGTTCTCCTCCTTGAACACCGTTTTCTCCACGCTCTGCCCCACGAGGAAGTTCGTGTCTCCCGGGTCGCTGATCTTGACCCTCCGGAGCATCTGCCGGACGATGACCTCGATGTGCTTGTCGTTGATCCGGACCCCCTGGAGCCTGTATACCTCCTGGATCTCGTCCACGAGAAAGCGGGCGAGCTCCTTGTCTCCCTGGACCCGGAGGATGTCGTGCGGGTTGGGAGATCCATCCATGAGGGACTCCCCGGCCCGGATCCTCTCCCCGTCGTGAACCGTGATGTGCTTCCCGCGGGGGATGGTGTATTCGCGAGCCTCCCCGATATCCGGCACCACCTGGATCTTCCGCTTCCCCTTGAAGTCCTTGCCGAGCCGCACCACGCCGTCGATCTCGGAGATGACGGCGAACTCCTTGGGTTTCCTCGCCTCGAAGAGCTCCGCCACGCGGGGCAGGCCACCGGTGATATCTTTCGTTTTCGTGGTCTCCCGCGGGATCTTCGCGATGATGTCGCCGGCTACCAGATTCTGCCCTTCCTCGACGAATATGTTCGACCCTATGGGAAGGAGGTACCGTGCTTCGCTCGAGGATCCGGGGAGCTTGAGCGTCCTGTTTTTTTCGTCCTTGATCGAGATGCGCGGCCGGGCGTCCGGGTCCCTCGGCTCGATGATCACGCGCGTGGAGCGCCCGGTCACCTCGTCGAGCTGTTCGCGCATCGTGATTCCCTCGATGATGTCCCCGAACTTGATGATCCCCGAAACTTCCGTGAGAATCGGGATGTTGTAGGGATCCCACACGGCGAGCCGCTGCCCCTCCTTCACTTTCTCCCCGCCCTTCACCATCAGGGTCGCCCCGTAGGTGATCGGGTACTTCTCCCGCTCCCGGTTGTTCTCGTCCAGAACGATCAGGAAGCCGTTCCGGTTCATCGCGACGTGCTTCCCTTCCCGGTTCTTCATCACGGTCAGGCCCTGGAACTTGATCTTTCCCTGGTGTTTCGACTGGATGGAGCTTTGTTCGACGAACCGGGAGGCCGTCCCGCCGATGTGGAACGTCCGCATCGTGAGCTGCGTCCCGGGCTCCCCGATCGACTGCGCCGCGATGATCCCGATCGCTTCTCCGATGGTGACCATCTTCCCGCGTGCCAGGTCGCGCCCGTAACAGAATGCGCAGACTCCCCGTCTGCTCTCGCACGTCAGGGCGGATCGGATTTTTACCTCGTCCATTCCCGACATCTCGATCTGGCGGGCCACCTCCTCCGTGATCTCCCCGTTGGCGGAGACGAGGAGGTTCCCGTCGCTGTCGTACAGGTCCTCGAGCGCCACACGCCCGAGGATCCGGTCGGACAACCGGTCGATGATCTCGCCGCCCTCCACGAGCGCCCGGACGGGGATTCCGTCGAGCGTCTGGCAGTCCTCCTCGATGATGATGCAGTCCTGGGCCACGTCCACCAGCCTGCGTGTGAGATACCCGGAGTTCGCCGTCTTGAGTGCGGTATCGGCGAGGCCTTTCCGGGCGCCGTGGGTGGAGATGAAGTACTGCCCGACCGACAGCCCTTCCCGGAAGTTCGAGGTGATCGGCGTCTCGATGATCTCGCCGGAGGGCTTGGCCATCAGGCCCCGCATCCCGGCAAGCTGGCGCATCTGCTTGTCGGAGCCACGAGCCCCTGAGTCCGCCATCATGTGTATGGGGTTGAAGCTCGGAACTTTCAGGTCCTTCCCCTCGGGAGACTTGATCGTCTCCGTTCCCATTTCACGAAGCATCTCCGACGCGATCTGCTCGGTTGCCGCGGACCAGATATCGACCACCTTGTTGTACCGTTCGCCGTTGGTGATGAGTCCGCTCTGGTGCTCCTCCACCACGGCCTCCACCTCGGCGGTGGCCTTGTCCAGGAGCATCTTCTTGTTGCTCGGGATCTTCATGTCGTTCATGCAGATCGAGATGCCCGACAGGGTGGCGTAATAGTAGCCGAGCGTCTTGAGCTGGTCGGACAGGATGACGGTCGCCTTCTGTCCGCAGCTGCGGTACGACACGTCGATGAGGTCGGCGAGATCCTTCTTTTTCATCACGCGGTTGACCTGATCGAACGGGACCTCGTGAGGCACCACTTCGTAGAGGAGAACCCGACCCGTCGTGGTGTCCACGATCTTCCCGTTGACCCGGACCCGGATCTTGGTCTGCAGCTTGATCTGCCCCGCGTCGAAGGCGATCCGCACCTCGTCCAGGCTGGAAAACCGCCTCCCTTCTCCCTTGAGCCCTTCGCGCGGGCGGGTCAGATAGTAGATCCCGAGGACAATGTCCTGCGTGGGGCTGATCACCGGCTTGCCGTGCGCGGGCGAGAGGATGTTGTTGGTGGACATCATGAGCACCCTCGCCTCCATCTGGGCCTCGAGGGAGAGCGGGACGTGAACCGCCATCTGGTCCCCGTCGAAGTCTGCGTTGAAGGCGGTGCACACGAGCGGGTGCAGCTGAATCGCCTTCCCCTCGATCAGTACCGGCTCGAACGCCTGGATCCCAAGCCGGTGAAGCGTCGGGGCGCGGTTGAGCATCACCGGAAGCTGCCGGATGACCTCGTCCAGGGCGTCCCAGACTTCGCGCTTCTCCTTCTCCACCATCTTCTTGGCCGCCTTGATGGTGGTCGCGTACCCGCCCTCCTCGAGCTTGTTGAAGATGAACGGCTTGAACAGCTCGAGGGCCATCTTCTTGGGCAGGCCGCACTGGTGCAGCTTCAGCTCCGGACCGACGACGATCACCGACCGGCCGGAATAGTCCACGCGCTTTCCGAGCAGGTTCTGGCGGAACCTCCCCCCCTTCCCCTTCAGCATGTCGGAGAGGGACTTCAGCGGCCGCTTGTTGGAACCGGTGATGAGCTTCCCGCGTCTTCCGTTGTCGAACAAGGCGTCGACGGATTCCTGCAGCATCCGTTTCTCGTTCCGGATGATGATCTCCGGAGCGGAAAGATCGAGCAGCCGTTTCAGGCGGTTATTCCGGTTGATCACTCGCCGGTACAGGTCGTTCAGGTCCGATGTGGCGAACCGTCCACCGTCCAGCGGGACCAGGGGGCGAAGGTCCGGGGGGAGCACGGGAATGACGCCCATGATCATCCACTCCGGGCGCTGCCCGCTGTCCCGGAACGCCTCCACGATCCGCAGGCGTTTCGAGATCTTCTTCTTTTTTGCCTCCGAGGACGTTTCGACCATATCCCGGCGGAGTTTCTCGGACAGCTTGTCCAGGTTCAGCTCCGACAGAAGGGTCAGGATCGCCTCCGCGCCCAGGCCGGCCTTGAAGGCATCGCCGAACTCCTCCCGTTTCTCCCGGTACTTCGCCTCGGAGAGCACCTCGAGCTTCTGCAGGTCCGTCTTTCCGGCATCGATGACGATGAACTTCTCGAAGTAGATGACCGCCTCGATCTCCTTCATCGGCATGTCAATGAGGGTGGCGATGCGGCTGGGCAGGCTCTTGAGGAACCAGATGTGGGCGACGGGGGAAGCAAGCTCGATGTGCCCCATTCTCTCCCTGCGCACCTTGGACTGGATCACCTCGACCCCGCATTTTTCGCAGACGATTCCCCGGTGTTTCATCCGCTTGTACTTTCCGCAGTTGCATTCGTAGTCCTTGATCGGACCAAAAATCTTCGCGCAGAACAAACCGTCCCGCTCCGGCTTGAAGGTGCGGTAATTGAGGGTTTCCGGTTTTTTCACCTCGCCGTGGGACCACTTGCGGATCTGGTCCGGCGCCGCGATGGAAATGCGGATCCCCGAGAAATACAGCGGGTCCTTCGGCTTCTCAAATCGAGTAAACAGGTCTTCCAATGGGTGCCTCCCCGGTACGTTCCCTGATTGCGTTCGTTACTTGGCTTCCTCGCTGATCAGCTCGACATCGAGGCCGAGCGCCTGCAATTCCTTGATGAGGACGTTGAACGACTCCGGCAGCCCCGGCTCGAGGGAGAAGTTTCCCTTCACGATCGCCTCGTACATCCTTGCCCTCCCGGGGACGTCGTCCGACTTCACCGTCAGGAATTCCTGGAGGGTGTAGGCGGCGCCGTATGCCTCCAGCGCCCATACCTCCATCTCCCCCAGACGCTGCCCCCCGAACTGCGCCTTCCCCCCGAGGGGCTGCTGGGTCACCAGCGAATACGGCCCCGTGGACCGTGCGTGGATCTTGTCGTCCACAAGGTGGTGCAGCTTCATCATGTACATCGAGCCGACGGTCACCTGCTGGTGGAACAGATCGCCGGTCTTGCCGTCGTAGAGAGAGGTCTGCCCGGACTCCGGCAGTCCCGCCAGATGCAGGTACCGCTTGATCTCGCCCTCGTTCGCTCCGCTGAATACCGGCGACGCCATGAACACCCCTTCGGACATGAGCGCGGCGACTCTTCGAACCTCGTCGTCGGTGAGGCTATCAAGGTATTCCCAAAACCGTTTCGAGTCGTAGACCTTCCGGAGCCAGTCCTTCACGGTCCGGGGGCTGAACTCGATCTCGACCAGCCGGCGGACCTTCTCCCCCAGCTCCCGCGAGGCCCACCCGAGGTGGGTCTCCATGATCTGCCCTACGTTCATTCGGGAAGGAACGCCGAGCGGGTTGAGGACGATGTCGACCGGAGCGCCGTCGGAGAGATACGGCATGTCTTCTTCCGGCACGATCCGGGAAATCACCCCCTTGTTGCCGTGGCGGCCGGCCATCTTGTCCCCGACCGACAGCTTGCGCTTCATCGCGATGTACACTTTCACCATCTTGAGGACGCCCGGGGGCAGCTCGTCCCCCTTCCGCATACGGCCGATCTTCTCCTCGAAGACCGCCTTGACCAGGCTCACCTGTTCCTGGGCGACCTGGGAGATGTCCTCCAGACGCTCCTTGACCGTCGGGTCCTCCTCGACCCCGATCTGTGCCCAGAGGTCCTTCGGAATGTCGTCGAGGACCTCTTCCGTGAGCTTCTTCTTCTTGTTGAGGATCACTTCGGACCGGTCCCCCCCGGTGAGGCGGGTCGCGGAGGTCTTGTGGAGAAGAAGGTTTCGCATCTTCCCGTAGGCGGTCTCCAGGATGATCCGGATTTCGTCGTCCTGGTCCCGCAGGAGTCTCTCCATTTCCTTTTCTTCATAGGCCTGTGCGCGGTCGTCCTTCTCCCCTCCCTTTCGGGTGAACACTTTCGAGTCGATGACGATTCCCTCGATCCCGGGCGGCACCCGGAGCGAGGAGTCCTTCACGTCGCCGGCCTTGTCTCCGAAGATCGCACGGAGCAGCTTCTCCTCGGGGGAAAGCTGCGTCTCGCCTTTGGGCGTGACCTTGCCCACAAGGATGTCCATCGGCTTCACGCGCGCGCCGATCCGCACGATCCCGCTCTCGTCCAGGTCCTTCAGGGACTCCTCGCTGATGTTCGGGATGTCGGCGGTGATCTCCTCCTTGCCGAGCTTCGTCTCCCGGGCCACGCACTCGAACTCCTCGATGTGGATCGAGGTGAAGATATCCTCCTTGACGATCTTCTCGGAAATGAGGATGGAGTCCTCGAAGTTGTACCCCCGCCACGGCATGAAGGCCACGAGCACGTTCCTGCCGAGGGAGAGCTCCCCCATGGCGGTGGCGGGGCCGTCCGCGATGACCTCCCCTGCCTCCACCTTCTGCCCGAGGGTAACGATCGGCTTCTGGTTGATGCAGGTGTTCTGGTTGGAGCGACGGAACTTGACCAGGTTGTAGATGTCGGCACCGTACTTGCCGCCCGTGTCCGGCTCGTCCGGCCGGATGACGATCCGGCGGGCGTCCACGGACTCCACCTTTCCCCTGCGCCCCGCCTCCACCGCAGCACCCGAGTCGCGGGCGACCACGGATTCCATTCCCGTTCCCACCAAGGGCGGCTCCGTGCGCAGCAGCGGCACAGCCTGCCGCTGCATGTTGGATCCCATGAGCGCCCGGTTGGCGTCGTCGTGCTCCAGAAACGGGATGAGCGACGCCGCGACGGAAACCAGCTGGTTCGGGGAGACGTCCATGAGGGTGACCTCCGAGGAGCGCACCATCGCGAATTCGCCCTCCTTCCGGGCGATCACGACGTCTCGCTGGAATCTGCCCTCCCCGTCGATGGGGGCGTTCGCCTGCGCGATGACATGCTTCTCCTCGTCCATCGCGGAAAGGGAAACGATCTCGTTCGTCAGGCAGGAGTCCTTCACCACCTGGTACGGAGTCTCGATGAACCCGAACTCGTTGATCCTCGCGAAGGTCGAGAGGGACGCGATGAGCCCGATGTTCGGCCCCTCGGGCGTCTCGATGGGGCAGATCCGCCCGTAGTGCGTCGGGTGGACGTCCCGAACCTCGAATCCGGCCCGCTCCCGCGTCAGCCCGCCCGGGCCCAGGGCCGACACACGGCGCTTGTGCGTGACTTCGGACAAAGGATTGGTCTGGTCCATGAACTGGGACAGCTGGGAGGACCCGAAGAACTCCTTGATGACCGCGGAGACGGGTTTCGCGTTGATCAGGTCGTGCGGCATCAGGGTCTCGATGTCCTGGAGGCTCATCTTCTCCCGGATCGCCCGTTCCACGCGCACCAACCCCATCCGGAACTGGTTCTCGATCAGCTCCCCCACGGTGCGGACGCGCCGGTTCCCGAGGTTGTCGATGTCGTCCGCCTCGCCGATCCCGTTCTTCAGGTTGATGAGGTACCGGATTGCCCGAAGGATGTCCTCGTACCGCAAAACGGTCGAGTCCAGGTCGCTGTCCGCGATCCCGAGCTTGTGGTTCAGCTTGAGCCTTCCGACTTTCGACAGGCTGTAACGCTCCGGGTTGAAGAACATGTTCTCGAACAGGGAAACCGCGGCCTCCTTCGTGGGGGGATCCCCCGGCCGCATCTTCTTGTAGATTTCCTTCAGGGCCTCGTCCCGCTCCTTGATTCGGTCGGTCATCAGCCCTTCCCAGATCGCCCTGTCCGCGTTTTCCAGGGAGAAAACCGAACAGGAGGCGATCCCCTTTTCCCGGATGAGGGCGAGCGCTTCCTCCGTGATCTTCTGTCCGCACTCGAGGATGACCTCCCCGGTCCCCGGATCCGCAATATCGGTGACGCACACCTTCTGGAGGAGGTCGTCGAGGGGAAGCGTGATCTTCCCGAACGGGACGTCGGCAAACCGCTCCGCCCGTTTTTTCGAGACCTTGATTCCCTTCTTGAACGCGACCTCGTTCGTCTTGGGATGCCGGATCTCCACGGGCATCTTGAGCCCGACCATGAGATCGGGGCGGAACACCTTGGAATACCGGTCCCCTTCGATCGCCACCTCCTCGACCTCGTAGAACCTCCGCAGGAGCTCCTCCGTGGACATCCCGATCGCCCGCAGAAGGACGGCAATGGGGAATTTCCGCTTCCGGTCGATCTTCACGTACAGCATGTCCTTGTGGTCGAACTCGAAATCCAGCCAGGACCCGCGATACGGGATGATCCTCGCGGAGAAGAGGACCTTGCCGGAGGCATGGGACCTCCCCTTGTCGTGCTCGAAGAAGACGCCGGGCGAGCGATGCAGCTGGCTCACGATGACCCGTTCCGTCCCGTTGATGATGAAGGTCGCGCGGGCCGTCATGAGGGGGATTTCGCCGAAAAACACCTCCTGTTCCTTGACGTCCCGGATGGTGCGGGCGGCGGTCTTCTCGTCCACATCGAAGATGACGAGCTGGACCGTCACCTTGATCGGGGCCGCGTAGTTCATCCCCCTTTCGCGGCACTCCTCCTCGCTCCACTTCGGCTGCCCGATGGCGTAGGAAACGAACTCCAGCGTCGCCCGGCCGTTGTAATCCGTGATGGGAAAGATGCTCTTGAAGACGGCCTGCAGGCCGATGTCCTTCCGTTTCTCGGGAGAGACGACCATCTGCAGGAATTCGTCGTACGATTCCTGCTGCGCCTTGATGAGATTCGGTATTTCAATGACCTTTCCGATCTTGGAAAAGTCGATCCTCTTGATCAGATTCCTGTATTCCAGATACGCCATGTTCTCACCCCGGGGGTACTGGCAAAGGTTTACGTTCCGGGGGCGGGAAACGCCCCCCGTTGTCCGTGTGCAGGACGAGTCCTATTTGATTTCCGCCTTGCCCCCCGCCTCTTCGATCTTCTTCTTCAGTGCCTCGGCTTCCTTCTTTTCGATCCCTTCCTTGACCGGCTTCGGAATCCCCTCGACGAGGTCCTTCGCCTCTTTCAGGCCCAGCCCCGTTACCTCGCGGACCACCTTGATCACCTGGATCTTCTTGTCCGCAAAATCGGTCAGGATCACGTTGAAGTCCGTTTTCTCCTCGGCCGCGGGGCCCGCCGCACCGGGCGAGGCGACCGTCACCGCCATCGCGGGGGCCGCCGCCGTGACGCCGAACCGCTCCTCGAGAGCCTTGACGTACTCGTGGAGCTCGAGAACCGTGAGCCCCTCCACCATCTTCAGGAATTCCTCTTTCGTCATCGTTGTCATGTTCGGTTCCTCCCTTTCTATCAGGCACTTACCTGTTTGGATTTCAGGTCATGGATGGATTGCAGCACGCAAACCAGTTTTCTCTTCGGCCCGGAGAGCGCCTGCGCCAGCCTCGTGATGGGAGCCGCCATCCCGCCGACCAGCCGCGAAAGAAGCACCTCCCTCTTGGGTACGTCCGCCAGCGCCTCGATCTCCTTTGCCGATAACACCTTTCCGTCGAGGTATCCGGCCTTCAGCCGGATTTTCTGGTTCCCGACCGAAAACTCCCGCATCGCCTTCGCCAGCGACACGGGGTCGCTCATCGTGTATCCGATGGCGGTCGGGCCGATGAAGAATTCCTCGAGCCGGGAAAATCCGGAATCCTTCGCGGCCCTGCGGATCAGGGTGTTTTTCACGACCCTGAATTCCGCGTCGACCTCCCGGAGTCTCTTCCGGAGATTGGTGATTTCGGCCACCGTGAGGCCCCGGTATTCCGCCAGCACGGTACCCTTCTGGCCGGCGATGATGCCCCGCATCGCCTCGACGGTGTCCGCCTTGCTCATCTTTTTCACCTCGTTTCGGCCCCCTTCCTTAGGCGAACCCGCGGTCTTTGACAAAAGAAGTTTCCGTTCTTGCAAAGATCGTTTTCTGCGCTATTCCGTCTGAAGCGTGCTCGCGTTGAGCTTGATCCCGACTCCCATCGTCGAGGAAAGCGCGATGGAGCGGATGTAGGTCCCCTTGGCGGCGGACGGCTTCGCCTTCATGATCGCCTCGAAGAACGCGAGAAAATTTTCCCGGATCTTGTCCTTCCCGAA
The DNA here is from genome assembly GCA_001443455.1 of Deltaproteobacteria bacterium CSP1-8. Classification (GTDB taxonomy): domain Bacteria; phylum Desulfobacterota; class Deferrimicrobia; order Deferrimicrobiales; family Deferrimicrobiaceae; genus CSP1-8. The sequence goes on along the minus strand of LDXO01000028.1, from coordinate 2,858 downwards.
ACTGATCCTCCCGATCCCGGAATGAAGGGTCCCGGTCTTGTCCACCTTGAACTCGACCTTCCCCCCCTTCAGGTCCCGCACGGCCTTCCCGACGTCGAACGTGACCGTTCCCACCTTCGGGTTCGGCATCAACCCCCTCGGGCCCAGGATCTTTCCGATCTTTCCGACGGCACCCATCATATCGGGTGTCGCGACGGCCTTGTCGAAGTCGAACCATCCCCCCTGGATCTTCGCGACGAGATCGTCGGAACCCACGATGTCGGCCCCTGCTTCCTGGGCCTCCTTCTCCTTCTCGCCCTTGGCGAACACCACGATCCGGATCTTCTTCCCTGTCCCGTTCGGAAGCACGACGGAGCCCCGTACCTGCTGGTCCGGATACTTCGGGTCCACGCCCAGTCGCATCGCCACTTCCACGGTCTCATCGAACTTGGCGTGCGCGGTTCCTTGCAGCAGATCGAGCGCCTCGTCGAGAGAGTACTTCGATACCCTGTTCACTTTCTTTCGCGATTCCAGGTATTTTTTCCCGCGATTCGGCATTTCTCTCTCCCTTCTGTCGCAGGGATCAGACGACTTCCAGCCCCATGCTCCGGGCCGTTCCCTCGATGGTCTTGATCGCGGCGGCCAGGTCCTTGACGTCCAGATCGACCATCTTGAGTTTTGCGATCTCCTCGACCTTGGCGCGGGGAATCGTCCCGCAATTCTCCCGCTTGGGCGTCTTGCTTCCTTTCTCGATCCCTGCGGCCTTCAGCAGGAGAACCGACGCGGGAGGGGTCTTCGTGAGGAAGGTGAACGACCGGTCCGCGTAGACGGTGATGACCACCGGGATGATCATCCCTTCCTGGGAGGCCGTCTTCGCGTTGAAGGACTTGCAGAACTCCATGATGTTGACCCCGTGCTGTCCGAGGGCGGGACCCACCGGGGGGGAAGGATTCGCCTTACCCGCCGGGATCTGGAGCTTGATCTGCGTGATGATTTTCTTCGCCATGACGTTTCTTCTCCCGTCCGGTTAGCTTTTCTCGACCTGGGTGAAATCGAGCTCCACGGGCGTTGCCCGCCCGAAGATGGAGACGAGGACGACCACTTTCCCCTTGTCCGGCTTGATGCTGTCCACGATCCCGTTGAAATTCGAGAAGGGCCCGTCGGTGACACGCACGTTCTCCCCTTCGGTGAAGGTCACCTTCGGCTTCGGCTTGAGGCGTCCCTCCGCCATCTGGGACTTGATGTCCTCGACCTCCGATTCGGGGATGGGCGCCGGGTTCTTCCCGCCGACGAACCCGGTCACCTTGGGGGTGTGCCGGACCAGGTGCCAGGTCTTCTCGTCGAGATCCATCTGGACGAGAAGGTATCCCGGGAAAAAGCTGCGCGTGCCCGTGCGCTTCTTCCCCTTCTTCATCTCCACCACGGTCTCGGAGGGGATCAACACGTCGCCGAACCGTTCTTGGACCCCTTCCGCCTCGATCCGGTTCTGGAGCGATTCCTTCACTTTTTTCTCATACCCCGAATAGGTATGAACCACGTACCACTGTCTCCCCATGGAACCCTCTAGTTGGAATTTAGAAGTTCAGGACGGAATATACGATCCTGCCCAGGGCGTAATCGACCAGTCCCAAAAACAGCACGATGACCAGGACGGTGACGATCACCACGGCTGTCGAGGAAACCGTCTCCTTGCGCCCCGGCCACGTCACCTTCTTCATCTCGGTCTTGAACTCCCGGTAAAACGAGGAGATTTTTGGCAGAAACCCGGCGCTTTCCTGCTGCCGCGGCCTCGTCTCCTCCGTCGCCGTCCGGGTCCCCGGAAGGCGTTCGAACAACCTGTCCTTGAATGATCTCGCCATGAAGAGCGCTTCTCCCGTTACTGGAAGGATGGCAGGCCAGGAGGGATTCGAACCCCCATCACCCGGATTTGGAGTCCGGTGCTCTAGCCGTTAGAGCTACTGGCCTTCCCCCATTCCGGCTATTTGGTCTCCTTGTGCGGCGTGTGCTTCCTGCACGAGGGGCAGAACTTCTTCAGTTCCAGCTTCTCGGTCATCGTCTTCTTGTTCCGTGTGGTCGTGTAGTTCCTGTTCTTGCACTCGGAACAGGCCAGCGTGATGATGTCCCGCATTCCTTCCCCCGATCCCCTTCCTTTCGTTTCCGTTATTCCACGATGTCCGAGACGACGCCGGCGCCCACGGTGCGGCCGCCCTCCCGGATCGCGAACCGAAGCTCCTTCTCCATCGCCACCGGCACGATCAGCTCCACCGACAGCGGCACGTTGTCCCCGGGCATCACCATCTCCACACCCTCCGGCAAGGAGGCAACCCCCGTCACGTCCGTCGTCCGGAAGTAAAACTGCGGACGGTACCCGTTGAAAAACGGAGTGTGACGACCTCCCTCCTCCTTCGTCAGGATGTACACCGACGCCTTGAACTTCCGGTGCGGAGTGATCGACCCCGGCTTCGCCAGCACCTGCCCCCGCTCCACCTCGTCCTTCTTCGTCCCCCGAAGCAACACGCCGATGTTGTCCCCCGCCTGACCCTGATCCAACAGCTTCCGGAACATCTCCACGCCCGTGGCGACCGTCTTCTGCGTCGGACGAATCCCCAGAATCTCCACCTCGTCCCCCACCTTGACCACCCCGCGCTCCACACGGCCCGTCACCACCGTCCCGCGACCCGAAATCGAAAACACGTCCTCCACCGCCATCAAAAACGGCTTGTCCACGTCCCGAACCGGCATCGGAACAAACGAATCCACCGCGTTCGTCAGGTCGGTGATGCACTGGCACGACGCGCACCCCGCCTTCCCGCAGCCGCACTCCAGAGCCTTCAGCGCCGAACCGCGAACGATCGGGACCTCATCCCCAGGAAAATTGT
>LDXO01000027.1 GCA_001443455.1 Deltaproteobacteria bacterium CSP1-8 | reverse complement strand
CCCCGAAGGAAGCGACGATGACCACAAGGATGGAGGTGTCTCCGGAATAGTTAAGGAACCTGACCGTAACGATACCCGGGTTCTGGATCGCGAACATCGCGACGACCCCCAAAAGGACGACGAGAACGATCAGGACCGTTCGCATGGCGGAGGATTATATCACACGGAATCGATGCAACCGACCAGAAAAGTTACGGATGCGGCGACGGATCCTTTCCGGGAACCGGGAGATTCCGGATTTCGGCGAGAACCCGCTCGCAATGGTCCTTCCCGGGGCACTCGATTTCGCACGGGTCGATGTGGGTCACCACGTGGGCGTTGCCCAGCGCCTGGGAAAGCTCCCTCTCGAGGTGGTCCGCCAGCCGGTGGGCGTCCTCGAGGAGGTACTGGCCGCAGATGACGACGTGGAAGTCCACGTGCTTCTCCGCGCCGGAGCGGCGCGTGCGCAGTTTGTGATAGTCGACCACGAGGGGCCGGTGGCTGTCGATGATGTGCCGGATCTCCTCCACCGTTTCATGCGGAAGGCTGCGGTCCATCAGGTCGTCCAGCGCCTCCCGGAGGATGGGAAAAGCCGCGGTGATGATGTAGCCGCCCACGATCAGGGCCGACCCGGGGTCCAGCCACCTCCACCCGGTCACGCGGTACGCGAGAAGGGAGGCCAGGATCCCCCCTCCCGACCAGACGTCGGTCCGGAAGTGGAGAGAGTCAGCCGCCAGAGCGGGCGAGCCGGTCTCCTCCCCCGCCTTCCGGATTCGCTCGGAGATGTACCAGGAGGCGGCGACCGACAGGGCCATCACGACGAGCCCCGTGTCCACCGAGCGCGGGACGATCCCGGCGCGCAGCCGGCGGATCCCTTCCCAGACGATCCATATCCCCGTCAGGGCGACGACCACCGACATGAAGACCGTGCCGAGCGTTTCCATTTTCCCGTGGCCGTACGGGTGGGAAGAGTCGGCGGGCTCCATCGACTTCCGGATGGAGAGGTAGTTCACCCCCGACATGAGGATGTCCGCGAGGTTGTCGAACGCGGAGGAGAGGACGCCCAAGGAGCCGCTTGCGACCCCGACGAATAGCTTGGTCGCGGCTAAGGTAGCCGCGCTCCCCACGGAGAATCGGGCCGTCCCGATCCGCTTCCGGTCCATCTCCTCCTTGCGGCGCGCGTCCGCCATGAAGGTCCTCTGCCGCCTCCTGCAAGGGCTGGATTCCCGGTCTTTCCGAGCACGGCGGGACACCCGGATTGACAGTCTCCGAACACCTTTGCAAGAATAGCACATCAAGTCCCGCAGGAGGGCTGCCGTGGTCCCCAAGACTAAGAAGATCTGGCTGGACGGGAAATTCGTCGACTGGGACGCCGCGCAGGTCCATGTCCTTTCGCACACGCTGCATTACGGCGTCGGTGCCTTCGAGGGGATCCGCTGCTACAGGACCGAGGACGGCGGCTCCGCCATCTTCCGGCTCAAGGAGCATGTGGACCGGCTCTTCGCCTCGGCCCACATCGTGCTTCTTGCCATCCCCTACTCCCACGAGGAGATCTGCCAGGCCATCCGGAAGACGCTCGCCGTCAACGGCCTCACGGAAGGGTACGTCCGTCCGATCGTCTTCATCGGGGACGGCGAGATGGGCCTATTCGTGAAGACCAACCCGATCCGCGTGGCGGTTGCCGCCTGGGCGTGGGGGGCCTACCTCGGCGAGGAGGGGATCAAGAAGGGGATCCGGGCGAAGGTCTCCTCCTTCAACCGCCACCACGTCAACGCGGCCATGACGAAGGGGAAGATCAACGGGAACTACGTCAACTCCGTCCTGGCGAAGTGGGAGGTGGTGAAGGCAGGGTACGACGAGGCGGTGATGCTCGACACGGAAGGGTACGTCGCGGAGGGCTCGGGGGAGAACATCTTCATCGTCCGGAACGGCTTTCTCCAGACCTCGCCGCTGACGTCGATCCTGCCGGGGATCACCCGGGACTCGGTCCTGACCATCGCCCGCAAGCTCGACATCCCGTTCAAGGAGTCACGCTTCACCCGTGACGAGATGTACATCGCCGACGAGATGTTCTTCACCGGCACCGCCGCCGAGATCACCCCCGTTCGGGAGGTGGACGACCGCCGCGTGGGCACGGGAAAGCCGGGACCGATCACGAAAAGGATCCAGGAGGCGTTCTTCGACATCGTGCGCGGCAAGGACGCCCTCTTCGCGCACTGGCTCGATGTCCTCAAGTAGATCCCCTTCCGGAAAATCGGCCGGAGGGCGCAGGGGCACCGTGGTACCATAGGATGATGCTCCGCGTCTCCGAGATCTTCGCCAGCATCCAGGGGGAGACCTCGTACGTAGGCCTCCCGTTCGCCTTCGTTCGCCTGACCGGCTGCAACCTCCGGTGCCGGTACTGCGACACGACGTACGCCTACGACGACGGGGAGGAGTTCCCTCTCGGGGAAGTCGTCTCCCGAGTCACCTTTTTCGGGATTCCGCGGGTGACGGTGACCGGCGGCGAGCCGCTGCTCCAGGAGGAGGCGCCCGCTCTCGTTGCGGCGCTTCTCGACCTCGGTCACACGGTCCTTGTGGAGACGAACGGTACGGTGCCGCTTTCCCGCCTCGATCCCAGAGCGGTCAAGATCATGGACGTCAAGTGCCCCGCTTCCGGCGAGGCCGAAAAGACGGACTGGGGGAATTTCGCGCTCCTTACCCCCCGCGACGAGGTCAAGTTCGTCGTTTCCTCCGAGGAGGACTACCGGTTCGCCCGGGAGGTGATCCGGAAGTACGGGAAGGAGCGCCCGTTCACGGCGCTTCTGTCCCCGGCCTTCGGCCTTCTGCCCCCCGAAAAGCTCGCGGGGTGGATGATCGGGGACGCCCTCGACGCGAGGTTCCAGCTGCAGATCCACAAGCTGGTGTGGGGACCGGACCGGAGAGGCGTGTGACGCCCCCCCCGAAGCCGAAGGGGATCGTCCTCGCGAGCGGGGGGATGGACAGCCTCGTCCTGGCCGCCTTCGCCACCCGGGAGTCGGACATCGCCCTTTTGCACGTGAATTACGGGCAGCGCACCGAAAAGAAGGAGCTTGCCTGCTTCCGCGCGATCGCCGACCACCTGAAGGTAGAGGAGCGGATGGTGGCCGACATCGGGTATCTGAGGACGATCGGGGGGTCCGCCCTGACCGATCCGTCCCTCGACGTACCCCCCGCGGACCTTCGTCGCCCCGGGATCCCCGTCACGTACGTTCCGTTCCGCAACGCGCACTTCCTCTGCATCGCGGTATCGTGGGCGGAGGTGATCGGCGCGAAGAACGTCTACATCGGCGCGGTGTGGGCCGACTCGTCCGGCTACCCCGACTGCCGGCCCGCTTTCTACAAGGCGATGAACGAGGCGATCCGCATCGGGACGAAGGACGAAAGCGGGATCCGGATCAAGGCCCCCTTCGTCAACCTGAAGAAGAAGGATATCGTCCTGATGGGGAAGTCGCTCGGCGTCCCCTTCGAGCTTACGTGGTCGTGCTATCGGAACAGAGAGAAGGCGTGCGGGTGCTGCGACTCGTGCGCTCTCCGGCACAAGGCCTTCGACGAGGCCGGCGTCCCGGACCCCCTTTCGTACGAGGTCCAGCCGACCGGATGACGGCGCCACGGCAACCCATGCGCACCCCCGTCGACACCAAGCAGCTCGCAAGGCGCCTCTCCCAGGGGGCGTTCCTCCTCCTCTTCTTCGTCCTCCTGGTCAAGACGGACTACGACGGGCGGAACGAGCTCTCCTACCCCGTCAAGATCTTCCTCGACGCCGACCTCCTCATCTTCCTGACGTCGCTCCTCTCCGCGCACCGGATTCCCGCCGCCCTCTTTCTGGCGCTTTTGTTCGTCCCCGTGACCCTGCTGTTCGGCCGGGCCTTCTGCGGTTGGGTCTGCCCCCTCGGGACGCTGAACCACGCGGTGAGCTTCTACGACAGGAAATACGCGGAAGAGCGTGGGATAAAAACCCGGGGGAGCCGCTGGAAGTTCGCGACGCTTCTGTTCTTTGCCGGGGCGGCGCTCTTCGGGATCCAGACGGCGGGCCTGCTGGACCCGATCTCCCTCCTCATCCGCTCGCTCTCGCTCTCCGTGATGCCGGGGATCAACCACGTCCTGCGCCTGTTCCTGGACTGGGGATACCGCCTCCCGTGGCGGCCGGCCTCGGACCTGTTCGACGGGGCGTACACATTCCTGCGGGCCCATTTCCTGTCCTTCTTCCCGGCGCGGTACGAGCAGGCGCTGTTCCTTTTCGCACTCTTTTTCCTCGTGCTCGTCCTGAACCGGTACCGGACACGGTTCTTCTGCCGGTTCGTCTGCCCCCTCGGGGGGTTGCTGGGATTCTTCTCCCGGGCCGGGCTGCTCAGGCTCTCCATGAACGAGAAGTGCACCCGATGCATGCGGTGCCGCGACGTCTGCGGGGGGGGGGCGAACCCCCACACGGAAGCGCACTGGTCTCCCTCGGAGTGCGTGGCCTGCTTCAACTGCAGCGCCGAGTGCCCGGAAGGGGCCCTTGCGTGGACATTCTCGCTGGCCCGGGGGACGAGGGACCGGCTCGACGTCGACCGGCGGGCGGCTCTCTCCGCCCTGTTCTCCGGCGCGGCCGCCACCTGGGTGATGAAGACCTCCCCCGCCCAGGCAAGGCCTGCGCCCGAACTCGTGCGGCCCCCGGGCTCGCGATCCGAGGCCGATTTTCTCGCCCGGTGCGTCCGGTGCGGGGAGTGTATGAAGGTGTGCATCACCGGCGGCCTGCAGCCCACGCTTCTCTCCGCGGGAATCGAGGGGATCTGGACGCCGAAGCTCGTCTCCCGCGTCGGCTACTGCGAATACAGCTGCACGCTGTGCGGGCAGGTCTGCCCCACCCAGGCGATCGAGAATCTGGCATTGCCGAAAAAGCGGAAGATCGTCATCGGCCTGGCGTTCGTCGACCCCTCCCGGTGCATCCCCTTCGCGCAGGGGACCCCCTGCATCGTCTGCGAGGAGCATTGCCCGACCCCCAAAAAAGCGATCGTGTTCGAAGAGCGCCCCGGGAAGGGGGGAAAACCGGTGAAGGTCCCCGTGGTGGTCACCGACCTGTGCATCGGGTGCGGCATCTGCGAGTTCAAGTGCCCGGTGGTCGACCTGGCGGGGATCCGGGTGACCTCCATCGGCGAGACTCGCAACCCGGAAAACCGGCTCCGGCTTCCCGTCGGGCCGTATGCGGCGAACGGCCCCCGACTTTTTCTTTGACAACACCCCCGTTGCCCGATAGATTCATCGAAAAATTTAAGGGGGGTAAATTTTTCATTGAATCTTTCCCCCCGGTCTGCCGTTCTAATTGGGTAGGAGAGAACGACGTGGCGAATTTCTACGAAAACGACAAAAACCAGGCTTCCCGCTGGGAGGAGATCGGCGGGTTCAATATCTACCTGCTGATGGAAATCCGTAACGCCATGATGGACGTCAAGTCCGACTACCACCCCCGATCCGACCTGCAGGTGGTCGTGGCGGAATGGATCAAGCGGCACCCGTTGTTCGATTTCCCCGACGACGAAATCGGGTGACCCGCACGCCTTACCGGGCCTTCTCCTCCTCCTCCAGCCCGAGAATTTTCAAATAGATCCTGCGGATGGTTTCCGTCTCCCGTCGATACCGTTCCTGCTGGTCCGGGGGAAGACGGGCGGGGTCGAACTGCTCGATGGAGGCGTCGTGGGACAGGCGCAGGGAGACCTCGAGGGCGCGCAGGAAACGGTACCCCTCGTCCATCGCCTGGAAATCGTCCCCGGACAGGATGTTCGCCCGACGGAACTCGTAGAGGGCCGAAAGCGTGGGCCGCACGCGGAAGGAGCGGTTGCCCGGCCCGTGCACAAGCTGCAGGTACTGCACAGCGAACTCGACGTCGACGATTCCCCCCCGGCCCACCTTGAGGTTTCGCCGGTCCTGACGCTCTTTCCCGAGCTCCATCTCCATGCGCTTCCGGAGCCGGTTGATCTCGGCCGGCGTTTCGGGGGGGAGGGGACGTTCGAAAATGAAGCGGGCGACCTTCTCCTCCACCCGCTTTCCGAACTGCCGGTCCCCTGCCACGAACCGGCACCGGAGGAGCGCCTGACGCTCCCAGAGATGGGCGGACTGCTCATGGTACCGTTCGAACGCCGCCAAGGAGGAGACGAGGGGGCCCGCGTTCCCCGAGGGGCGCAACCGCGTGTCCAGGTGGTAGACGTACCCCTCCCGCGTCACCGTGGTCAGGACGGAGATCAGCCGCTGGGCCACCTTGGCAAAGTACTCGTGGTTCGACACCTTTCGGAACTCCGCCGGGTCCGGGCCGGGCGACGGGACGGTTTCCCCCGCGCCGGAGTAGAGGAAGATGATGTCGAGGTCGCTATGGTAGGAAAGCTCCTCGGCGCCCAGCTTCCCCATCCCCAGGACGCAGAACTCCGCCTCCCCGGCTTTTCCCCCGTCTCCCGCCACCATCGGCACGCCGAATCTGCGCATCGTCGCCTTCCGGGCCAGGACGAGGGCGTACAAGAGGAGGACCTCCGCCAGGGCGGACAGCTGGAACATCCCCTCCTCCAGGGAAAGGTTGCCGGCCAGGTCGTTCATGCCGACCCGCAGCATCTCCATGTTCTTGAAGCGGCGCAGCTCGTCCAGCTCCTGCTCGTAATCGGCGCACGCCGCGAGTGTTTCCCCCAGTTCCCTCCTTAGGTCGGACTTCGTCTTGACCAGGGGGGGAAGGTCCTTTCGCAGGAAGGTATCCAGCAGTTCGGGGTACCGCAAAAGGTACCCGGAAAGGAACCGGCTGCTTCCGAAGAGCCGGACCAGCACGTCGATCACCGGCCGGTTCTCGAACAGGAGGGCGTAGAACATCGTCCGCGCGCCGATCGCGGAGAGGAACCGCTCCGTGTGGTGGAGGGCCATGTCGGGGTCCGGGGACCGGACCACGCGGGAAAGGATCAGCGGGGCGATCTTCCCCAGGTACCGACGCGCCCGGGCCGGCATCCGGGTGAACGGAGGGCCGTCCCGAAGCATGGCAACGTTCCTTCGCGCGGCTTCCCGGTCGGCAAACCCCAGCGCCGAGAGTCGATCCCCGATATCCTCCTCCTCCGATTCCGGGTACAGGACGGCCTGCACGTCCGGGGAAACTTCCGGGCCGGCCTCCTCGGGGGCCGCCCGGAAGAGACTGTCGTAGATCGCCCGGACGTTTCCCGTGTGCCGGTCCATCGCCGCGGTCAGCGCCCGGACGTCGGGCAGGCCCATGGTGCGCGCCAGGCGAAGCAAATCCGCTTCCCGCTCAGGGAGAGCGTGAGTCTGCCGGTCCTGGTAGACCTGGATCCTGTGCTCGAGGGACCGCAGGAACGTGTATGCCTCCTCCAGCATGTCGCATTCCCTCCGGGAAACGATGTCCGCCCCGACGAGCGCCCGCAGCGTCTCCACCGTCCCCCGCCGTCGCAGGTCCGGGTTCTTCCCCCCGTAGATCAGCTGGTGCGCCTGGGCGAAGAACTCGATCTCCCGGATCCCCCCCACGCCCAGCTTCAGGTCCCTCGCATGCCTCCGTGCGCGCGCGGAGGCCAGGTCGACCCGGTCCTTCATTTCCTTGATCTCCTCGATGGAGGTGAAGTCCAGGTACTTCCGGTACACGAAGGGGGTGATGGTCTGGAGGAACTGCTCCCCGACCCAGGCGTCCCCCGCCACGGGACGGGCCTTGATCATGACCGCACGCTCCCACGTCTGTCCCCACGACTCGTAGTAGATCTCGGCGGACCGGAGGGAGTTGGCGAGGTCCCCTTTCGTTCCATCCGGACGGAGGCGCAGGTCGACGCGAAAGACGAACCCGTCCTCCGTTACCTCGGAGAGAATCCGGGTGACGACTTCGCTGAGCCGGACGAAATACTCGTGGAGGGTCACCGGTTCCCTCCTCTTGCCGCCCTCCGTCATCCCGCGTTCGGTTTCGTACAGGTAGATCAGATCGATGTCCGAGCTGAAGTTGAGCTCGTATCCCCCGAGCTTCCCCATCCCGAGAACGACGAAACCGCACTCCCGCCGGGTCCCTGCGTCCGTCTCGATCACGGGGGCGCCGTATCGTTCGGTAAGCTGCCGCCGGGCGAACCGGATGGCACCCGTCAGGGCGGCGGACGCCAGCGCGGAAAGGTCCCCCGTCACCTCGGAAAGCATGGCCAGTCCGGCGAGGTCGCGGGCGGCGATCCGGGCCATCTCGCGAAGCTTCTGCAGGCGCAGGGCCGCCTTGATCTCCTCCTCGTCCCCGCACCGGTCGGCCAGGCGAACCGCCTCGGTCAAGAGGTCGCCGTGCGCTCCCGCTCCGGTAAACCCCCCTTCGAGGAAGAGGAAGGAGAACACCTCCTGCCGTCCTGCGATCTGCTCGGCCAGGGATTCCGACCCGCCAAGCAGGGCGCCGAGCACGCGCAGGTTGTCCGGCCGCGTATAGGCCCGCGCCAGGTCGTCGGGAGGGAGGGAGTCGCACAGCTTGGACAGGTTCAGAAAATACAACGTCGGATCGGGCGCCGCCCGGGCGCCCTCGAACATCGCCTCCCAGGAGGAATCCGTCCACCGGATCCGCTTCCGGATCTCCTCGACAAGGGGGAGCGCCCGGGAGGTGTCCACGACGCCTACCTCCCCCAGCCGGTCGCACAAGGAGTCCGGGCGGGGAGGCGTCGTCACCGAACGAGCTTCCGGATGGCCGCGGGAAAGGGCGGCCGGAGCACGCCCCTTTCCGTGACGATGGCGGTCACGTATTTCGCCGGGGTCACGTCGAAGGCGGGGTTGTACACCGGAATCCCGTCCGGTGCGATCCGCGTTCCCAGAAAGTGGGTCACCTCCCTGCCGTCCCGCTCCTCGATGGGGATCGCCTTTCCGGTGCGCACGGCGGGATCGATGGTACACACGGGGGCCGCCACGTAGAACGGGACCCTGTGCACCCGGCACAGGACGGCCAGCCCGTAGGTGCCGATCTTGTTCGCCACGTCGCCGTTGGCGGCGATCCGGTCCGCTCCGACAATCGCCGCCTGGACCTTTCCCGCCTGGAAAATCACGGCGGCCATGGAATCCGTGATGAGGGTACAGGGGATGCCGTCCTTGACAAGCTCCCACGCGGTAAGCCTTGCCCCCTGGAGGAACGGCCGTGTCTCGCCCACGAAGACGTGAATCTTCTTTCCCGCCGCAACCGCCGCCCGGATCACCCCCAGCGCCGTGCCGTACCCCGCCGTCGCGAGAGCCCCGGCGTTGCAGTGGGTGATCACGGAGCCGGACTTGAGAAGCTTCGCGCCGTGGGCTCCCATCCGCCGGTTGGCGGCGACGTCCTCGTCGCGGATCGCCATCGCCTCCCTCTCGAGATGGTAGGCGGCCCCCTCGGGTTCATCGGGCAGCCGCATCACCTCCTTGCGCATCCGCTCGATCGCCCAGAAGAGGTTCACGGCCGTAGGCCGGGTAGACCTAAGCTCCTCCGCGGCTTTGCGGAACTCCTCGCGCCAGGGAAGCCTCTTGCGGTTGGCGTTCTGCACGGCCATTACCAGACCGAACGCGGCCGCCACACCGATGGCGGGAGCGCCCCGCACTACCATCGTCTTGATGGCGTGGGCCACCCCCGACGAATCGGTGATGCGCGTTACCGACTCCCGCAGCGGAAGGACGCGCTGATTGAGCAGAAGCAGCGTGTCCCCGGTCCATTCCAGGGCGTTGATCGACCGGCCGCCACTGCCGGGGACAAGCGTCATCGGCTTTCTCCCCGCTCGTGAAATTGCGCCACCTGCTCCATCACCCTGCTTCGCAACTCGCGCGGGGAGAGGGAGGGAGCCACCACGTTTCCTCCCTTCATGGCCGGGAGGAGAAGGGGTTCCGCCGGGGAGCCGCAGCGGCACAAAGCCTGAGCCTTCGCCTCCGGGACGACGCACCGGTGGCCGCACGACCGACACCGGACGACCTGCTTGCCGCCGGAGAGCTTTCCCCGCTTGGCGAACGGCCGCCCCTCCACCTCCACGATGTCCAGGGCGAAGTCGATGGTGGGGGCGTTGCTGATGCAGGTCCCCACGCCGAACCCGTCCACCACGTCCCGCAGGGATGCGATGTCCTCCTCGCCCAGCCCCCCCGAGACGAGGATCCGCACGTGGGAAAATCCCCTCAGGTCGAGCTCCCATCGGACCTCCCGGACGATCTTACGGAAGTTCCCCCGCCGCGAGGAGGGCGTGTCGAGGCGGACCGCGGCCAGCGACTTCCCCAGGGCCTCCGCTGCGCGGATCGCCTCGAACTTCTCGTCCTGGAGGGTATCGATCAGGCAGACACGGGGAACGTCCGCAGCCACTGCGCCGTCGAACCCCCGGAGCGCCTCGACGGTGTCCCCCAGCACCAGGATGAGCGCGTGCGGCATCGTCCCCTGGGGGGTCTCGCCGAGGAACGATGCGCTGCGCACGACCGATACGCCGTCGGCCCCCCCGACGAAGGCGTGGCGGTCGATGAGGGTTGAAAGCGCGGGGTGCATGCGTCGCGCCCCGAAGCTCAACACCGTCCGGTCCCCGGCCAGCCGCTTGATCCGGGAGGCCTTCGTGGCGATCCCGGAGGCCTGGCAGAGGATGCCGAGCATCGCCGTCTCCATCTCGCAGAACTCGCCGTACGGCCCCTCGACGACAAGGACCGGCTCCTCGAGCAGAAAGAGAGCCCCTTCCTCCATCGCCAGCACGTCCACGTTCCTCCCCTCGAGGAGCGAAAGCATCTCGTCCCTCCCGGCCAGGATGGCGTGCTCGTACACGTCGGGGAACCGCTTGACGTACACCTCCGCCTTCACCCGCACGGCTTCCTTCCCGAGGCTCTTCAACACCTCCCTCGTGCGGACGAAGTAGACGTCCGTCGTGTCCCCGCGGCGGATCTCTTCCTGGCTGGGGATCGGGTTCATCTCTCCCGCTCCTTTCTGAGTGCTGCGCATCCTAATTACGGTCTCCTGTCGGAACGATGCCCTGAGGCGTTTCCCCCCCGGTGCCCTCGGGCGGCGATCGCTCCGCAGCCTCGGAGGGGGGCTCCGTTCGTGGCTCGCCGTGCGGGGAACCTGCACGGCTGCGCTCCGGTCTCCCGGGGGCCGGCCTCACTGCGCCCCCACTCCTTCGGCTTGCTGCGCTATTTCGGCACCTGCGAAACGGCGCCCGCTCGCTGCCAATTCCGCTCGACGCAATTCACCGGGGACACTCCTCAAGCTGTGCGGGGACACTCCTCTCCCGTATCCCGGAGATCAATCAGGAATGTCCCCGGTGAGAGTGTCCCCGCCCAGTCCGCGGACGGACCACGCGCACGCCCAGCACGTTCTTCATCTGGTCGAGCGCGAACCGGTGCGTCCTCCTGTCCAGCCCCGCCACGAGCGACTCGTCCACGGTGACGTCGTAGCCGCGCATCGCGGCGTCCGCCGCGGTGTACAGGATGCAGATATGGGTGACGCAACCGGAGAGCGACACTGACCGGATGCCGTGTCGGCGGAGGACGGTTTGAAGGGTGGTACGGTAGAATCCCGAGTAGGTCTTCTTCTCCACGACCACGTCTCCGGGTTCCGGCGCGATCTCGCTTATGACGGCGGCCCCCTTCGTCCCGGCCACGGCGTGGGGGGGCCACCCCATCCGTGCGAATTCCGGATCGTTTTTCATGTGGGAATCGCACACGTACACCACGAGACCCCCCTCCCGGCGCGTGCGGGCAACGCGGCGTGCAATCGCCGGAAGGATCTTCCTCGTCTGCGGGACCTCGAGCGGCGCCCCGGGCCGCACGAAATCCTCGAGCATGTCGATCACCAGAAGCGCGCTCCCTTCTCTTGCCATCTCTCTCCCCCCTACTTTCCCGGAAGGATCTTCCTGAAGAGCTCCTCCACCTCCCTTCGCGGTTCCTCCTTTTGCGGTTTCTTCGCGGGCGTTGCGTTGTCCGTCCCGGAGGCGGCCCCGATCCCCGGAATCCTGTCGGTCAGGCCCCGGAGGACCTTGCGCCCCGCTCCCGCCGCAAGCACCGCGGGGTCGATCGCCACCCCCGGCGACGCAAGCGGGCCCGTCATCACCAGCGGGATCTCCACGCGACCGTCCTCCCCGACCAGGAACTTCCCCGCTCCGCCCCGAACACGCTCCGACATCTCGCGGGAAAGACGGAGCACCCCCCGGAAGTCGATCGTCCGGTCGAACCCGATGACGGCCGATCCTTTGAGTCCCATCTTCTCGGAGAGGATCTGCAGCGCCTCCGTCTTGATCTTGCCGTTCTCCACCCGGAAGTCCGCCGAGAGGTCGGAAAATTCCGTCTCTCCCTTCCCTGCGGGCCCGGACGGGGCCCCGGTCGCTACAGCCCCGAGGCCGGCCAGGCCCGCTGCCGTCGCGAGGAGATCCACCCCCTTGATTCTACCACCGGCGATCTTCACGGACCCCGTCCCCGCCCCCGTGCGCGCGAAATCGTCGAAATCCTTCATCCCGCCCCCGATATCGGCCGAGAGGGAGACCGGCCCGGTAAGAAAGTCCGCAAGCGATGTCTTGCGGGAGAGAATCTCCTCCGCGGCCAGGTCCTTCACCGCGACCTTCATCCGGAAATCCGGAGAGGGTGCGCCAAGCCCGAGGCGTCCGGACAACACGACCTCTCCGCCGTACATCCGGGCGCTCACGGATTCGAGAACCAGGGTCCCCCCCTCGTACCGGACCTTTCCCTTGAGATGTTGAAACTCCACCCCCCTCGCCTTCCCCGCGTCGATGGCCAGGTTGGCGCGGGCGGACACCGCACGGCGTGTTTCCGCTTTCGTCCCTTCCTTCTTCGGCGTCGGTTCCTTCCCCTCCTTTTTCCCGCCCGCTTCTTCCGGCGGGAAAAGCGCGTCCACGTCCAGGTAGGCCATCCGGAAATCGACTTCCCCCGCGGGCTTCCCCTCCCATGCAGCATCCCCCTGCAAGGAAAACCGCTGGCCGTTGAGAAGCCCCGCAAGGGGGCGAACCCTCACCGCCCCGTCCGCAAGCTCCACGCGGCCGTCCACCGATCGAAGTTCGATCCGCCTCCCCGGCACCTGGAACCCCACGTCCCCGAGATCGACCGTGATCTCGTACCTCTCCTTTTCTCCGGTCCGGTTGAGCCTTCCCTTCCCCGTGGCCGTCAGACGCCCCGCCGGGGACCACTGCGAAAGCGTCCCCGCCCCGGGGATCTTCCCGAAGTCCGCGAGGGAGGAGATCTTCGCGGAGATCGCCCATTCCCGTCCCCCCGTTCCGGGATTCACGACTGCGTTCCCGGTCACGGAGAGCGGGGGAAAACGCAGGTCCATGTTCGAGAGGAGCAGCCGGTCCGGAGCATAGCGCCCTGTAGCGGCGATCGTGCACGGAGCATCGACGGCCTTGCGCAGTTCCGGGTCCTCACTGAGCGTCGCGCCCATGCGGGTCAGGTCGGCCTTGACGGTGAATCCCGGTGACGCAAGGGTTCCCGCGACGTTCACGGAAAGGGGAACGACCCCCTCGAGACGCGCCTTCGCGAGGCCCTCCGGCGGATCCTGGAACATCGCCGGGATCTTCCCCATTTCCACGCCGGGGAAGGAGAACGCAAGGTCGACCGCGACGGGCTCCTGCGAGGCGAAGATCTTCCCGTCCACCGCCACCTTCTGCCCGAAAAGAGTTCCCTCCCCGCGGATGGCGGAGGGGGGCCGGTCGGTCCCGGCTCCCTGCTCCCTGGCCAGGCGTCCGGTGAACGAAACCTCCCCCCGTACCATCCCCTCGATCCGGGTCCTGAGTTCGAAGTCGTTCTGCCTCTCCCCGATCCCGGACAAACGGAGGGTGAACGGGAAGATCTCCCACGGTTGTTCCTTGCCGCCTTTTTCCTCGAGGAGAACCGTGAGTTTCGCCTCCTCGACGCTCATCTCCCGCACCGCCACGGCCACCTTATCCTTCGCCTTTTCCGCCGGCGGCACGGCGGCGGCTTCCTCCCCCCCCGCCAGCCGGGTGACGATATCCGTCACCGAGTGGGTCCCGTCGAGGTATCTGCGAAACCGGATCTCCGGCCGGCGAAGGATGAACTTCGTGAACTCCGCCCTCCCGGAAAGAAGCGGCGCGATCGCCAGCCGGATTTCGGCCTCCGGTACCGACAGGAGCCGTTCCCCGGGATGGCGCGGGTCCCCGGATACCGTCAGCCGCTCCACCTTCACTCCGATTCCGGGAAACAACGACAGGGAAAGGCCGGACAGGCCTACCGTGCGGCCGGTCTTCTCTTCGAGGGCCGCCACGATGCGGGGCCTCAAGGAATCGAGCGACACCAGCCGGGGGAGCAACAAAACGAGGATCACGAGGATGGGGACGACGACTGCCGCGGCAACCCCTGCTTTCCGCATTCTTCCCCCCTATCCGAGCCTGGCCTTCAATACCTCCTGGGCCACCCTCGGGTTCGCCTTTCCCCTCGTCTCCTTCATGATCTGCCCCACGAAGAAGGAGAGCAGGCCGGTTTTGCCGGCGCGGTAGCTCGCAACCTCCTTCGGGTTCGACGCGATGATCCTGTCCACGATCGCCTCGAGCGCCCCTGCGTCGGAGACCTGGGTCAGCCCTTTCTCTTCCCGGATCTGCCGGACCGGCTTCCCGGTCTCGATCGCGATCTCCACCAGCGTCTTGGAGGCTGTGGCGGAGATCGTTCCGGTCTCGCGGTCCTCCACGACATGCGCGATCGTTTCGGGCATAAGGTTCCCGGCGACGATGGCCTCCTTCCATTGGATGCACTCGTTCGCGGTCACCTTCGGGTTCCCCCCGAAAGCGGCGACCGACGCCTCGAAGAAATCGGCCAGCAGGCGGGAGGAGGAAAGGAGCTCCGCGTCGTAGCGTGGGATTCCGTAGCGGGAGGAAATCCGGGCGATCTTCTCCCCGGGAAGCTCGGGGATCGTTTTCCGCAGCTCCTCGATCCACACCTCGTCGACATGGAGGGGGAGAAGGTCGGGATCGGGGAAGTACCGGTAGTCGTGCGCCTCCTCCTTGCCGCGCATGGAGACGGTCACTCCTTTGTCCGCATCCCACAGGCGGGTCTCCTGCACCACCTTGCCGCCGCCCTCGATCTGCTCCACCTGCCGCCGGATCTCGTACTCGAGGGCCTTCTCCACGTTCCGGAAGGAATTCATGTTCTTGAGCTCCGCCCTGGTCCCGAATCCTGTCTGCCCCTTCGGCCGCACGGAGACGTTCGCGTCGCACCGGAACGACCCCTCCTCCATGTTCCCGTCGCAGACCTCGAGGTAGACGAGGATGTCCCGAAGACGGCGCAAATACGCCCCGCCCTCCTCCGGCGTCCGGATGTCGGGTTCGGAGACGATCTCCATGAGGGGGACCGAGCAGCGGTTGAGATCCGCTAGCGACGTCTGCGCCCCGGAAAAGGCCCCGGCGTGGACGAGTTTCCCGGCGTCCTCCTCCAGGTGGATGCGGGTGATCCCGATCCGCCGGGTCGCGCCGTCCCCCTCGATGTCGAGGTGTCCGGAGACCGCCAGGGGCAGCTCGTACTGCGAGATCTGGTATGCCTTCGGCAGGTCCGGGTAGAAGTAGTTCTTCCGCGCAAAAACGCTTCTTGCCTGCACCCGGCAGGAGGTGGACAGCGCCGTGCGGATGGCGAACTCCACCGCCCTGCGGTTCAGGACCGGCAGGACACCCGGCATCCCCGTGCAAACGGGGCAGGTGTTCTCGTTGGGGGGCGCCCCGAACTTCGCCGAGCAGGCGCAGAAGATCTTGCTCTCCGTCGCCAGCTGGGCGTGGACCTCCAGGCCGATGACCGCTTCGAACTCCATTCCCCTAGTGCACCGTCTCGCAAATACCTTGGCATTCGAGCGCCGCTGCATCCGCTCCCGCTTCGTTGCGCTTCTTCACCATACTCAACGGTATGCCTCAGGCGCGCGCCTTGCTGGCGCGGCGCATCGACGCTCTCGGTGCGTCAAGCTATTTACGAGACGGTACACTAGTTCCCCTCCAGCGGCGCCACCCGGGGCATCGGGATCTCCTTCTCGATCGCGGAGGCGGCGGCGAAGAGCGTCTCCTCGTCGAAATGCCTCCCCAGCACCTGCGCCCCGATCGGGAGCCCGTCGGGCGACAGGCCGCACGGCACGGAGACGCCCGGGATGCCCGCCAGGTTGCACGGGATCGTGTAGATGTCCGAGAGGTACATGGTCAGCGGGTCGTCCACCTTCTCCCCGATGCGGAACGCCGGCGTGGGGGAGGTGGGGGTGAGGATCACGTCGACCTTTGCGAACGCCTCGGCAAAATCCCGCCGCAGGAGGGTGCGCACTTTCTGCGCCTTCCCGTAATACGCCTCGTAGTACCCCGCGGACAGCGCGTAGGTCCCGATCATGATCCGCCGCTTGACCTCCGCCCCGAACCCCTCCGCGCGGGTCCGGGACATCATCTCGGTCAGCCCCTTCGCGCCGTCCGTCCGGTACCCGTACCGGACCCCGTCGTACCGGGCGAGGTTGGAGGACGCCTCCGCCGGAGCGATGAGGTAATACGTCGCGAGGGCGAATTCGGTGTGCGGCAGGGAGATCTCCACGGCTTCCGCGCCATGGGACGCAAGCGCCTTCAGCGCCTTCTCCACCGCGGCCTTGACAGTACGGTCCAGCCCGCCGGCGAAATACTCCCGCGGCAGGCCTACCCGCATCCCCTTCACCCCCCGGGCGGTCGCGGCGAGATAGTCCGGCACCGGGACGTCGACCGAGGTGGAGTCGCTCCGGTCCCATCCGGCGATGACCGAGAGGACGACCGCCGCGTCCGGTACGGTCCGTGCGATCGGTCCCCCCTGGTCCAGCGACGACGCGAAGGCGATCATCCCGTATCGGGACACCCGGCCGTAGGTCGGCTTCATCCCCACGACGCCGCACAAGGACGCCGGCTGTCGTATCGATCCGCCCGTGTCCGTCCCCACCCCCGCGAAACACATCCCCGCCGCCACGGAGGCCGCCGTACCCCCGGAGGAGCCGCCCGGGATCCGGTCCGTCGCCCAGGGGTTGAGGGTGGGGCCGAACCACGACGTCTCCGTGGAGGACCCCATCGCGAACTCGTCCATGTTCTGTTTCCCGAGGAGAATCGCGCCGGCGTCCCGGATCTTCCCGGTTACGGTGGCGTCGTACGGCGGGTCGAAGTCGGACAGGATGCGGCTGCCGCAGGTGGTGCGGATCCCCTTCGTGCAGAAGATGTCCTTGAGCCCCACGGGGACACCGTGCAGCGGTCCCCGCACCCTGCCCCGGGAAAGCTCCTCGTCGCGGGCGGCGGCGTCCCGCATCGCATGCTCCGGGAGGACCGTGATGTAGCTGTTGATCGTCGGGTTGAGCCGCTCGATCCGGGAGAGAAGCGCGCGGGTGAGCTCCCGGGAGGAGATCTCCTTGTCGCGCACCGCCCGCGCGGCGTCTATGAGGGTCCACTCGTGCACGGGGATCTCCGCCATCTCCTTCAGTCCTCGATGATCCGCGGCACGCGGAAGAAATCCCCTTCCCGGTCGGGAGCATTCTTCAGGATCTCCTCTTTTTCTCCGAAGGGACGGACGGAGTCGTCGCGAAAGGGGGCCCCCATCTCCACGGCGTGGGAGGTGGGAACGACCTCCGATGTGTCGAGACGGTCGAGTTGCTTTATGTAGGCGAGGATGTTGCCGAGCTGCTCCTTCATCCTGTCCGCCTCGGCCGAAGAAAGAGCCAGCCGGGCGAGCCGGGCCACGTGCAGCACCTCTTCCCTGGTGATCGCCATTCGAATTCCCCTGTTTCCGTAATTTTTTCAATGTATCACAGGTCGATGGGCGGGGACACTTCTCCCATGGGGGTTTGCGGGGCCCCTGGCTCGCGGAGGGGTCCACTCGGCTACGCTCGCGAACTTGCGCCCGCTCGCTGCCGGTTCCGCTCGACGCGATTTCTTCCTCGCTCCACAGGCCGCCTCGTCGACCCCCCCGCATCGCCATGGGTCCCCGCTAGGCGGCAATCGCCGCCGGGCGCACGATTGCGGCCCACGCCGCAAGGGAGGAAGAGTTCTTAGAAGGAACGTCCCTGTTCTGAGTATGATGGGAACATGGTGCGTCCTGAAAGCTGCACTTTCCCAGCCGGTGAAAGTCCGGTCCGGGTAAGCGCCGGAGCGCCCGGTAGCAGGCACCAGTCGTCGGGAGAGATCCCGGGGGCCGAGCGGTGCGTCGAAAGCCTTTTAGGAGGGAGCGGAGAAGCGGGCCGCAACTTGATGAACGCTGCAGCCTCGTCACATTATCAGCCGAAAGGTGTTCGGGAGG
>LDXO01000026.1 GCA_001443455.1 Deltaproteobacteria bacterium CSP1-8 | reverse complement strand
CACGTGGTCCCTCACGCCGCAGAGGCGCTCGTCCCCGGGGGGATTCTCCTCTCCTACCTCCCCTCCACGCTTCAGGTCAAGCAGATGGTCGACATGGTCGAGGAGGGAGGCGGGTTCACCGAGCCGGAGGTGTTCGAGGTGATCCACCGCCCCTGGCATGTAAAGGGACAGTCCGTCCGCCCCGTCCAGTGGATGTTCTCCCATTCGGCGTTCCTCATCTCCTGTCGCAAACTCTCCTGATAAAAAGGAAAGGGACGAAAGCAAAGGGACGAAAAAGCAAAGGGACGTTCTTAAAACTTTTCATACCAAATCAGGGGGCCAAAAAAACGGGGACGTTCTCAGAACTATTAACGACAGGAGGTAGATCGAGAAAGCACGGCTGCTCAAAATTTCCCTAGGAAGATCGGAGGGATCCAGGGAGAATGGCGGATAGCAACCCGCCTTCCCCGGTCCTGGCATCGGGGAACCGGCCGCGGCGCGGCGGTGAACGGAGCAGGTAGGCGCCTACCGCATCCGTGATCCCCAGCCAGGAGCAGACGATGCGCCGGTCCATCCCCCTCCCGACGACGCAGTCTTTCAGGATCTCCCGCCGGGCATGGGAAGAGGATCGGTCCCTTCGCCCCGCCCGAAGTTCTTCGGTGGAAATCCCCCTCTTTCGGCATGCACGGGAGACCGCACGGAGAAACTCCCGGTAGGAATCCTCCTGCCCATCCTGCATCGAAGGAACCTCCCATCCTGCGGGAGCCGCCTCCTCATTCGGCTCGGGACCGTCCGAATAGGCTACCGTCGGGTCCGATCGCAGTCCATCCTCCAAAAATTTCCGGTAATTCGTTCGTGTCCCTTCCCGGTCTCCGCCATGGAAGAACTCCAACAGGAACGGAAAATCCCGCCATGGGGGTACCCTGGACCGAATGATCTCGCGATGGCCGCTCCATCGGTATTCGGCAAGTTCCTCCATCGTGCCGACCACTCCCGCCCGCAGGGGATTCAGATGGATGTACCGGATGAGTTCGAGAAGATACGGCTCCGACTGGATGGGGACGGACCGGAACCGGTTCTGGAACAGATGCCCCACCCGGTCATGCCTCCCGTTGAAATACAGGGAGTATCCCGACATCAGGCAATGCATGAATCGGGAGAGGATACCGTCTTCGCTTTGAAACAGAAGGTGAAAATGATTCGGCAGGAAGGCCCATGCCAGGCAGGAGGCCCCGAACCGCTCAAGGTTGAGGCGGATCCGGCGGCGGAGTTCCTCCCGGTCCTCGTCGTCCGTGAAAATAACCCGTTTCTCGATCCCCCGCGCGTAGACGTGGTGGAATGCGCCGGGGAAATCGATCCGTGGTCCTCTTGCCATGCCGCAGGAAGGTGCACGGATCATTCCCGTTAAAAAGTTAAAGAACGTCCCTTTTCTTTTAGAGGTCCAGGATGCCGGCGGAGAGTACTCGCCTCAGGTGATCCGGCGGAAGTGGTCGAGGGTCCGGGAAAGCCCCACGGGGAAGGAAACCGTAGGCTCGTACCCGATGAGCTCCTTCACCAAGGTGATATCGGCCAGGGAGTCGCGGACATCCCCTGCCCGGGATGGTTCGAACCGGGGAGCAACGCGGCGGCCGGCGAGTCCGTACAGGATCTCCAGGATCTCCAGCAGGGAGACGCGCTCCCCGCAGGCGACGTTGATCACCCTGCCGCAGGCGGCCTTCGGGGCCTCGCACGCCAGAAGGTTCGCCTGCACCACGTTGTCGATGTAGGTGAAGTCGCGGGTCTGGAGGCCGTCTCCGTAGATCGTCGGGGGCGCTCCGGAGAGGACCGCCTTGATGAACCGGGGGATCACCGCCGCGTACGTCGACGCCGGGTCCTGCTTCGGGCCGAAGACGTTGAAGTACCTGAGCGATATCGTCTCCACGCCGTACACTTCGAAGAAGATCCGCATGTAATGCTCGCCGGCGAGCTTCTGGGCGGCGTAGGGGCTCTTCGGATTCGGCGTCATCGACTCGCGCTTGGGAAGCTCGGGGGTGTCGCCGTAGGCGGAAGAAGACGCGGCGAAGACGACCCGCCGGACTTCGGCGTCCCTCGCGGCGACAAGGAGGGAAAGCGTCCCCCCTACGTTGATCTCGTTGGTCAGCACGGGGTCCGCCACGGAACGGGGGACCGAGGGGAGCGCCCCCTGGTGGAGGATGTACGCCGCTCCCTCGACGGCGCGTCTCGTGGCCGAGGCGTCGCGAAGGTCCCCCTCGACCAGCTCGTAGGCGTCCCCATACCTCTCCGCCAGCCCTGCGAGGTTCTCCCGCTTTCCCGTCAGGAAGTTGTCGAGGACCCGTACCCTGTGCCCTGCCGCAAGGAGGGCTGCGGCCAGGTTCGACCCGATGAACCCGGCACCCCCTGTCACGAGATATTGCATCCGCCCCCCCAAAAGTAAAGGGACGTTCATAAACTTTTCCGATCCTCCGGTTCGTGCCGGACAGATCCGCTGTGTCCCCTGCCTTGCTGAAAAGTTTTAAGAACGTCCCTTTGCTTTCCCGTCCCTTGCTTTCAGAGCTTGATGATCTTGTGTCCGTTCTTCCCCTTGAGGGCGTTGCGGGTGTCGACCACCACCTTCGACTCCCGGGCGACCATCCGGTAATCGAAGGCACTGTGGTCGGTCACCACCACCACGCAGTCGGCCTTCCGAAGCGTCGCCGCCGTGAACGGCTCCGCCTTCATGTTCATGCCATGCTCGGCGAGAACCGGCACGTGGGGGTCGCAGTAGGATAGCTTCGCCCCCTTCAGGGAGAGAAGCTGGAGGATATCGAGCGCCGGCGACTCACGGACATCGCTGATGTCTTTCTTGTACGCAACCCCGAGGATCAACACCTTTGCGCCGTTGACGGATTTTTTGAACCGGTTGAGCGCGTCGACGACCTTGCCGGCCACGAAGGGGGGCATCTGCCCGTTGATCACGCCGGCCAGTTCGATAAACCGGGACTCGAAGCCGAACTGCTTTGCCTTCCAGGAAAGGTAGAACGGATCCAGGGGGATGCAGTGCCCCCCGATCCCCGGGCCGGGGTAGAACGGCATGAACCCGAACGGCTTCGTCTTCGCCGCGTCGATCACCTCCCAGACGTCGATCCCCATCCGGTTGCACATAAGCGCGATCTCGTTCACCAGACCGATGTTCACCGCGCGGAAGGTGTTCTCCAGGAGTTTGACCATCTCCGCCACCGTTGCGGTGGAGACGGGGTGGACGTGCTCCAGCACCCCGGTGTAGAGCGCCACCGCCATCTTCGTACATTGAGGTGTCGCCCCCCCGACGATCTTCGGGATGTTCTTCGTCGAGTACTGCGGGTTGCCCGGGTCGACCCGCTCCGGGGAGAAGGCGAGGAAGATATCCTTGCCGACCGTGAAGCCCTTTTCCTCGAACAGGGGCACGAGGAGTTCGTCGGTCGTCCCCGGGTAGGTGGTGCTCTCCAGGACGATCAGCATCTCCGGGTGGAGGTATTTCGCCACCTGCCCCGCCGCGTTCACCACGTAGGAGAGGTCCGGGTCCTTCGTCTTGCGCAGCGGGGTGGGAACGCAGATATTGACCGTGTCCGCCTCGGCCAGGGCCGAGTAGTCGGAGGTCACCCGAAGGAGCCCGGCGTCCACCGCGCTCCGGACCGTTTCGGAGGGAACATCGTCGATGTACGATTTCCCCGAGCGGATCGCCCGGATCTTCGCACCGTCCGAGTCGATCCCGATGACGCTTATCCCCGCCTCCGCGTACTCGATCGCGAGCGGCAGCCCCACGTACCCGAGACCGATGACCGCGGCCGTGAAATCCTTCCGCTTCAGGCGGGAAAGAAGGTCGTCTCGGGAACTCCTCTCTTTCACGGGGACACCTCCGGCGAAATAATTCGTACGCGGACACAAAAATGCCCACGCATGAAGTTCTACGCGTGCCTACGTAGGCGTCCGGTACTACTATATCGGTTATCCCTCAGGCGGACTTCAATTTCTTGAGCTCCGCGATCAGATCGGGGACCGCCTTGAAGAGGTCGGCTACCAGCCCGTAGTCCGCCACCTGGAAGATGGGGGCCTCCTCGTCCTTGTTGATGGCGACGATCACCTTGGAGTCCTTCATTCCCGCCAGGTGCTGGATGGCGCCGGAGATCCCCAGGGCAAAGTACAGCTCCGGGGCGACGATCTTCCCCGTCTGCCCGACCTGCCAGTCGTTGGGGGCCCACCCCGCGTCCACCGCGGCCCGGGAGGCGCCGATCGCCGCCTGGAAGAGGTCGGCGAGCTGCTCGACGAGCTTGAAGTTCTCCGGGGACTTGATCCCCCGGCCGGCGGAGACGACGACCCGCGCATCGGTGAGCTCCGGTCGCTCGGACCTGGTCTCTTCCCTTCCGACGAACGTGGTTCCGCCGGGGTCCGCCGTCACGGAAACCGGCGTGACAGGCGCCTTCGCGTCGGCTTTCGGGGCCGGGTCGAAGGCGGTCTGCCGCACCGTGAACAGGAGCGGACTTCCCACAAGCTCCACCGTGGCTACGGCGTTCCCTGCGTACATCGGGCGCTGGACACGCAAACTGTTCCCTTCCTTGGCAAATCCCACGATGTCGCTCGCCAGCGGGGCGTCGAGGAGACCGGACAGGCGCGGCATGAAGTCCTTCCCGAAGGTGGATGCCGGGGCCAGGACCGCACCGTACCCTTTCTCGTTCACCAGCTGTGCGACCACCGGTGCGTACGATACGGCAAGATACCTCGCGAAGACCTCGCCTTCGCCAAGGAGGACGCCGCGCACCCCGTGCGCGGCCACGGTATCGGCCACCGACCGGACCCCCTGCCCGAGGACGAGGGCGTCCACCTCCCCCCCGATCAGTCCCGCGAGCACTTTCGCCGCCGAAATCGTCGAAAGGGTCGTCTTCCGGAAAGCCCCTTCCTGATGCTCGACCACCACCAGTATGTCCGCCATTGGTTCGTTCCCCGGATCTGTCGTTTCGTCCCGTTCCCGGGTGGGAAGGTCGCCGGGCTGCGCTGGATGCCCCGCTTCGTCCCTGCTCTTCCTTAAAAAGTTTAAGAACGTCCCTTTGCTTTTGTCCCTTTGCGTTAGAGGACCTTTGCTTCGTTCTTGAGCTTGTCGACGAGCTCCGCCACGTCGGCCACCTTCCTTCCCCCCGCGCGCTCCTTGGGCGGGGCCAGAAAAAGGACGCGGACCTTCAGGCTGGCGTCCACCCCGAGGGAATCCGCCGGGATCACCTTCATCTCCTTCTTCTTCGCCTTCATGATCCCGGGGAGAGAGGCGTAGCGCGGCTCATTCAGCCGCAGGTCGGTCGTGATCACCGCCGGCAGCGTCACCCCGATCGTCTCGAGGCCGCCGTCCACCTCGCGGGTGACGTTCGCCTTCTTCCCGTCCTCCGAGAACTCGATCTTCGACCCGAACGTCGCCTGCGGCTGGGAGAGAATCGCCGCCAGGATCTGCCCCACCTGGTTGTTGTCGTCGTCGACGGCCTGCTTCCCCATGATGACGAAGTCCGGCTTCTCCTGCTCCACGGCCTTCGCCATCAGTTTGGCGACGCCCAGACTGTCCAGTTCCTTCGTCGTCTCCACGAGGATTGCACGGTCCGCCCCCATGGCCAGGGCGGTTCGGACCTGCTGCTCGCTCTCCTTCGGGCCGATCGTCAGGATCACCACCTCCCCGCCCCGCTTCTCCCTGATCCGGAGGGCCTCCTCCACCGCGATCTCGCAGAACGGGTTGATCACCATCTTGATGTTGTCCAGGACGACTCCGCTGCCGTCCTTTCTGATCTTCACCCTCTCGTCGGGGTTGGGGACTGGCTTGATCGCCACGAGAATCTTCACGCCGCACCTCCCGGCAAGAACAATCCGCGGAAAGGAAATCGGAAACAGGGGGGATGATACCGGAAAGGCAGGGTCGAATCAACCGGAAAATGAACCGTCATTCAGTGATCAGAAAGGGGAAAAGAGCGGGAAGCAGAACCGAGCACCAGGCCCCGATCCCGCCGCCGAGCATGTCCGCGGCCCAGTCCAAAAACCCTGCCGAGCGGCCTGGGATCCAGTGCTGGTGGACCTCGTCGACCGCTCCGGTCGCGGCGACGAAGAGCAGGGCCTCCAGGACCGCTCTCCTTACGGGAGTGCCTACCTCCCGCCGCCACAGGGCGCACAGAAACCCCATCACCCCGTAGAACCCGAAGTGGGCGGCCTTGTCCGCAAAACGGAAATGAAGTAGGATCCCCGGATTCGGGAGAGAGGTAAGCAGAAAGGTCAGGATGACCCACGAGACCAGGAGCGCCAGGTAGATCCGCCTACGGGAAAGCACCACGGTGGACGGCTCGGGGTTCAGGAGCGGCCCTTCTGGCGGTACCACCGGTCGTAGAAGGAAAGGTACTCGCCCGACTTCACCGCGCGCCACCACGGCTCGTTCTCGAGGTACCAACGAACGGTCTCCCGGATCCCCTCCTCGAAGGGAACCTGCGGGGCGACGCCCAGCTTGGTGCGGATCTTCGTGTCGTCGATGGCGTACCGGCGGTCGTGCCCGGGCCGGTCGGGGACGAACCTTACGAGCGACTCCGGCTTCCCCATCGCCGCCAGGAGAAGCTTCGTGATCTCGATGTTCGTCCGCTCGTTCCCGCCGCCCACGTTGTACACCTCTCCGGGCCGACCGCCAAGGAGGACCGCCTCCACCGCCCGGGAGTGATCGTCCACGTGGATCCAGTCGCGAACGTTCCCGCCGTCGCCGTACACCGGGACCGGCTGGTTCTCCTTCATCAGAGTCACGAAAAACGGGATGATCTTCTCCGGAAACTGGTACGGCCCGTAATTGTTGGAACAGCGGGTGACAATCGCCGGCAGGCCGTACGTCTTGAAGTAGGCCCGGAGGAGCATATCCGCCGCGGTCTTGCTGGCAGCATAGGGGGAGTTGGGCCGCAACGGGGAGTCCTCCGAGAACTTCCCCCAGGACCCCAGGGACCCGTACACCTCGTCGGTGGATATCTGCAGGAAACGGGCGACCCCGTTCTTTCTCGCGGCGTCCATCAGAACCTGGGTGCCCAAAATATTCGTCCGGAGGAAGAGGCCCGGATCGTCGATGCTCCGGTCGACGTGGGTTTCCGCCGCGAAGTTCACGATCGCATCGGGCTCGCCTTCCGCCACGATTTCTCCGACCGCGTTCGCGTCGCAGATGTCCGCCCGGACGAACCGGTACCGCTCGTCCCCTTCCACGTCCTCCAGGTTGGCCAGGTTCCCCGCGTAGGTCAGCTTGTCGACGTTTACGACCTGCCAGTCGTCATGGGCCGCCAGGATATACCGGATGAAGTTCGATCCGATGAACCCCGCACCCCCGGCGACGAGGAGCCGCACCCCGTTCGCCTTCATCCGTCCTTCCTGTCCCAGGAGTAGGGGATGTCGTTGTCGTGCGGGGGGACCCGGAACTCGTCGGGCTTCGCGAGCCGGTACGGCTCCGTGGGTATGTTGATCAGGAGGGCCTCCTCCGTGCTGACGGTCTTGAAGCCGTGGTAGACAAGCGGCGGGATCCGCAGGAGGACCGGCCGGTGCTCACCCAGGAAGAACTCGTTGACCTCCCCCTTCGTGGGCGACCCGTCGCGGGAGTCGTAGAGCACCACCTTCATCATCCCCTTGACCACGCAGAAATGGTCGGTCTGGCCCTTGTGGTAGTGCCAGGCCTTGACGACGCCGGGGTATCCGGTGGTGAGGTAGACCTGTCCGAACTTCTCGAACATCTCCTCGTCGCAGCGCAGGATCTCCATGAGCCGTCCCCGCTCGTCGGGGATCACCTTGAGCTGCTTGACCATCACGCCCTCGATCATCTCCCCTCCTCAAAGTAAAGGGACGCAAAGTAAAGGGACGTTCATAAACTTTTCACTCCATAACCTGGCCCAGCGTGAACCTCATCTCCCGGGAGAAATGAACATCCATGACATTCCAAGAAAATATACCTTCCCGACCATTTCAGCCCGCCGTTTTCCCCCTTAACGTCCCACCGAAAAGTACAGGAACGTCCCTTTGCTTTCGTCCCTTTGCTTTCGTTAAAAGTTTTAAGAACGTCCCCTTGCTTTTGCTTTTCGTTCAGACCGGGGCGTGCGCCTCGATCGACTTGCGCCCGATCGAATGGTAGAGGAAGCCGCGTTCCCGGATCTTCACGGGGTCGTAGATGTTGCGCCCGTCGAAGATCACCGGCTGGCGCATCAGGCTTTTCATCAACTTGAAGTCGGGCTTGCGGAACTCGTTCCACTCGGTGACGACGATCAGCGCGTCCGCCCCCTGGAGGGCTCCGTAGGAGGACTCGGCGTACTCGAGCCGGTCCCCGTATTTCGCCTTCACGTTCCTCATCGCCTCGGGGTCGAAGACGGCAACGGACGCCTTCGCCCGGAGCAGCTCATCGAGAATGTAGAAGACCGGCGCCTCGCGGACATCGTCGGTATTCGGCTTGAACGACAGCCCCCAGATCGCGACCCGGATCCCCTCGAGCTTCCCCTTGAAGTGCCTCTCCACCTTCCGGTAGAAGCGCTTGCGCTGCTCCTGGTTGATCTCCTCCACCGACTGCAGGATGGTGAGCGGCGCACCCGCGTCCTGCGCCGTTTTCAGCAGCGCCTTCACGTCCTTCGGAAGGCACGACCCGCCGTACCCCAGGCCCGGAAAGAGGTACGTCCTGCCGATCCGCGAGTCGGACCCGATCCCGTCCCGGACCTTCTCCACGTCGGCCCCGACGGCGTCGCAGAAGTTCGCCAGGTCGTTCATGTAGGAAATCTTCATCGCCAGGTAAGCGTTCGCCGCGTACTTGGTCACCTCGGCGCTTTTTTCATCCATGACGATGACGGAACTGCCGGCCGGCAGGAACGGCTCGTACAGGTCGTTCAGCAGGACGATCGCCCGCTCGCTCCGGGAGCCTATCAACACGCGCTCCGGGCGCAGGAAATCCTCGACGGCGAACCCTTCCCGGAGGAATTCCGGATTGGAGACCACGTCGAACTCGAACTTCCCGTCCAGGTGCTTCCGGATCGCCGCATCCACCTTCTCGCAGGTGCCTACGGGCACCGTGCTTTTGTCGACGATCACCTTGTGCCCAACGCCGGGGTTGCGCGCCAGGATCTTCCCGATCTCGTCGGCCACCCCGAGGATGTACTTCAGGTCGGCCGAGCCGTCCTCCCCCGGCGGCGTCGGCAGGCAAAGGAATACGACCTGGGACCGAAGCACCGCGGGCTCCAGGTTCCCCGTGAACTCGATCCGTTCCTTTTTCAGGTTGCGCTGGAAGATGTCCTCGAGCCCCGGCTCGTAGATCGTGATCTCGCCGGCGGAGAGCTTCTCCACCACATTCGGATTGTTGTCCACGCAGAAGACCTTGTTGCCCCGCTCGGCGAGGCATACCCCCGTCACCAGCCCGACGTATCCGGTCCCGACGATTGCGACGTTCATCGATCCGCTCCCTTCCATGCCATATCGAAAACTTTCCTACGATACCTCATTATCGGAATTTCCGGAATATTCCTTTAGAAGATAGCGGTTAGGAAGGATTTTTCGGGGCTTGGATATCCGCCTCCCCTCCCGGATTTGACGCTTCCGGGGATTTCGATTACATTCGTATCGCCGGCCCCGCGCCGGCACCCCGAAAAATCCCAGGAAACAACATCTCAAGGAGGAGGATCCCCATGAGCCCGAAGACGAGCGAGAACCTGAAGGCGGCCTTCGCCGGCGAGAGCCAGGCGCACATGAAGTACCTCGCCTTCGCCGACAAGGCGGCAAAGGAAGGGTTCAAGAACGTCGCGAAGCTGTTCACCGCCATCGCATTCGCCGAGAAGGTCCACGCGACGAACCACCACAGGGTCCTGTACGGGGGCGAGTCGACCATGAAAAACCTGGAGACCGCAATCGGCGGCGAGGATTACGAAGTGAAGGAAATGTACCCCGCCTTCAAGGCCGCCGCGGAAGCGGAAAACCAGACCAGTGCGGTCCAGTCGATGTACTTCGCCCTGGAGGCCGAGAAGATCCATTCGGTGATGTACGGGAAGGCGAAGAAGGCGGTCAAGGCGGGCAAGGACATCCAGATCGGGGACATCTACATCTGCGAGGTGTGCGGGCACACCGTCGAGGGTCACGCCCCCGACAAATGCCCCGTCTGCAATGCGAAGAAGGAGAAGTTCCGGAAGTTCTAAAAGCTAAGGGACGTTCTTAAAACTTTTAACCCATAGAATGGGGACGTTCCTGAAACTTTACGAAAAGTTCAAGAACGTCCCCTTACTTTGCGTCCCCTATCTTTGTCCTGCCGGGGTTACCCTGCTGCGGTCCGGACGCGAACCTCGCGATCCAGACGCCCAGCCAGGCGGTCCTTCTCCACCTCGATGTCGTACCGTGCCTGAAGATTCATCCAGAACCGCTCGGACATCCCGAAATGGCGGGACAAGCGAAGCGCCGTATCCGCGCTGATCGATCGTTTGCCGTGAACGATCTCGTTGATGCGGCGGGCGGGGACACCGATATCAAGGGCCAGACGGTACTGGCTGATGTTCATCGGCTTCAGAAATTCCTCAAGAAGAATTTCACCGGGATGTATCGGACTCAACGTGTTTTTTTTCACTCTTCCCTCCTAATGATAATCCGCGATCTCGACATGGTATGCATCACCGCCCCGCCACACGAAGCAAAGCCGCCACTGATCGTTGATGCGAATGCTGTGTTGTCCCTTTCGATCACCATGCAGTTTTTCCAAACGATTCGATGGCGGTATGACCAGATCTTCCAGCGCCTCCGCGGCGTCGAGTAGTTCGAGTTTGCGGCGCGCTATCCGCTGAATCCCCTCCGGCAACTTGCGCGAAAACCGGCGGCAAAAAAGTTTCTCTGTCTCCCTGCATTTGAAATTCCGTATCATCCGTCACCATATTAACGCATCGCGACATTAACGGCAAGCGCTATGATGCGTTTTGGGTCAGAGAATCCGGCGGGCAAACTCGGCGGGCGTCACCACAAAACGGGAACGGAGTACTGCCCGAAGACCGGGTCCGCGGTCAGGACGGGAAGGTTTTCGATCCGGGACTGGGCGATCAGCATCCGGTCGAACGGATCGCGGTGGGGTCCGGGCAGGGCGCCCGCCGCCAGGGCATGCTCCACGGTGATCGGAAGGGATTCGATCCTGGCTTCCCGCAGAAGCCGGGGAAGATTCTCGACGGCTTCCTTCGCCTCCGGCAGCTTCCCGTGCCGGTGCTTGATTGCGATCTCCCACGCCGAAGCGCTGCTCACGAGAACCGCGTTCCCGGGATCGGCGATCAGGGCCCGTGCCGAGGCCGATAGTTCGAGATCGTCGAACAGCCACCAGAGGAGCACATGGGTGTCGAGAAGGACCCTCATTCCCCCCATGCCTTGAGCTCCTCCTCCGGAAGCGGCTCAAAGAACGCTTGCCCGACCCGGCCCTTTGCGATGCCGGGAACCCGTGCCTTCGCTTCTTCCAGCGGCACCAGCCGGGCATAAGGCTTTCCGGCCTTGGCGAGGATGATCTCCTCCCCCTCGTGGGCCCGCTTGAGCAGCCGGGAGAGATGGGTCTTGGCCTGATGCACGTTGACGACGATGGGCATGTTCAATATCCTCAAAAATATATCTTGATAATAAACTAGACTATATGACTTAGTCAACAAGAACCTGGATCAACACAAGAACCTGGATCAAGAACCTGAATCTTTCCATAGATTCTAAAACCATAGGTCTTACAAACAGGTAGCAACCAGGGATGTCCCCATCAGGAAAATCAGTGGATAGATTTGGAGGGGGGAGAACCGGGGGGAAGGGGGAAAGGGGGGCCGGTTTCGGGGGACTCGGCGGCGAAACCGCCTACGGTAATCGAGAACCCGTGGAAGGCAAGACTATTCCCTCCTAATGATAATCCGCGATCTCGACATGGTATGCATCACCGCCCCGCCACACGAAGCAAAGCCGCCACTGACCGGGGGTAATAAGGACCTACTACAAGCGGCGGGCAAACTCGGCGGGCGTCAGGATAGGGTATCTGTCGCGCAGGGCGAGCAGGTCGCCGTCGCCGCTCACAAGGCAATCCGCTTCGGATGCCAGCAAGGTGGCGAACACCGGATCGTCCCCCGGATCGCGAGGCACTTTTCCTTTCCCCCGGGTGATATCCACTACATCGGTCTTGAAGCAAAGGAGGAGCAGAAAATTGGCGATCTCGTCCTTGCCCCATCCGAGACGGGCCCGGATCCTGGGATACGAAAGGACTCGTCCGATTTCGTCGAGCAGGGGCTCGGACAGAGCCAATTCGAATTGTGCGCCCCGCCAGGCCGCCACAATATTCCCCGGGACGCTTTCCGGAAGCATGAGCCCGGACACCAAAACGTTGGTATCCAGGACGACCCTCACGACCGGCGGGCGGCCTTCACAGCTTCGCCGATTTCCTTTTCGGCAGTCGCCGGATCGACGCCTTTGTAGGCCTTCGTCAGCTCCGCCGTCAAACGGTCGAACTCCTTGTCCAGCAGGCGGATCTTCTCGAACAGGCCGATGTCGACCAGGGCGGCCACCGGTTTGCCCCCCTTGGTGACCAGGACGGAATTCCGGCGATATTGCACTTCGTTCAGCAATTCCCCAAGGTTCTTGCGTACTTTCATGGCAGACGCTTCCCGGATCATCTTTTCACCTCAATTGATATAGTTGCATTAATTATACCAATACCTGATCCGAAGTCAACTTTTCGATCCGAAAAACTGCCCGTCCACGGGAAGCAAGGGTTTCACCAATTATTGGTTGGCAGAGGAAAGAAGACCTGAACTTTCCGGAAAGTTCGACAACGCCATCGATCGTTGAATCCGAAATCCCGGGGAACGTCCCGGTTCTTGGGCCGGAGTTCTTAGGAACGTCCCTTTACTTAGCCCGGGCCGCGGTAGACCTCCTTACGGTGCCCCACTTTCAGGACCAGGACCACGAGGATCTTGTCTTGGATCTCGTACACGATCCGATATTCCCCCAACCGGACGCGATAGGTGCTCTCGACCCCTTCCAGTTTCTCGACCCCGGGAGGACGAGGATCCTTTCCCAATGCCTCGAGGCGGCGAATGATTCGCTCCTGGATGGCGCGATCCAACTTCCTCATCTGACGCTTTGCGGCCGGAGCGAGTTCGACGGAGTACGCCAACCCTTACAGCCCGAGTTCTTTCTTGAAGTCGGCCAGAGGGGTCGTCCCTTCGCGCTCGGCTTCCTCCTTCGCAGCACGGGCGTCCCTGAAATCCTCCCGATTCTCCACCCCCTGAAGAACCTCCAGATCCTCGATCGAGATTAATGCGGCAACGTCCCTCCCCCGGCGACGCAGGACGATCCTCTCGCCCTTGTAGATCACCCGATTGAGGGCGTCCGCGAATTCCTCCCGTATCTGGCTTGCACTCATGCGGGTCATGGTTCCCTCCTCCCTACCTTTCTTATCGTACAAATTATACTATTGGTATGTTTTATACAAGTAATTTTACTACACCACCTCCCGCCAACAGCATTCGCGGAATGTGGAGTGGAATCCGGTGGAATCGATTCCGACAATATCTTGAACGGTGTTCACCTTCAGTTCGGAATAGTTTCCACCATGGGTTGAAATACGCATTCCATGAAACGCCCGGTTCTTGGGCCGGAGTTCTTAGACGATATGACTGACCGGCCCCGATTGCGTTAACGTGGGTTTAGCCGTCAGGAGAGATGGCATACCACAAAGCAAAGGAGGCCGGTCTATGAACAGATTATTCGTTGGCATGGATGTGCACAAGGAGAAGATCGTGCTTATCGGGTTTCCTAAAGATGGGCATATGCCGGTGGTTCGAGAGACTTTTCCCGGGGAGGCGACCCGGGTGGTCAAGCGTCTTGTGAAATTGTCCCGGGAATGGAAAATCGAAGCCTGCTACGAAGCGGGCCCCTCGGGGTACGGTCTGGCTCGAGATCTGGTCAAGGCCGGCCTGGATTGCCGGCTGGTGGCCCCTTCGTTGATTCCCCGCCGTCCGGGGAACCGCGTCAAGACCGACAGCCGGGATGCTCTGGAGCTGGCGCTTGCCCTTCGGGCCAGGACTCTGGCATTCGTCCGGATTCCTTCCCGGGAGGAGGAGGAAGTGCGCGGCCTGGTCCGATGCCGGGAGGATATCGCCCGGCAGGCCAGGGTCCTGAAGATGACGATTTCCCACTGGGTGTTTACGCGGGGACACCGTCTTCCGACCGGGTTGAAGCGCTGGACTCCTCGGCATTGGAGTTGGCTCCGGTCGCTTCCCCTCTCCGCACTGGAG
The DNA here is from genome assembly GCA_001443455.1 of Deltaproteobacteria bacterium CSP1-8. Lineage (GTDB taxonomy): Bacteria > Desulfobacterota > Deferrimicrobia > Deferrimicrobiales > Deferrimicrobiaceae > CSP1-8. The sequence continues at coordinate 4,436 of LDXO01000026.1, read as the reverse complement.
CGGGAGACGCTGGATCATTATCTGGACATGCTGTTCCTTCAGGAGGAGCGGCGCAAGCAAATCGAGGCCCGGATTTGCGAGCTTGGGGATCTCCCCGAGTACCGGGAGCGGGTGAAACGACTGATGGCCTTGAAAGGATTCTCCTGCCTGGCAGCCATGCGGGTGATCGCGGAGGTCATGGAGTTCCGCCGGTTTAAAAACGCATCCTCGTTTATGAAGTTTACCGGATTGGTCCCGTCGGAATATTCCAGCGGAGAGCGGATCCGACGGGGAAAAATCACCAAGGCGGGCAACAGCCACCTGCGCCACGTGCTGGTGGAAGCGGTCCAGCGGGCCCATTCCTCGGTCCGCCCGGGCAGAGGACTGCTCAAGCGGCTTCAGGGAGTCTCCGGCCCGCTGCGCCAGATAGCGCTTCGATGCCTTGCACGGCTCCATCACAAGTTCTGGGCACTGACGCGACGGGGCGTAACGGCGGGGAGGGTACGGGTGGCCATGGCGAGGGAGTTGGCCGGGTTCGTGTGGGCACTCATGGTGTTCCCGGCAGGGGAAACAAACACGGCGGGATGAAAGAATCTTTGCGACGGGCGGGGATGGAAAGGCAACGAATTTAAGGCTCAGGAGGGAAGCGGAAAGCGACAGCCGGGAGAACCCTCGTCGATTCCTATGGGGCACCTTCAGGTGATCCCCGCGTTTAGACCGAGGCAGCTCCCCGACGGACCGGAGCATCGCACTGCGGTAACCAACCCGCGCATAGAAGGCTGATGAACCGTCGTCTACCTTGATCGCTATTACGCTTCCCTCTTGACAAGCCGGTCAGTCATAGAAGGAACGTCCCTGTTCTTAGTGGATGGATTTGGAAGGGGAAGAACCGGGGGGAAGGGGTAATTGGGGGCCGGTTTCGGGGGACTCGGCGGCGAAACCGCCTTCGGTAATCGAAAACCCGTGGAAAGCGAGATCCGGACGGTATCCCTTGACGATCATGCTCAGGTTGCGGATGATTCCCTGCCGATCCCCCTTTTGAGCGAGGAGGAATAGTTCCTCGAGGTGGCGGGGCAGTTCCGGGACCAACGCGCCGTTCCCGATCATCTTCATCACCTTGGGGTGGGAGGTGCGCGTGACGTCCTCGCCTTCCACCACCAGCTCCTCGTGGAGCTTTTCCCCGGGGCGCAAACCGGTAAAGACAATCTCCGCGTCGACGCCAGGCTCTTTGCCCATCAGGCGGATCAGGTTCTCCGCCAGGTCCACGATCTTCACCGGCTCCCCCATGTCCAGGACGAACACCTCGCCGCCCTGCCCCATGGCGCCCGCCTGGATGATGAGCCCGGCGGCCTCGGGAATCAGCATGAAGTAGCGAGACGCATCCGGGTGGGTCACCGTAAGCTTCCCCGTCGTCTCGAGCTGCTTCCGGAAGATCGGGAGGACGCTGCCCACGCTGTCCAGGACGTTGCCGAACCGGACGGACACGTAGGTAGTCTCCTTCCCCTTCCCGTTCATGTTCTGGACGATCATCTCGGCCACCCGCTTGGTCGCCCCCATGACGTTCGTCGGCCGCACCGCCTTGTCGGTGGAAACCAGGACGAACCGCCGCACACCGTACTCGGCTGCAACTTCGGCCACGATCTGCGTCCCAAAGACGTTGTTCTTCACCGCCTCGGCGGGGTGAACCTCCATCACCGGGACGTGCTTGTAGGCGGCCGCGTGGTAGATCAGCGACGGCCTGTGCGCCGACATGACGGTCTCCACCCGCCTCCGGTCCCGGATGTCCCCGATGAGCGGGACGATGTTGATGCTCGGGAATTTCTCCCGCATCTCGAGCTCCAGCTCGAACAGGGGGCTCTCCGCGATCTCGAACATCACCAGTTTCGCGGGGAACAGCTTCGCCACCTGCCGGCACAGTTCCGCCCCGATGGATCCCGCCGCCCCGGTGACCATCACCGTCTTCCCGGTGATCTCGCGGCGGAGAAGCTCCTTGTCGAGCATCACCGGGTCGCGCCCGAGAAGGTCCTCGATGTTCACGTTCCGGAGCACGCTGATGCTCGCTTTCCCGTCGATCAACTCCCCGACCGCCGGCAGAATCCGGAACCGGGCGGACGATTCCTTGCAATGCTCGACGATGTGGCGCACCTTGGAGGCGGATGCCGAGGGGATGGCGATGATGATCTCGTCGACTTTGTGGTCGCGGCAAATCGTGCCGATCTCCTCGTGGCCTCCCAGAACCCGCAGTCCCTGGATCCGGGTTCCGATCTTGGCCTTGTCATCGTCGATGAACCCCACATCGATCATCCCGAGGGCCGGATTGTCATGGATTTCCCGGGCGATCATCTGCCCCGCGGCCCCCGCCCCCACGATCAGCACCCGTCTGGTGAATTCGCCGCGACTGCGTCCGAACGCTTCCCTCCCCATACGGATGAAGTAGCGCGCAGCGAGAACCGCAAGGAGGGTGATCCCCCAGTCGAGAAGGTAGACCGACCGCGGAACCGTTATGCCCGGGAGAAGGAGAAGATCGACTCCCACGAAAATGGCCGACCCCGCGGTGCAGCCCCCTGCAATCGGGAGAATGTCCCTGATGGATACAAAACGCCACCAACCCTGGAAGAGACCGAAGACGAGAAATCCAAGCGCCTTCGCAATCAGCAGATAGAGGATGGTTTCGCGTATCACCTGCCCGTATTCCGGTGGAATGAAAAATTCGAAGCGGATCAGGTAGGCGAGGTGATAGGCGCCGGCGAAGATCAACAGATGCAGGAAGAACTTCACAATCCCTCGATGACGCAGGAGGAAATCGACCGGAATGGTCAGGTGTTCTTCTACCAATTGGCGGCGGATCTCTCGTGACTTTTTAGATGGGGTGGAAATCATTTTCTTCATCCGGGATGAAAATTTAGGTACAGGTTCTTATCAGTACCAGCAAGCGTGAAAGTTTACAAGCATTTTCAGAGGCCTTCAATGGGATAAAACATAATGATGAGGGAATATGAAGTTAAACCGTTTTCAGAAGATGGGGTAATCAAGGAGAGTAATTCTTCAATTTGCAACCCCGGACGATTTCCACGATGCGGATCAGGTCGGCCTCCTTAAGGTCCGTCCCGCTTGGCAGGCATAATCCCTTTTCGAAAATCTCCGCTGAAACCTCCCCTCCCCGGACACGACAACGTGAAAATACCGGCTGGAGGTGCATCGGTTTCCATACAGGACGCGACTCGATGTTCTCGGCCTCCAGGGCAAGCCGAATGTCCTCTCTGGATGCCCCGAATTCGTCCGGATCGACTGTGATACAGGTCAACCACCGATTCGAATTCCCATAAGGAGCATCGGGGATAAAATATATCCCCGGAATGTTCCCCAGCGCACTCCGGTAAAACTCGAAAATCTCCCTCCTGCGTGCTACCCTTTGATCCAGCGCCCGGAGCTGTCCCCGTCCTACTGCTGCAAGCAGATTGCTCATCCTGTAGTTGAAACCAATCTCGCTATGTTGATAATGCGGGGCCGGGTCACGAGCCTGTGTAGCCAAATGCCTGGCCCTGTCGATCAGGGCACCATCCTCCGATACAAGCATCCCTCCGCCCGAAGTAGTGATGATCTTGTTCCCGTTGAAGGAAAAGACCCCCATTTTTCCAAAAGAGCCGGCGGGCCTTCCCTTGTAGGTCGCCCCAAGAGTTTCGGCGGCATCCTCTACGATCGGCACCTTAAAGTGGTCGCAAATTGCGTTGATCGAATCGTAATCGGCGCATTGGCCGTACAGATCGACAACGATGACCGCCTTGGGGAGCTTCCCCCGTCGCGCGCAATCCTCCAGTTCCTCTTTCAATAGCATCGGATCCATATTCCAGCTGATGTCGTCACTGTCGATCAACACGGGCGTGGCGCCGACATAGGTCACGGCATTCACCGTGGATACAAAAGTAAATGAGGATACCAGGACTTCGTCGCCTGCCGACACCCCAAGCAAAATCATGGCCAAATGGAGGGCGGCGGTTCCGCTGGATAGGGCAACCGAGTGGGATACGCCTATTGTTTTACAAAATTCCCGTTCGAATGCATCCACATGGGGACCAAGAGGAGCGATCCAGTTTGAGTCGAATGCCTCCAACAGCAACTCACGTTCCATATTTCCCATGTGCGGCGGAGAAAGATAGATGCGAGGCATCGTATGAGGTCTCCTCAGAGGAGGTGCCATCCTTCTTCCCGGGTCTTTATGACCCTTGCGGGGACCCCGACGGCGGTGCAGTTGTCCGGGAGGTCCTTCGTGACGACCGCCCCGGCCCCGACGACGGACCAGTGGCCGATGCGGACGCCCGGGACCACGCTAGTCCCAACGCCTAGGAACGTTCCTTCCCCGACAATGATCCCTCCTCCGAGATGGCATCCCGGAGCGATGTGGGCATAATCCCCGATCCGGCAGTCGTGATCAACGGAACATGATGTATTCAGGATGA
>LDXO01000025.1 GCA_001443455.1 Deltaproteobacteria bacterium CSP1-8 | reverse complement strand
CTGATCACCGACATCCGGATGCCGAAGATGGACGGGCTCGCCCTCTTCCGCAGGTGCCGCGAGCGGCACCCGGAGCTCCCGGTGATCCTCATCACCGCCTTCGGGCGGATCGAGGACGCCGTCGAGGCGATGCGGGGCGGCGCCTTCGACTACATCTCCAAGCCGTTCGACGAGGGGGAGCTCCTGCGCGTCGTCGGCAACGCCGTCGCCACGTCCGAGGCCGTCGACCGGGAGGGGGCGAGCGCTCCGGCGGAGGAGTGGTTCGGGATGGTCGGCGGCTCCCCCGCCTGGCTCGATGTGCGCAAGGTGATCGAAAAGGCCGCGGCATCGCCGTTCGCGGTGTTGATCACGGGAGAGACGGGGACGGGGAAGGAGCTCGTGGCGAGGGCGATCCATCGGATCAGCGTCCGACGCGACGGGCCGTTCCTCAAGATCAACGGCGCCGCGATCCCCCCGACGTTGTGGGAGGCCGAGATGTTCGGCTACGAGAAGGGGGCCTTCACCGGGGCGGTGCAGTCCAAGCCGGGCCGGTTCGAGCTCGCCGACGGCGGGACCTTCTTCCTCGACGAGGTGGGCGAGGTGCCGCTCGCCGTCCAGGGGAAGCTGCTTCGGGTCCTCGAGGACGGGGAGTTCGAGCGGGTGGGGGGCGTGAAAACCTTGACCGCCGACGTGCGCCTGATCTGCGCTTCGAACCGCGACCTGAAGCGGGACACGGAACGGGGGCGATTCCGCGAGGACCTGTACTACCGTGTGAGCGGGATCCCGATCCACCTCCCCCCATTGCGGGATCGGCGCGAGGACCTCGTGCCGCTGGCCGAGTTCTTCCTTGCCCGAACGTGCCGGAACCTCGGCGTCGGAAGGAAAACGCTTTCCGACGGGACGGCGGAGGTGCTGGACCGGTACACTTGGCCCGGCAACATCCGCGAGCTGGAGAATGCCGTCGCGCGCGCCGTGGCGCTCTCGGACGAGGATACGCTTACTCCCGCCGACTTGTGCCTCGGGCTCGCGCAGCCGGAGGCGCCGGTCTCCCCGGCCGACATCGAGGGGGAGCGGTTCCACGAATCCGTGCGGGAGCACAAGCGTGCGGTGATCCGACGGGCGATCGCCAAGGCGGGGGGAAGCAAGTCGCGGGCGGCGGAGATCCTCGGGTTGTCGCCGACCTACCTCTCCCGCCTCCTCCGGGTCCTCGGAGTGGAGGGAAAGGGGAACGGCGCATGACGCGGGGGGCCTCCTCGCGGTAAAATCACCTTTCTGCCGCGCGCGCCCTTAGCTCAGCTGGATAGAGCGCTTGACTTCGGATCAAGCGGCCGGGGGTTCGAATCCCTCAGGGCGCGCCAGCAAAAACAAGGGGTTACGGTGAGAGCCGTAGCCCTTTTTCTTTGAAAAACGGACAAATGGACGTTTTATAGAAGTTTGGAATGAAAGTCGCTCGCATCTCTTCCCCAAATCAACCATGCGGAATGGCGAGGACTGGAATTTTCCCTTCCTGCGGAAACCATTTCCTCGAACTATCGACCCGCGAGGGTTATATCTGAATGCGGGAGCCGCCCGCTACTTGGCAGGCGGAGGCGCGGCCACCGTCATTCCATGACGCCGGAAAACCTCCATCATCTTCGCGCGGTCAGGCGGTCCACCGGCGGTGGCATTGATTACTTCGGCAGCTTCGCGGAAGTACGCGGGGCCCATGATCGCAGGGGATATGACGGCGAGCTGTTTCACATCCTCGCTGCCGAGATTGTCGAAGCGGTGCACCGCGCCTCGGGGGATGCACAGTGCCTGCCCGGGACCAACCTCAATAGGCTTGCCATCAACCGTCCAGGTGAGGACGCCCTCGATACCGTAGAGGGTCTCCTCGTAGGCGTCGTTCTTGTGGGCCGGCGCCGCCAGCTTCTGCCCGGCGGGGACGAGAACCTCGAACACCGACATGTTGTTGTTGGAATCATCGCCAGTGAGGAGGAACCGGATCCCCAGCGGACCAATATTGATGGTCTCTTCCGAAGGATTGACTCTGGTCATACGCTGCTGCATAACAGCCCCCTCTTTGAGTAAAGTTGATCTACTCACCGTCGCCATCCGGAGTTCGAGATTGGCCGGCAGACCGCCCGCCCGGTTCATGGGGGTCAACATCCGGTATCTACATCCGCCTTAAGGAACGCGCGTTCCAGAAACGAATTCAACGCGTCCAGCCACCCGGTGGGGCCGGCGCTCTCCGCCGGGTCCGGGCGCGAGTTCGGGGTCTGTTTCGGGTCGGTGCTGTTGCTGTCGTCGCTGTAGCTCATGGACTCTCCGCCGTCAGGACCATGCCTACTCGATTCGCCTGATTCTGCAAAGGAACCCATATGTCCTTAGGATACACGTCCGGAGGGTTTAGATTCCCGTTTCGGACGGTCAAAGTATTAACCTTGTGGGACAACGTGAGGTGGGCATTACGAGGGCCAGGTTTATCGAGTGGTCTCGATAGCTATCCCCCGCAAAACCAAAAGGTCCCTTGGCCTCGCGCCAGGTTCCCTTTTTCGCGAGATTGGACCGTGGGGCTCACATGATGGCAGCGGGAATTGGGACCCGCTTAATCTAATTTTTCCAGTTTATTTTGAGTTGATGACTCGATTTCCGTCCGTTCATTTAGAAGACGTTGGGGCGGAATTTCACCATTGATTCGGTTATCGGGGGGGAGTGGACCACTTTGCGGCCCAACTCTCCTCTATGAGGGGGTGGTGGGGAAACCCGTGGGGGTTCGAGTCCGGAGGACTCGAACAGGCGAGGGCGCCGACCGATGGGCGGGGACACTCCTCTCCCGCATCCCGGAAGTGATTCAGGAATGTCCCCGGTGGTGGATTGACGCCCGGATTGCCTTTTTTCATGTTTTGGCCACGAAAAACCCGCTGCGGGATTCTGGCTTTCGGTGTTCAACTCGCTCGACGTCCCAACCCTTCGGCGATGAGAGATACAACCAGGGTGTTCAAGCTCACCCCTTCTTTCTCGGCCTTGGCGGCGAGCTTGGCGTGGAGGCTTTTCGGAACCCGCTGGACCCATTTCCCGCTCAATCCCGCCGAGGGAGCAGGGACCGGATCTTTGAACTCCTTTGCGGTGGCCAGCCAGGAGCGCAGCGCGTCGGAACCGTTCTCCACCGCCGCCTCGATTGTTTCGCCGTCGGCGATGCACCCGGGGAGGTCGGGGAATTCAACCAGCCAGCCTCCGCCTTCCGATTTCGAGAGGCGGCGGATCGTGAAGGGGTAATCAATCTTTTTCATGGGTCACCTCGTCGGTCAGTTCAATGAACTTTCTCACGTATACCGGCTTGATTGGTTTTCGCGCCGGGACCGTAAGCTTTGCTCCCGAAGGATGGCGGAACGTAACGTGACTGGTTTTCGGCTGCCGGTACTCGATTTTATATCTGGCCGCACCGGTTTTGAGGTCCTCGATCCTCCAGCCCGTCGGATTGTTTCGCATCCTGACGAGGATCTTGGCAGCCACCGTCATAGGGAAATAGTATCAATGGCGATACTATGATTCAAGTGGGTATCGATAATTTTCATGTGGCTCAAATGTGTCCAATTTCCATGGAAGCCTACGGAAAACTTCCTAAGTCTGCCAAATGTGTCATGCTGGCATGGTCGAAACTATTCGATAAGTTAAAGGATTATAGTGCGTTATAGGGTTGGGGCTGCTTGAAGGAAATCCGAAAGTGGATCCCGCTCAAATTGATTGGTTTCCATATCGGGTCTAGAGGAAAAATTTCCATGTTGACCCCGGACCTCGGAGCACTTGTGGTTGTATCTCATTTGAGATACAACTTATCTCGTATATCGAAGAAGGGGGGACTGCCTAATGGCACGGACCGCTATGATCCACGCCCGGACGGACGCGGGTCTCAAGGCCGAAGCAGAAGTGATCCTGAAGAGCCTTGGACTCTCGTACACGGAGGCCATCAACCTGTTCCTCAATCAGGTTCGGATGCGGAAGGGCCTTCCGTTCCCGGTGGAAATCCCTGACTCGGTTTCCATGGCCGTGATCGAGAGAGGACGGCGGCGCTTTATTCTGAAGAAGTCCCTCAGGGTTCGCATGGGAATCGAGGGAGGCGTCTGGGTCTATGAATATCCTTCCTTGGGAATCCTGGCGTATGGCTCCACGCAGGAGGAGGCGTTGGCTGCCTTCCGGACGGATTTTGCATCGGCATGGGATCAGGTTGCGAACGAGGTCGATGCGAAGCTCACCCGGGATGCGCGGAGTCTGAAGAAACGGCTCCTTTCCCTCGTGGATAAGGTCGAGGCCGCCTGATGGGTGGACCCCGGAAGACGCGGGCCGTCCGGGCAGCGCTTCTCTCGAAGGGTTTCATCGCCGACGACACTCACCACGAGATGTTCTGGCTTGTCGTCGAAGGAAGGAAAACGTCGATCCGTACCCGGATCAGTCACGGTGTCGCGGAGTACGGGGACAACCTTCTGGCACTCGTTGCCCGTCAGGCCGGTTTGAGCAAGCAGGAGCTATACCGCCTCATCGACTGCCCGATGGATGCCGAAAAACTGAAGCGGCTTTTGGTCGAGCGCGGTAAAGTTCGTCTATAACCGAAAGTTCCCTGAATCCAATAAATGTGTAATTCCGGCATTGTTATAACTATTTGAATTAATAAAATATTATGGGATTTTATAGGGTGGGAGCGGCTTGAGGGGGTGGTGGGGAAACCCGTGGGGTTCGAATCCCCCCTTCGGCACCATCGCAATAACCAAGGAGAGGTCCACAACGAGAGTGCTGCGGACGCGTGGATCGCGGATACGGTACATCGTGACGATTCTCGTTGACGGGAAACAACCCTCGGCAGTAACATATAAATAGCTGCTCATATAAGGACACTCTCATATGGATCCAAACATGGAGCACATACAGATCTTCTTCAAGCTCATTGGAGACTCGAGTCGGCTGAAGATCCTCTCGAGCATCGGAACGGTCGAGAAGACTGTTTCGGAGATCATCGGAGAGACGGGTCTGCCCCAGACGCTGGTCTCCTTCCATCTGAAGATTCTGAGGGAGCATCAGATCGTGCAAGCTACTCGAAAGGGAGGTCCGTTCGTCTATTACCGTCTCCAGGACCCCTCCCTCGTGAACCTGCTGGATGCTTGCGACACATACGCAAGAAGGCTCAAAGGGGGAGCGATGGGGGACGTGCCCGATTTCGAATGGCCCCCTTGGAAGGTGATGTGCCGGATGATGCGCCGTGGGCGGCGATAGGCAGCCTTGCGATCAAAACCCCTGTTTCCGGCAAGGGAAATCACGGGAAGGGAGGAGTCATGGATCCTCGTGAGATGATGAAGGGCATGATGGGAGAGGGTTTCAACCCGATGGAGATGTGCAAAAACATGATTGGTTCCATCACCAAGTCGGCGGAGATGGCGGCCTATACCACCCCCGAACTTCGGGCGCTGTTCGAGGAGTGGCTCGGCCAGATCGAGACCGAGATCCTCGAATTTCTCAAAGGCCGGGATGCGGTTGCCCCGGAAGAGGTGGGAGAACATTTCAAGGTGTCGAAGGAGAGCGTTGTCTTTCTGCTTTCCAAACTAGCCCGCGAAGGGAAGATCAAAATCAGCGCCGGAGAACGTCATTGAGGGGCTCCCGGACCTGTTTTGCGGTATGGGTCGCGGCAGTGGTCCTGCTGCTGTTTCTTGGGATGGCGTATGAAGGTATTTATGGGAGGCATTATACGCATTCCTCTGCGCCTACTTGGGGAGGTTTGCCGATGGTGCCATGGATGGTTTGGGGAGGGGGAATGTGGATTTTCCCTTTCATCGGACTCTTTGTCTTTTTATTCATGATTTTCTTTAAGTTCAACCGGGTCTTTACCGGGAGCGGGCCTTTCTGCGGATGGGGAGGGCAGGGTGGCGGGAGCTCCGGCCCTCAATCCCCGCTGGACATTCTCAAGATCCGGTATGCCAAGGGAGAGATCACCCGGGAGGAATTCGAGCGGATGAAGAAAGACATTTCCGAAGGCGGTGGACCATAGGATGACGGGCGGCGGTCAAGAAGGCCACCGTCTTGCACCGGGTGCATCCTTTGCGCGGATGCAACCCCTTACGGATGTCCCGGGACCACGAGAACCGGGATCGCGGACCGATGGACCACGTGGTTTGCCACCCGCCCCAGGAAAGCCTCCGCCATGTATCCCCGCCCCTGGCCGCCGATGACGAGAATGCTGTAGCTCCCTTTCCGGATCTTCTCCACGATTAACGGGCCCGGGCGGCCGAATTCCACCTCCTTGTTCACCACACTGGCCCCCCACTCCTTGAGTCGCACTTCGAGTGCATCCAGCCGCTCCCGGTCGATCCGGTTGAATTCATCGAGACGGTGCGCGAGGTGGGGTTGGATCCTCACCGGGTCTTGCACGTGGAAGAGGGTCCCCTCCGGAGGGTGGGTGTGCGCCACGACATGTTCCAGGTAATGGAAGGCCCGCTCGGCGGGTTCGGAGTAATCGGTGGCGAACAGCGGGTGGCGGAAAATGTCGCCGCAGAGGACTTCGCACTTCTTTTCCCCCTTCTCTCCTTCCAGGATCGTGATCGGGATCAGCAGAACCAGTTGTTTCTCCTTGTCCTTGAGGAGTGGTTCGACAAGGTTTTTCATCGAGATGTAAAGCCCTCCCACGTCCCGGACGTTCATCACATGGATAAGGGTTGCGCTTTCCGCTCCCGCAGTCCGAAGGGGACCCACGCAGCGCAGCAGACACATGGACGCGTAAGACAGGTCCATGGCGATCAGCAGGTTCTTGAACATCGTACCCTCATTCCTCCGAGCGAGATCAGGTGCTGGTTTCGGCGGGGAACCAGTGGCGCGTCCGGTTGCATACCGAGCAAACGGAAAGCATGACGGGGACTTCGACCAGGACCCCGACCACGGTAGCCAGCGCCGCTCCGGAACCCGGCCCATAGAGAGCGATCGCGGTGGCCACGGCCAGCTCGAAGAAGTTGCTCGCGCCGATCAGCGCCCCGGGAGCCGCCACGCTGTGCGGAACATTCAGCCACTTCATAAGGCCGTAAGTCAGTGACGAATTGAAGTAGACCTGGATCAGGATCGGGATGGCGATGAGGACAATGTGAAGGAAACGGCCGGTGATGTTGTCCGCCTGGAAGGCGAAAATGCAGACCAGCGTGGCGAGAAGCGCCGAGACGGCAATCGGGTGGAGAGTCGCCGTGAATCGCTCAAACCATGCTGTTCCCTTCCATCGGATGAGAGCGATTCGGGAGATCACCCCCGCCCCGAGCGGAATCACGATGAAAAAGAACACCGCATACAGGAGCACGATGAACGGCACCGTGAGGGAAGAGGTTCCGCTGACGAGGAAGGTGACGATGGGAGCGAACAGGACCAGCATGATCAGGTCGTTCACCGACACCTGGACGAGCGTATAGGCCGGATCGCCGTCCGTGAGATAGCTCCAGACGAATACCATCGCCGTGCAGGGGGCAGCAGCGAGGATGATGACCCCTGCGAGGTACTGGTCAGCGAGTCCGGGACCGATCCAGGGGAAGAAGAGATGCTTGAAGAAAAGCCAGCCGAGGAAGGCCATCGAGAACGGCTTTACCAGCCAGTTGACGAAGAGGGTGACCATCAACCCCTTCGGCCTCCTTCCGATGTGCGCGATCGAGCCGAAGTCGACCTTGAGCATCATCGGGTAGATCATCAGCCAGATGAGGACCGCGATCGGGATGTTGATCTGGCTCCCCTCGCCGAACTCCAGCGAGCGGATGACCCCGACCGCGTCCGGGAACGTTTTTCCGAGAAGGATCCCCGTCCCCATGCAGAGCGCGACCCACAGGGTCAGGTACCTCTCGAAGAGGGTTATCCTTTTCGGTGTGGCCGCCGGGTTGAGATCCATGGAGATCCCATGTTACAATTACATATCGCCAGTTGTCAATTTGATGGAGGTGCCATGTCCCTGCGGGATTACGAAGTGGTGATGAAGTCGGTGGCCGATCCGACACGGGTCCGGATCCTCAAGCTCCTCGAAGCGGGGGAAATGTGCGTATGCCAGGTCGTCGCCGTCCTCGAACTCAGCCAGTCCACGGTCTCAAAGCATCTCTTTCTGCTGAAGATGGCCGGGCTCGTCCGGGAGCGGCAGGAGAAGAAGTGGGTCCATTACGCCCTCGCCGGTTCCGGAGGATCCCCGTACGCAAGGAAGATGCTCGCCTCTTTGAAGGGATGGCTCAACGACGATCCGGTGGTCGAGCGGGACCAAAAACGGGGATCGCTGGCCCGGGAAATCGGGCCTGCCGCGATTTGCGAGCGGGGGATGACGATCCCGGCACGGCGCACCGCGGCGTTCTCCCCGGCCCCGCGCAAAGTCGCAGCCGGATCGAAATGACGCGGAGGAATCCATGGAGATCGCCATCCTAGGCACCGGTTGTCCCAAGTGCAGGCAGACCGCCGAGGTGGTCCGCCAGGCCGTCGAACAGGCGGGCGTCGACGCCACGATCCACAAGGTCGAAGACATCAAGGAAATCATGAAGTTCAAAGTGATGACGACTCCGGCCGTCGCCTTCGACGGCCAGGTGAGGATTTCCGGCAAGGTTCCGACGGTGGACGAGGTCAAAGCGCTCCTGGCGCACGATGGAAAAGCATGAGCGAGGGCTGTGAAAAAAATCCCGCCGGAGGATCCGGGCCGGGGGCGAGCTGCTGCGAAGGAGCGGGACCCGGGGAAGTGTCGGTTACGACGGCGGGGGTCGATCCCCGGACGACCGCGAAATATTTCGGCAGCGGGGTCCTTGCCCTTGGAATCTGGTGGCTGGTGTACCAGGGTCTTTTCCCCTTCGCGAAGTGGTTTACCTTCTCCCTGCTGACCCTGACGCCGGGGTCGCATCTGACATCGGCCGTACAGTTTTTCGTATTCGAGGCCCCGAAGATCCTGATGCTCCTCACCCTGGTCGTCTTTGCAGTTGGGGTCGTCCGGTCCTTCTTCACGCCGGAGAGGGCCCGTCGGATCCTCGCCGGGAAGCGGGAGTCGGCGGGGAACATATTGGCGGCGTTGCTGGGCGTCGTCACCCCGTTCTGCTCCTGTTCGGCGGTGCCCCTTTTCATCGGTTTCGTCACTTCCGGCGTGCCGCTCGGCGTGACGTTCTCCTTCCTCGTTTCCGCGCCCATGGTCAACGAGATTGCCCTCGTTCTCCTCTACGGCCTGTTCGGCTGGAAGATCGCCGCCGTCTACGCGGGGACGGGGCTTGGGATCGCCATGATTTCCGGGTGGGTCATCGGGCGCCTGGGGATGGAGAGCCACGTGGAGGAGTGGGTCTACGCCGCCCCGGCGGGCGGCGACGAGGAAGGCGAGGTCCTGAACGTCTCCTGGCGGGACCGCGTTCACTTCGGACTCGATTCCGTCCGGGACATAATCGGGAAAGTGTGGCCGTACGTGCTGGCCGGGATTGCCGTCGGCGCCGGAATCCACGGCTACGTGCCGGAGAATTTCATGGCGGGGATCATGGGGTCGGGAGCGTGGTGGTCCGTTCCGCTGGCCGTCGTTATCGGCATCCCCATGTACTCCAACGCGGCGAGCATCATCCCGGTCGTGCAGGCCCTCCTGGGGAAGGGGGCGGCCCTGGGGACGGTGCTGGCGTTCATGATGTCGGTGATCGGGCTGTCCCTGCCGGAGATGATCATCCTGCGGAAGGTTCTCAAGGTTCGCCTGATCGTCACCTTCGCGGGGGTCGTCGGCATGGGGATCCTGATCGTGGGGTATCTGTTCAATGTCCTGCTGTGATGTGAGGAAGACGAAGACGTTGGAGATCGAGTGGAAGCATCAGGACAAGGAAGGGGCGACCTGTCTTTTTTCATGGGGCTCTGCAGGGACTCGAACCGGCGAGGGCGCCGACACCCGAAGCCGCGCCGCCCTGCATTTGGCCGATGCCACCCGATGAAAGTTGCGTGGCATTTGCGAGCAGCTTGCTGCGAAGCAAGTGGCGTGGACCGCCGAGGCTAACGCGGTCGAGTCCCCCCTTCGGCACCATCGCTTGGGCGGGGACACTCCTCTCCCGCATCCCGGAGGCGAACCAGGAATGCCCCCGGTGGCGGACTGACGCCCGGGTTCCCTTTTTTTCGTAAAAACGGCCCGACCGGCTCAAATCTGGCTCGCGAGGTTCATTCCCCGCCGTGTCCCTTGCACCAGGCCGATGTTCGTGGCAGAATCAGTATGGGCGGTATGAAATGTTCATACCGCCTTTCGACCCTGAAAGGAGGACACGGGAAATGGGTGATGCGGTAAAGAAAACGATCTCCCTTCCGCCCGACCTCGCCGAGGATGCCGAGCGGATTGCTCGGGAAGAGGGAAAAACCTTGAGCGCCGTGATACAGGATGCGCTGAGGGCGGCGAGGCGGCAACGGCTGCGCGGTGAATGGAAGGCGATGCAAGGGTACTGGAGTGCCCGTGCGCGGGAAAAGGGCCTCTTGAAGGAGGAAGATCTCGCCCGGTTCCTTCGCCGGCGATGAAGGTCGTTTTCGACTCCAACATCCTTATCGCAGCGTTGCTGTTTCCCGGAGGGCGTGCCGAGGCCGCGGTAGCGAACATTCTCGACGGGGTTGACGATCTCCTCATTTCGCGCCCTATCATCCAGGAAGTCCTTTCGGTGCTGGCAACGAAATTTTCCCGCGACAAGGAAGAGTTCAGCCGCGTGGCGGTCGTTCTGGGGGAGATGGGGGAGCTCGTGGAGCCGTCCCGCCGCCTGTCCGTTTTCCGGGATGAACCGGACAACCGGATCCTGGAATGCGCTGTCGAAGGGGAAGCGGAGGCGATCGTGACGGGAGACAAGACGATGCTTGCTGTCGGCGAATACGAGGGAATCCGGCTGATCACGCTAGCCGATTATCTGGGTAAGCCCAGAGGTGGCAAGAAGCGCCGCCCCTAAAGACTGCCGACCCGTACAAAATCTCCCTAAAATTAGCAATTGTGGTATTCGAGCCTGCTTATAACTATTTGATAATGAAAGGGATACTGTCTCACGGTTGGGCGGCCTGGGCTTCCCGGGGGTGGTGGGGAAACCCGTGGGGGCTCAGGCGGATGAGCGAAGTTCCCCCAGTCTCGAGTCGTTCGGGAAGGAAGTGGCACCAGGAGCGGCTCTTCGGGACAATGTCACGGCTTAAACCGCGCGGAGGAGGAAGAGCAGCGGCACGGGCGTGATCGCGACGCACACCAGGAGCAAGTATTTCGGGAACGGAAACAGCCGGCTCATCCCGGCGATGAGCGCGATGCCGCCCCCGTCCCCGATGATGGCGTTGCCGGGCAAGTTGAACAGGACGGCTAAGACAAGGTAGCGGTGACGGAGCAGGAAGGGCGCAATCCTCGACGGCGCGTTCCGGGTGAGGAATCGGAGACGCTCTTCCGGGCCGAGCGGCTCGAGATCCGTCACAAGTTTCCGGGCCCGCTCGAGTCTCAGCCAGCCCAGGGGGCGGGCGACGTAACGGGGCGGAAGGAGCCTGCCGGCGAGGAAGCTCAGCGAAAGCGCCAGCACCGTGCAGAGGTAGACGAGCGCGATCCCCTCGACGCCGAGCATCGCCATGAGCATCAGCCCCACCTCGATGCCGGGCATGAAGGGGAGCGCCATGAGGATCACGTACAGGGTGGCAGAGGCAAACACGATGAAGACGGCGATGTTGACATGCCGTGGCCACATCTGGAAGGCGAGGATGTCCGCGAGCCTTGCCACGCCGTAGTTCAGGAAGAGGAGGATGCCCAGGAATAGCGCTATCGCAATCGCGACCTTCGCTCTTCCCCGCCAAACCTCAGCGCCTGTGCTCTGCGTCATGACCGCTATGGGGAGGGAGCAGGTCGGGCACGCCTGACTGGCGCGGGAACGGGTACCGACCCGGTCGCCGGGCTTCCCGCACCGATACTCATTTCTTCAATTGTCCCCGATACCAGAACTCTTTCTTCATCTTCCAGTACCAGCGGTCGCGGGTCCATAGGGACGTCGCTTCGATGGCGTCGCCCCTCACGAGCCCGTCCCAGAGCATGGTGCCGTGCGTCGGGCTGACGGTCTGGGCATGGAACCGGATCCCGTCGCCCTCGATTCCGGCCTTGTACGCTGCGTCTCCGAAACCCCACGGGGTGCACCCCTCGGAGAGGAACCTGCCGTCGCGGAAGACGATGGTATCCTTATTGCTCGCCTTTTTCCCTTTTTCTCCTGAATCGGCGACGAACGTCTTCCCGTCGAGGGGGTTCGGGGACCGTGCAGTGCCTTGGGATTCGGGGGCACCTTCCGCCGCCAGCGCCGTGCCAGCCGGCATGGACGCCATGGAAAAAAGGACGAGCGCTGCGACGGAGGCGGCGACAGGGAAAAGAAGCGATTTCATCGGATCGATTCTCCTTTAAAAAGAGATATAAATATATGAATCGGCTTCAGGGTGTTAAGTTTCGGTATTCCGTGTTTTTCCCCATCGGATCGGTCGGCGCTCGCGGTTCTTTCCGACCGCGAACCCTCCGGGAAACCCGTGGGGGTTCTAGTCTCCCCCATTCGGCACCGGTGAAATAGATTTTTTCTTGACAGTCCTTTGTATATTGTATACAGCATAGGTGGTCGCGTGTCCGTCGCCCCGTGCTCGGGGGGAAGAGCTTCGCGGTCGTCTTCCATCGTTGTAACCAGATCCTTCGCCCGATTGACGAAGTCAACTCCGTAAAGTCAAAGGAGAGAGAGTATGGCAACAGGAACATCGAAGATCATTTGGACGAAAACCGATGAGGGACCCGCACTGGCGACATACTCCTTTCTTCCGATCGTCCAGGTATTTACGAAGGGAACCGGTGTCGAGGTGGAAACGTGGGATATCTCTCTCGCGGGCAGAATCCTCGCGAACTTCCCGGACTACCTGACCGAAAGACAACGAATTCCGGATTACCTGGCCAAACTGGGTGATCTCGCACTGGCGCAGGAGGCCAATATCATCAAGCTGCCCAATATCAGCGCTTCCATCCCGCAGTTGAAGGAAGCGATCAAGGAGTTGCAGGCCCACGGATACAAGGTCCCGGACTATCCCGAGGATCCGAAAACCGACGCGGAGAAAGCGCTTCAGGAACGATTCGCCAAGGTTCTCGGAAGCGCCGTCAACCCGGTACTGCGCCAGGGAAACTCGGACCGAAGGGCGCCGGCTTCGGTAAAACAGTTTTCCAAGAAGAAACCGCACAAGATGGGCGCCTGGAGCAGCGATTCGAAATCCCATGTGGCTCATATGAGCGGTGGAGATTTTTACGGCAGTGAAAAATCCACCACGGTCAAAAAAGGGACCGAAGTGAGGATCGAGTTCATCGCCGGCGATGGGAAAGTCACCGTTCTGAAAAATAAGCTGGATCTGGTGGAAGGGGAAGTGATCGACGCGGCCGTGATGAACGCTCGTGCGTTGCGGAAATTTTTCGGGGAACAGATCGAGGATGCGAAAAAGAATGGCGTGTTGCTGTCCCTGCATTTGAAGTGCACGATGATGAAAGTATCCGATCCGATCATGTTCGGTCATGCCGTTTCCGTCTTCTTTAAGGACGTTTTCGAAAAACACGCGGCGGCATTCAAGGAACTGGGCGTGAATCCGAACAATGGCCTGGGTGACCTGTACGCAAAGATCCAGAAGTTGCCGGATGCCAAAAGAGCGGAAATCGAGGCGGATATTCAGGAGGTGTATAAGAAGCGGCCCGCGCTCGCGATGGTCGACTCGGATCGAGGCATCACGAACCTGCATGTGCCGAGCGATATCATCGTCGATGCATCGATGCCGGTCGTGGTCCGGGACTCGGGGAATATGTGGGGGCCGGATGGAAAGCTCCACGATACCAAGGCGGTCATTCCCGACCGGTGCTATGCGACGGCGTATCGGACCATCATGGAAGATTGCAAAAAGAACGGAGCGTTCGACCCTGCAACCATCGGAAGCATCCCCAATGTGGGTCTGATGGCGCAGAAGGCGGAGGAGTACGGTTCTCACGACAAGACGTTCCAGGCGCCGGGAAATGGAACGATCCGGGTCGTCGATGCTTCCGGAAAGACCCTGCTGGAACAGAAGGTGGAAGAAGGGGATATCTTCCGGATGTGTCAGACGAAAGATGTGGCGATCCGGGATTGGGTAAAGCTCGCCGTGAAAAGAGCAAAGGCGACCGGAGCACCTGCCGTGTTCTGGCTCGATAAAAAACGGGCACACGATGCGCAGATCATCGAAAAGGTCAATGCCTATCTCAAGGATCACGATACGAAGGGACTGGAGATCCATATCCTGGCTCCCGTGGAAGCAATGAAGTTCTCGCTGGAACGATTCCGGGCGGGGAAAGATACGATCTCCGTTACCGGAAATGTGTTACGCGATTATCTGACCGATCTCTTCCCGATCATCGAAGTGGGGACCAGCGCGAAAATGCTGTCCATCGTGCCCCTTCTGGGCGGCGGGGGACTGTTCGAGACCGGAGCCGGCGGCTCGGCGCCCAAGCATGTCCAGCAGTTCGTGAAGGAGGGGTACCTGCGATGGGATTCCCTCGGCGAATTTTCGGCGTTTGCGGCATCCCTGGAGCACCTGGGGAATACCTTCAAAAACAAAAAAGCCCTCGTTCTGGCGGAGACGCTGGATCAGGCGATCGGCAAGTTCCTGGACAACAACAAGTCGCCGGCCCGTAAAGTCGGAGAGATCGACAACCGGGGGAGCCATTTTTACCTTGCGCTCTATTGGGCGCAGGCGTTGGCCGGACAGACCAAGGACAAGGAGCTTAAGGCCCGTTTCGCCAAACTGGCGAAGCAGCTGGGAGAGAACGAGGAAAAAATCAATCAGGAACTGCTTGGCGCCCAAAGGAAACCTCAAGATCTGGGCGGCTACTATGATCCGGATCCGGGAAAGACGTCCAAGGGAATGCGTCCCAGCGCAACCTTGAACGCCATCGTGGACGGTTTCGCATAAAGGCTAAGGGGGGAAGGTCACCCCTTGACGTAGGCGAGCTTTTCCGCCACCTTTCCGTCGCGCACGCGGAAGATGTCCACCCCGCGGATGTGGCCGGGCGTCCCGTCCTTGCCCACCCAGTCGTACCTCCAGCGCACGACGCACCGGTCCCCGGCCGCGAACATCTCCTCGGTCGAGAAGCGGGCGTCCGGGGACGATTCGAAGAAGCGCACCCAGAATCCCCGGACCGCCTCCTGTCCCAGGTATCGCTCCCCGTCGGGAGGGGGGCATGTGTTTTCGAACACGCAATCCTCTGTCATGGCCAGCATGACACCGTCCGCGTCGTGGCGATCGAAGGCCTCGTTGAAGCGTCGGACCGCCTCCCGTGTCGCCCGTGCCGTCGGATCGTCGGGCATCGTCGTCATGGTCCGCTGTCTCCTTTCCCTTTTCTTCCCCCGGATGACGGATTAGGTGCGGGGAGGAACGGATCCGTTTCGGCAATCGCCTTGGCGGTCGAGTCCCCCCTTCGGCACTTGTGGAGAAATTTCGGACGGTCTGTCAAAATAGATGTCCAAGATCCGGGTGCCAGAGGAGGTCAGGAATGAGCAGGTTTCTTCTTGCCGCGTTCGTGGTCATGGTGACTGCGGTTCCGGCATTCGCCGGGGAGGCCGTGACCTATGAGAAGGACATCAAGGGGATCATCGCCAAACGGTGCATTTTCTGCCACGGGCCGAAGTCGCCCACGATGGAGGAGTTCGACAAGGACAAGGAAGGGTACAAGGAGAAGATGAAGGGACCGAAGTTGGACTCCTACGCGAACCTGATGGTAGTGGTCAAGGGAACGGACGCCGGCGCCCTGATGAGAAGGCTGGACGACGGGAAGAACACCAAGGACGGGAAGCCGGGCAACATGTACGCGAGGCTGGGGAGCACGGACGCCGAGCGTGCAGCGAACCTGGAAATCTTCAAGAAATGGATCGGCAACTGGACCCTGAAGAGGAGCAAGGAACTCGGCAAGGAGGAGCTGGAAGCGATCAAGGCCCCCGAGAAATAAGGTCGTCAGGGGGGGGTGCGACCCCCCCCCCCCTGACGGCACCCATGAAAAATCGCCCGTCAGCACAAGGATGCGGCCTGCCCCCGTCTCCGAAACATCCAGGAGGCAGGCGAGTCCCTCCTTCGGTTACATTGGCGAAATCCGGTACACGGTGCCGGCGCCGTAGGAGGCGACGTAGAGGTTCCCCGCCTCGTCCTCCCCGAAGGTGGAGATTTGGTGCGGCGTATCCGCAAGGAGGGTGTTCTCCCACGTGGTTCCGGCTTTCCTGAGACCCCAGATCCTGCCCGAGCAGAAATCCCCGTAGACGTAGGTTCCCTGGAAGGAGGGGAACTCCGCTCCCCGGTAGACCATCCCCCCGGAGACCGAGCATCCCTGGCCGTGGTCGTACTCCGCCACGGGCAAAACCAGTCCGGCGTTGTTGCAGGAGGGACCGGGAAAGCAGTGGGCCCCCTCCATCACGTTCCACCCGTAGTTTTCCCCTCCCGGGCTTGCCGATGGCTGGAAGTGGATCTCCTCGAACTGGCCCTGCCCCACGTCGCCGATGTAGAGGTCGCCCGTTGCGCGGTCGAACGAGAAGCGCCAGGGATTGCGAAGCCCTGTGGCCCAGATCTCCCCCCTCGCGGTGTTGTCCGATAGGAACGGGTTGCTTGTGGGAACGGCGTAGGGCGCCTGACCGGACTCCACGTCGATCCTCAAGATCTTCCCCAGGAGGGTGTCCTTCCTCTGCCCATTGTTTTGCGGATCCCCCCCGCTTCCTCCGTCTCCCATCCCGATGTAGAGGTACCCGTCGGGGCCGAAGGCGATCTGTCCTCCGTTGTGGTTCGCGAAGGGCTGACCGATGACGAGCAGGATTTCCTCGGAAGCCGGGTCGGCGACGTGGGGGTTGCCCGTCGCCCGGTAGCGGGCGATGACCGTTGCCCCGTCAAGATTTACATTTCGCGTGTAGTTCACGTAGAATTCCCCGTTCGTCACGTAATCGGGCGAAAAGGCGAGTCCCAACAGGCCCTGCTCCCCCCCGGAAAGGACACGGTCGCGGATGTCGAGAAACGGGGCGGCCGCGGCGTTGTCCAGGGTGCGGATCGTGCCGGCCTGCTCCACGACGAACACGCGGCCGCTGCCATCCCCGGCGTGGGTGACATGGACCGGCAGCGCGAACCCGGTCCCCGCCTCGACCAGGGCGACCTGGAGATTTTGGGCGGGAGGGGGAATTTCAGCGGTCTGCCCCCCGCCGGACCCCCCGCATCCAAGAGCGAGGCCTGCGCACAGGAGGAACATCAGGGGGCGGGTGAATCCCACCCGGCTGGTTTTGTCGATATTTTGTTTCCGGTTCCTGGAATGCAAAGGACCTCCCGATGTCGAAGGGGTGTGCGCCCCCGTACGGCAGGACGCGCCCTTTTCACTTCAGATGCGAAAAATTCGGGCCGGGTCTCCTGAGTTTGGATGTTGGGGCACCGCAGGCCCCCCGTGGCATGAAAGTCGCGTGATAAAGTTTTCCTCAAATTTTTCCGAAATAAGAAGGCATGGGAAAGAAGTTCATCATAACCATCGAGGTTGACCAGGACGCCAGGGAGATCGTGGTCAAGGACGAGGCCGGGAACGAGCATCCCGTCAAGTCCATCATGGTGTTCGGGGGGGATGCCGAAAACGGCGTCCTGTACCTTTTTGGCTGGGGAGCTTCGGCGGACGCGGCGTGGGCCTACAAGGAAGGGTTCCGGTACGCGGAAGAAAGCGGCGACCCCCCGTACCGGAATTTCTTCAAGCAGTGCGCTTGCCACATCGTCCAGGCGATCGACCCCGAGGCCTTCCGTCAGAAGGTCGAGGCCGGGGAATTACTCGTCCGGTGGGAGGGCGAGGACCGGGGCAAGGGGAAGTGGCAGTAGCCGGAGCGGCCTTGTCCTGAAATCCGCCCCAGGAAAGGAATTTTAGGAAATACTTTACCATTTATAAGAAAATACTTATCATAGTCAATATTCAATTACCTGGTACTGAATCTTTTTCCCACACCCCCTGTTTTATTCCTGTATTAATCTTTATTAAAAGATAAGTAATAAAAATATATAGCATGTTGTATATTCGGAGGAATATATATTGCCATTAATTTAATATTAGATAATACTTAATATTATGCTAATAAAGCGTAAGCCATCTATAGAAACGGAAGCGAAGCCTTCCGTCAGAAAGTCCTCCTTCCGCGAACCAGGTTTCAAAAGTAAATATCCGGCATCGATCGTCAAGATCGGCCGACCCGTCCTGGTCGGTCATCTCCAGAGGGAAAGACTGTTCGGGAAGCTGGACGATTTGTAAAAACACCCCATCCTCTGGGTCTCGGGGCCTGCGGGTTCCGGAAAGTCCACCCTGGTAAACGGTTATCTCGAGGCACGCAAGATCCCGTGCCTGTGGTATCAGGTCGACAAAGACGATGCGGACATCGCGACATTTTTCCATTACCTGGGTCTGGCTGCGCAAAAAGCCGCCCCGCGCAAAAAAAAACCTCTCCCCGTTTTTTCCCCCGAGTATCTCCCGAGTATTTCCCGTTTTGCCGGGCGGTATTTCGAGGAACTCTTTAGCCGGTTGACCGCTCCTTCCGTGCTGGTGTTCGACGGTTTCGAACGGGTGGGTGTCCAATCGACCATCCTCGAGGTATTCCGGGAAGGGCTCTCCCGGCTCCCCAAGGGAATAAGCGCCATCGTGACCAGCCGGGGCAGGCCTCCTCCCGTTTTCTCCCGTGAACGGGCAAGCAACCTGATCGGGTTCATCGGCTGGAAGGACCTCGGGTTGACTCTCGAGGAGACGGAAGGTATCGCCAGGCTCCATGCAGGGAAGAAAATGTCCGTGGAGGCTGTCCGCTATCTCCAGCACAAGTCGGATGGATGGGTGGCGGGTCTTGTGCTCCTCCTGACGAAGACCGAAACGGAAAACGTAGAGCCCCAAAGTCTCAGCCATCATGCGCCGGAGGAGATCTTCGACTATTTCGCCCGGGAACTGTACGACAGGCTGGGCGCCAGGATGCGGGGATTTCTGACCCGGACCGCCTTTTGTCCCACTTTTTCGGTGAAAATGGCGCAACAGCTGACCGGGCGCAGAAATGCAGCACGGATCCTTACCACCATGAACCGACTCCACTACTTTACTGAAATGTACCCGGACCCCGATGCGGGATTTCGATATCACAGCCTGTTCCGGGAATTCCTCCTTTCCCGGGGGAAGAGGGAGTTTCCCCGGGCAGAATTATCCCGGATCCGGGGGGCGGCCTCGGCGGTCCTGGAGGAATCGGGACAGGTCGAGGACGCGTCGGCGCTCCACCGGGAGAACAAGGACTGGGAAGGGCTTGTCCGGATGATCCAGGACCATGCCCCCACCCTTTTCGCACAGGGCAGGGGGCAAACCCTCAGGGTATGGCTGGAGTATCTCCCGAGGGGAACCTTTGAGAGCTCTCCCTGGTGTGTTTACTGGATGGGCATCTGCCGGCTTCCGATTAACCCTGAGGAAAGCCGGGTTCTCTTCGAAAAAGCCTTTCACCGGTTCCGGGAGCAGCGCGACATTCCGGGCGCATTCCTCGCCTGGTCCGGGGTTGTCGATGCCATTCTGTACGGGTTCGAAAATTTTCATCCGCTGGATCTATGGTATTCCAACCTCAACACCCTCCTGGAGGAATGCGGTGGTTTCCCGTCGGCGGAAATCGCAAAGCGCGTGACATGTACCATGATCGAGGCCCTTTCCTTCCGGGGTCCGCCCTCTTTCGATGCGGCACCGTGGGCCGAACGCGCCTTGGGATTTGCCCAAACAACCCCGGAGATGCCTATAAAGATCGAGATCTACAGAAACCTTGTCTGGTACAACACCGTCCAGGGCGCCTTCGAGAAGGCGGAAGTAATCCTTCATTCCCTGAACGAACTCCTGAAACAGAAGGATGTCCCTCCCTTGCTCCGGCTGGGAGCGGCGCTTGCGGAAGCGGAGTATTGCAACAAGATCGGCCTGTACGACCGTTGCCGGGAAGTGGCCGACAAGGCCCTCGCGTTTGCCGATAAAACCGGCGTCCACCTCATGGACTATCTCCTGTTGTGCGAAACCACACTCTCCCTGCTGAACCAAGGGGACTTGGCCGCGGG
The DNA here is from genome assembly GCA_001443455.1 of Deltaproteobacteria bacterium CSP1-8. GTDB lineage: Bacteria > Desulfobacterota > Deferrimicrobia > Deferrimicrobiales > Deferrimicrobiaceae > CSP1-8. Next base: position 2,287 of record LDXO01000025.1, on the reverse strand, counting down.
GAAACAAACTCTGCGAAGGATGGGGGCCCGGTTGGGTAAGGAAAAGCCATGGGAGGCGGCCTTTTACCACTACCTTCGCGCCTGGAAGGCATTGTCCCGCAGGGAAGAGAAATTGGCCTCTTTTCATTCGGCCGAGTGTCTGAGGTTGTGCGAAGGCGTGGGGAGCCACTATACCCTGCATAAGGCCCATATCCTCGAAGCCTTCGTGCGCCAGGAGTTTCAAGACACGGAAGGGGCGAAACAACACCTCGAGAAGGCGCGACGGATTCCGGGTCACGAAAACAACCCGCATTCCCGGTTCACGCGCCTGTTGACGGAGGCCTATTTCCTCCTGTTGGAAAGGCAGGATGCGGCTGCCCTGGGGAAACTGCGGGAGGGGATGCAGATCGGGCGAAGGTACGGTTTTTTCGCCTTGTTCCTCTGGCGTCCCGGCCTTCTCGAGAAACTCGCCACCAGAGCCCTCGCGGAAGGGATCGAGGTGGACTACGTGAAGGAGCTGATACGACGCCGGAACCTGCTTCCGGACGGCCCGATCCTCGAGGCGGACAACTGGCCCTGGCCCGTCAAGGTGTATATGTTTGGCCGGTTCGGGATCGTACTGGAGGGCAAAAAAATTCCGGTTTCCCGGAAGGCCCAGCACGTGCCTGTCCGGATGCTCAAGGCGCTGATCGCCATGGGAGGGAGGGACGTAAGCGAAGAGCGATTGGGCGGAGTCCTCTGGCCCGATGCGGACGGAGACCAGGCGCACCATTCCTTCGCCACGACGTTGCGACGTCTCCGCAAACTCCTCGGATGCGAAAAGGCCCTGGTGTTTTCCGACGGACATCTGACCTTAAGCAACCGGCACTGCTGGGTGGATGTCTGGGTTTTCGAGCGGTTCCTCGGGAAATTCGAGAGGGCGAGGGAGGAAGGAAAGCGCGAGGCCGTGGAAGCGCATTGCGCCCAGCTCATCGAAAAGGCGATCGCCCTCTACCAGGGTCCCTTCCTTCCCGGGGATGCGTTCTGCTCCTGCATCGAATCCCACCGCGAGCGCCTGCGGAGCAAGTTCCTGCGTTGCGTGGAGTCCGCGGGATGCCACCTGGAGAACGGCGGGCAGTGGGGGACGGCCCTTGTCTGCTACCAGAAGGGGCTGGAGGTGGACGACCTCGCCGAGGGATTGTACAGGCGCCTGATGGTATGCCACCGCCAGCTCGGCCAGGTGGCGGAGGCCCTCGCGGTCTACCACCGATGCCGCAGGAAGCTATCCGCCGTCCTGCAGATGAACCCCTCCCCCGAGACCGAGGCGGTTTTCCGGTCCCTCCGGACCGCCTAGATTCATCCCTCCCGACTTTTTTTTTCGGATCTGTTATCTATCTGTCACTTCTGTTGCTCCATGATAGCGCCCATGATCGGTCGGAGACCGATGAGGCGTGCCGCCGGACGGCCGGGTTAAGGGCGATCCGGGAAGGCCCCTCTATCATTTTCCAACTTCCCTTTGCTTCCTCTTCATCGGGAGCTTACATCTACATCGATTCGTTATCCGGCGGCGCTCCGGTTACCAACAGGTACCTCCCCGGCCCCCTGCCCTCTTCGGCCGGGATCGGAGGAAACCTATGTCCGGGCGGCGAGGCTCTCCCGGACAGGGAGGAAACGGGGGGTGAGCGTCCGCAGCCTCATCGATTGCCTCATTGCCGCGATCGCCATGGAGCAGGAAGCAACCGTTTTGCACAGGGACAGGGACTTCGACCGGATATCCGGATATGCTCCGCTGAAAACGATCTCCGGAAAACCGTGACCGCGCCGATCCGCATCCCGTATGTCACGTCGATCGCAGTCGTCGCCGGTCAGTAAGTTTTCCATTCCGTGTCGAGATCCCCGAACAACAGGTCCCAGATCGTCAGGAAGCGCACCTCGGTGTCCCGCGGGCGTACGGTGGCCCGCAGGCTCCTGTTGACGACCAGGCAGCGGGCAGGACGGTATTTTTCGATAAAGCCGTCCAGCGCGCGCGGAGGCGCCGGTTTGGCCAGCTCCTTGTATTTCACCTCGACGGGAATAACGCTCCGGCCGGCATCGACGACGAAATCGATTTCGGTCTTCGACTTGGTCCGCCAGAAATGAACTCGAGCCCCGCTCCAGCGCAGCTTCTCTCTCAGGATCAGGTACACCAGGTTCTGGAACGCGAAGCCCAGGTCCTCGGGCCGCTGCACGTGGCCCAGTACCCCCAAGGCATAATTCCGGAAGCCGAGGTCGGAAAAATAGACGGATGGCGACTTGCTGATTTCGGTCCGGGCGTTCCGGAAGAACGGCG
>LDXO01000024.1 GCA_001443455.1 Deltaproteobacteria bacterium CSP1-8 | reverse complement strand
TCGGGCGTCTATCGCTCCGCATCCTCGGAGGGGGCTCCTCGCTTCGTCGCTCGACTTGCGATGCACCCGCAAGTCTGCGCTTGACCTCCCTCCCGGAAAGCTCCGCTCGGATCCCCCTTCCTCGGCTGCTCCGCCCATGGCGCGCCCCATTGCGAGGGTGCCTGCTACCGGGGACCCTAGGCGATGCGGGGGGGTCGACGAGGCGGCCTGTGGAGCGAGGAAGAAATCGCGTCGAGCGGAACCGGCAGCGAGCGGGCGCAAGGTCGCGAGCGTAGCCGAGGGGACCCCTCCGCGAGCCCGGGGACCCGGTGCGTCGCGAGTCGTGCGGAACGCCTGGCCGCCGGCGTTCAGCCGGCGATCTGCCTGTAGAAATCGTTCCCCTTGTCATCCACCAGGATGAACGCAGGGAAGTCGACGACCTCGATCCGAAAGATCGCCTCCATCCCCAGTTCGGGGTACTCGAGCACCTCCACCTTACGGATGTTCTCCTGGGCAAGCAGGGCCGCCGGCCCCCCGATGGAGCCCAGGTAGAACCCGCCGTGCTTTTTGCAGGCGTCGGTCACCTGCTGGCTCCGGTTCCCCTTGGCGATCATGATCAGCGACCCGCCGTGGGACTGGAACAGGTCCACGTAGGAGTCCATCCGGCCCGCGGTGGTCGGGCCGAAGGAGCCCGACGGCATCCCCTTGGGGGTCTTGGCCGGGCCCGCGTAGTACACAGGGTGCTCCTTCAGGTACTGCGGCATCCCCTCGCCGCGGTCGAGCCTCTCCTTGATCCTGGCGTGGGCGATGTCGCGTCCTACGACGAGCGTCCCGGTGAGCGAGAGCTGCGTCGTGACGGGGTATTTCGACAGTTCGGCGAGGATCTCCTTCATCGGCCGGCCCAGGTCGATCTTCACGACCCCGTGGTCGTGCTTCTTCCGGTACTTTTCGGGGATCAGCCTGCCCGGGTTCCTCTCCATCTCCTCCAGCCAGATCCCTTCCTTGTCGATCCTGGCCTTGATGTTCCGGTCGGCGGAGCAGGAAACCCCCATCCCCACCGGGCAGGACGCCCCGTGCCGCGGCAGGCGGACGACCCGGACGTCGAGGGCGAAATATTTGCCGCCGAACTGGGCGCCGTAGCCGGACCGGTGCGCGGCCTTCAGGATCCTCTCCTCCATCTCGAGGTCCCGGAATGCCTGTCCGCCGTCGTTTCCCTTCGTGGGGAGGTGGTCCAGGTACCCGGTGGAGGCCAGCTTCACCGTCTTCAGGCACGCCTCGGCGGACGTTCCCCCGACGGCGAAAGCGAGGTGATAGGGGGGGCAGGCGGCCGTCCCGAGGGTCTTCATCTTCTCCACCAGGAACTTCTCGAGGCTCGCCGGATTCAGGAGCGCCTTCGTCTCCTGGAACAGGTACGTCTTGTTGGCGGAGCCGCCTCCCTTGGCGACGAAGAGGAACTTGTACTCCGGCCCCTCGGTGGCATAGAGGTCGATCTGCGCGGGAAGATTGGTCCCGGAGTTCTTCTCCTCGTACATCGTGAGAGGGATCGTCTGGGAATACCGCAGGTTCTCCTCGGTATACGTCTTGTGGACGCCCCGGGAGAGGTACTCCTCGTCGCGCGCGCCCGTCCAGACCTGCTGCCCCTTCTTCCCGATGATGGTGGCGGTTCCCGTGTCCTGGCAGAAGGGAAGGACGAAATGGGCGGAAACCTCGGCGTTGCGAAGCATGGCGACGGCGACGCCCCGGTCGTTGGGGGAAGCCTCCGGGTCGGAGAGGATGGCGGCCACCTTCTCCTGGTGCGCAGGGCGGAGCAAATACGAAACGTCGCGAAACGCCTGGTGGGCCAGAAAGGCGAGCCCCTCCGGGTCTATCACGAGGACCTCCTTCCCGTTGAACCGGGAGACGGAGACGTACTCCTTGGTGAGCAACCGGTATTTCGTATCGTCCTTCCCCTGCGGGAAAGGATCCTGGTACAGGGCCTCCGGCATCGTTCATCTCCTCCGTGCGTATTCTGTAGACAGGAAGACCACGATATCCCCGCCGGAAGAGTTCCGTCAAGACGGACGGCCCTCTCCCGGGGGCGGTTACTTCCCGTAAGGGTTCCGGATGTCGAGGCAGGCCTGGTGGGCGGCGATGGCCGCCTGCGCCACGGCCGTCACGATCATCTTCAGGTGCGAGGAGACGTCCCCCACGGCGAGGATCCCCGGGACGTTCGTCCTTTGCCAGAGGTCGGTCCGGACCTGCCCGCTTTCGTCGAGGGAGATACCGATGTCCCGGAACATGGCGGTGTTCGGCCTCCGTCCCACGGCCATGACCACGGCGTCGGCCGGCAGGACGGACACCTTCCCGGTGGCGTGCTCCCGCACGCGGACACCCCGGACGCGGTCGTTTCCCAGGATCTCCTCCACGGTGGAGTCGAGGAGCACGGTGAGCCCCCGGTCCGGCTCGAACTCTTCCGGCAGGCTGCTCTGGGTGCGAAAAGCCGGCTGCCTGTGGACGATGGTGATCCGCAAGGCGATTCCCGACAACCTCTGGACGAGGGAGATCGCGCTCTCCCCCCCTCCGACGATGACCACCTCTTTCCCCCGGAAGGCGGTGGGATCCCGGACCACGTACCACACGCCGCCGTTGCGCCCGGCGAACTCCCGTTCCCGCAGGATGCCCGCTTCGGCGGCGGTGCTTCCGTTCGCGAGGATGAGCATCTTTCCCCTTGCCCTCATCTTCCCCGAGACGACTTCCCGGTCGGGGGTGATCTCCTCCACCCTTCCCTCGAACAGGTCGACATCGGCGCGCCGCGCGTCGTCGATCATGTGGCGGGCGAGCTCCCGGGCGAGAATTCCGGGCGATACCCCGGGGTAGTTGTCGATCCGCTTGTCCGGGCACCAACGGGTGAGGATACCCCCCCACGAATCGCCTTCGAAGACCGCGGTCCGGAGCAGTTTCCTTCCGCAAAAAGAAGCGGCGGCTAGCCCCGCCGGGCCTCCGCCCACCACCAGGACGTCGTAGTCCGCCGGCTTCGGGTCCGGATCCGGGGCCTTCCGGTCCTCCGGGGGTTCTTTCGGGGCATCGACCGCTTCGATGGGACGAACGGTGTTTTTCCGGTTCACAATTCCTCTCCTGGAGAAGAGAATCATTATAATGAAATGGTAGCCCAAATCCGTTTGCGGGAGGAAGGGGATGGCCAAAGTTCCTTATGTCGTGAAGGACGAATGCACCGAATGCGGAGTGTGCGTGGACACCGTTCCCACGGTATTCCGGATGGACGACAATAACAAGGCCGAGGTTTTCGATCCGAACGGCGCGAGCGAGGCGGAGATCCAGGAGGCGATGGACCTCTGCCCCGTCGCTTGCATTCACTGGCAGGAGTAACGGCGCAAGGCGCCGGGAGGCGGTGAATACCTTCCGGCGCCGGTCGTCCAATTTCGATGGAGATCGGGAAGAGGCGAACCGGGGGACTCCTTCTGTGCGCCCTTCTGCTCTCCTCCGTGGCCGCGTGCGGGGGGCGAAGGGCCGCGCTGCGGGAGGGGCCGCCGCTTCCTCCGGCAACGGGGCCGAAGGTGGCGATTGCTCCCTTGGAAAACCGGAGCAACGACATCGACGCCTCCGGGATCATCCGCTCCGCGTTCGCCGCCGAGATCGCCCGGCGGGGGTGGAACCTCGAACCGACGGAGGAGAGCGACCGGGCGCTCCGGGAGAAGATGGGGATCAACTACGGGGGGCAGCTGGCGTCGACGACCCCCGAGCAAGTGTGCCGGGCTCTGGGCGTGGAAGGGGTGTTCTACGGGGAAGTCCGGGAATGGAACAAGACGACCACGGGAATCTTCAACCAGGTCACCGTCACCGCCTCGTTCGAATTGTACGACCGCGACGGCACCCGGGTATGGGAAGGGAGCGACACGCAGTCGAAGGTGAATGTCCCCCACGGGGGGAGGGACATCGGGGCGGAGATCGCGGTCCATGCCCTGGGGAACCTTCTGTTGAACCCGATGACCCCCTACGGGCAGGCGGTCGCAAGGCACATCGCCGGGAAGTTGCCCAGCGGACTGCTCGCGGGCCGCGAGGCCGCGGCGGCTCAGGACAACACGACGCAGGACGCAGTCACGCCGGCAGAAAGAGGAGGAACCAGATGAAAAAGGCGGTTCTGAAAGCTTCTCGGATGGGCGCGGCGATCGTTTCCGCCGGACTTGCCGGCTTGATCCTGTCGGGGTGCGCCACGACACCCCCCATTACGGGTCCGTCGGACCGTCCGTCGGCCCCCGCCGCCGCGACATCGAGGGCCGAAGCAAAGGCCCCCATCGTGACGCGAGGGCCGAAGAAGCGGGTAGCGGTCATCCGGTTCCAGGACAAGAGCGCCTACGGGCGCGGCCGTCTCGGCGGGGCGGTCCAGGACATTCTGATGACCGAACTCTCCAAGTCCGGCCTCTTTATCCTCGTTTCGCGGGGGGGTGACCTGGACCTGGTCCTGGACGAGCAGGACCTCGGGAAGTCGGGCATCGTCAAGGAGGGGACGGGGCCGAAGTCGGGAGAGGTCCTGGCCCTCAATGCGATCGTGACCGGGGCCGTGTCGCAATTCGGGGTCAAGCAGAAGTCGGCCACCTATCTGGTCGGCGCGAGCAAGACGCAGACGGCCGAGGCGACCGTCGACGTCCGGGTCGTGGATGCCACGACCGGGCAGGTCATTTTCGCCGACAGCGGCGCGGGAGTCCACGAGGAGAGCTCGACCCAGGTCCTGGGGATCGGCGGCGCCAAGGGGTACGACGAGACCCTGGAGGGGAAGGCCCTGCGTGCGGCCATCTCCAAGTTCATCGACAACCTGATCCAGCGGATGGAGGCGATCCCCTGGAGCGGGAAGGTCGCCGCCGTTGACGCGGACGAGATCACCGTCAACGCCGGGCAGAAGACAGGGCTGGTCATGGGAGACCGGCTCCGGGTCTTCGGCGAGGGACGCGAGGTGATCGATCCCGACACGAAGCTCTCCCTCGGCCGGAAACCCGGCAAGGAGAAGGGGGAGATCGTCGTCTCGGGGTTTTTCGGCGAGGACGCCGCGGTCTGCAGGCGGGTGAGCGGGGAAGGGATCGCCGTCAACGACATCGTGAAGCTGGCGAGATAGGAGGCCCGGGATGAGAAGGGATCGCGTGTCAGGCGGTGGGGTCCGTAGGGCCGCAGCCGCCCTGGTGTTGCTTGGCCTCCTGGCCGGCGGCGGCCTCGCCCTGGTGGTCGGCTGCTACCCCAAGGCGCAGATATACGGCGTGGGAAACGTCGGTGGCCTGGTCTTCGCGGTGAATCCGCCGGACGCGGAGGTCCTCCTGGACGGGGTCGTCCAGGGGAAAGCGTCCGACTTCACCGAGGAGCGGTACCTGAAGGTGGAAAGCGGCACCCACCGGCTGGAACTCCGGAAGGCGGGATACGAGACGTATTCCCGGACGGTGTACGTGTCGAATTCCCTGCTGCGGGTGGAAGCGACGCTGGTGGAGGGGGGTACGCCCCCCGCCCGCGGAGGGTACTAAAGTACCGGAAGGGGGGGCCCGGCTTACTTTTTCCGCAGGGCGCCCCACCACGTCTTCAGGCGCGAGGCGATGACCTTCTCGTGCCCGGCCTCGGAGGGTTCGTAGTAGGTGCGCCTGCCGAGCGTTTCCGGGAAGTACTCCTCGGGGACGAAGGCGTCCGCGAAATCGTGCGGGTACTGGTATCTCTTCCCGTAGCCCAGATCCTTCATCAGGCGGGTGGGGGCGTTGCGCAGGTGCGTCGGCACCGCATGGCTTCCCCGCGACTTTGCGTCCTCCATCGCGCGCTGGAAAGCGACATACACCCGGTTGCTCTTCGGGGCGGTGGCGAGGTAGACCGCCGCTTGCGCCAGCGCCAGTTCCCCCTCGGGACTCCCGAGCGTCCGGTACGTCTCCGCCGCGGCCAGTGCGATCTGCAGAGCCCCCGGCGCGGCGTTCCCCACGTCCTCGGAGGCGAAGCGGATCATCCGCCGGGCGACGTAGAGGGGGTTCTCCCCTCCGGCGAGCATCCGCGCCAGCCAGTACAGGGAGGCGTCGGGGTCCGAACCGCGCAGGCTCTTGTGGAAGGCGGAGATGAGGTTGTAGTGTTCCTCCCCGTCCTTGTCATAGAGGAGGGCCTTCGTCCGCAGCGCTTCCTCCGACACCCCCACGTCCACGGACGGAAGTCCCCGGTGCTCCGCGATCGCGACGGCCGCCTCCAGCGCGTTGAGCGCCACACGGGCGTCGCCGTCGGAAATCTCCACGAGATGGCGGAGGGCGTCCGGAACGAGAAACTCCCCGGGTTTCGCGAGCCCGCGCTCCGGGTCGGTGAGGCCGCGGCGCACGATCGTCTCCACGTCCTTCGCGGACAGGGGATCGAGGACGAGAACCCGGCAGCGGGACAAAAGAGCGTTCCGGATCTCGAAGGAGGGGTTCTCCGTCGTGGTCCCGAACAGGGTGACGGTTCCGTCCTCCACGAAGGGGAGCAGGGCGTCCTGCTGGGCCTTGTTGAAGCGGTGGATCTCGTCGATGAACAGGATCGCCGGACGCTCCGTGTCGGTTCGGACCGTTTTGAGGTCCGCCAGGGCCTCCTTGATCTCCTTGATGCCCGCGAGGACCGCCGAAAAGGGAAGGAAGACCGCTTTCGTCTCGGCGGCGATGATGCGGGCGAGCGTCGTCTTGCCCGACCCCGGGGGACCCCAGAAGATCAGGGAAGGCAGCGGGCGCGCCGAGAGGACGGAGGAGAGGAACCGTCCCTCCCCCAGGATCGACTCCTGGCCGACGAACTCGGCGAGGGTCTTCGGGCGCATCCGGTCCGCCAGCGGCGCGGAGCGGGAAGCCGAGGCCCGCGCGCCTGCCCGGGGGCCGGGGAACAGCGGAGGCGGGTTGGGAGGCACAGACATCTTTCTCTTTTCCTTCCCAACCATTATCCACAAAACAAGGCGAGGGAGACAAACATTTCAACCAGTTAGCCTCGTCGGGATGTCCAAACGAAAAGGGCGGGGAAAACCCCGCCCATCGTTTTGCCATTCCAATCGTAGCTCTTTGTTTACGCCTGGCTGATATACGAAAACGGATCAGTTCCTGCCGGAGGGGTTACTTTTCTTCCCTGAGGACGATCTTGATATCCTCTTCGGGCGATTCCGCGAATTTTCGCTTCGCGATTTCGACGAGCCCCTTTTTGTTGGATCCCCTTCGTCTCGATTTTCGACGTTCCACCAAACCACCGAGCAGGACCCTGGTTCCGTTCTCTATCTTGTATACCGAAAACAACCGTTCCATTTCGCTGGTTTCCCCCCTGTTTTTCAAGGAAATCCCGCAGCAGTGAAAATATTTTAGCAAAATCAATGCCATCATTCAATCTGCTTGATTATCAGGTGCTTATGAATAAATCACCCTTTGCGGGTGGAAAATCATTACTCAAAATATCTCCTATATTCCAACAAGTTGACATCCCGGTCCACATGAATCGCTTCGGGCCGGTAAAGATAAACAATGAAACTCTCCCCCTCCGAAGTGCACCCAACAGTTGCATATTTATGCCGGGTCATGTAGTGTGGCCTGTAGAAGCGCGATTTGGGCACCACCGCCCGGATTGAGCAACAATTCATTTTTAGGAGGCAGATGTGGCAACAGGAAGTGTGAAGTGGTTCAACGACGCGAAGGGGTTCGGATTCATCAGCCAGGAGAACGGGCCGGATGTATTCGTCCACTTCAGCGCCATCCGGGCGGAGGGCTTTAAATCTCTCCAGGAAGGGGACCGGGTCGAGTTCGATATCACCCAGGGTCCCAAGGGACCGCAGGCCGCCAACGTGGTCAAGGCCAGGTAAACCCTTACGAACCCGGGGTGACAACCCCGGAATGAAAAAAACCCCCCGGCGGGATGTCCCGCCGGGGGGTTTTTTTTACGTATGGTTCCCGGTTGTCAACTCCGGGGTGACCGGTAACGCCCCTCCGACATCAGGGTTCCTTGTCGGGAGGGTCGGAAGGAAGAAGGATCCTCTCCCGGTGAGGTTTTTTCAACCACGATCGGACAATCAGGAATTTCCGTTTCTCCACATCATCCCGGTCAGGTGGATTCGCCTTCGATACGGCCTCCCTTTTGCTCTCTTCCGGGGGTTTTTTTATCTCTCTGCCGGCGAACCTTGCCATCACCATCGCCATTCCGAAGTCCAGATTTCCCATAGCGTCACCCCAAGGGATACGGTTCGAACAAGGACCAAATGGAAACGTTCCAAATCTCCGGAAAGTCGCCGGCTGGAATCGGATGCAAGCGTTGAGTTGACCGTGAGAAGAAACCGCTACAGTACGATTGAACGAAGAATTCCATTCCTCGTCAAGCCAAATTTCCTCCACACGTATAACCATCATGAAAATCGATGGAAATGGTCGGTCGAAAAAGCCGATCGCCCGCCAAGGCCCGTTTTTCAAGGGTTGGAAGAGGGTGGAAAACGCACCTTTCTCTTTTTCTCCCTCTATATTATCCTACTCCACCATGAAGTGCGCCGGCATCATCGCCAAGCACACCGACCCCCGGGCCCAGAAGATTGTTTCCGAGCTGGGCGAATGGCTCGAGGCGCGCGGCAGACGCGTCGTGCTCGACAAGGAGACCGCGGCGCTCGTGCAGCACGGCGTTTCCGTCACCCGCTCGAACCTCCCGGAAAAGTGCGACTTCCTGATCGTCATCGGAGGCGACGGGACGCTTCTCTCCGCCGCGCGGGTCGTGGGAACCTCGGGGAAGCCGATTCTCGGCGTGAACCTCGGGTCGCTCGGGTTCATGACCGCGATCACCCTGGAGGAACTGTACCCGGTTCTCGAGCGCATCTTCAGCTACGACTTCGACTACGACGAGAGGATGATGCTCGTCGCCCACGTCCACCGGATGGGGGAGCGGGTCGCCAACTACACCGTGCTGAACGACGTCGTCATCAACAAGGGGGCGCTCGCCAAGATCATCGACATCGAGACCACGATCGGGGAGATGTACCTTTCGTCGTTCAAGGCGGACGGTCTGATCATCTCCACGCCCACCGGCTCGACGGGATACTCCCTCGCCGCGCAGGGACCGATCGTCCACCCGACGTTGCGCGCCATCGTCATCACCCCGATCTGTCCGCACACCCTCACGAACCGGCCGATCGTCATCCCCGACAACATGGAAGTCCGGGCGAAGCTTCGATCCCGGGAGACCGACGTGTTCCTCACGCTGGACGGGCAGGTGGGGTTCGGGATCCGGGAGGGGGACGTGATCGAGGTGAAGAAGGCGGACGCCCCGCTCCGCTTCTTCCGCTCCCCCTTCAAGGACTACTTCGCCGTTCTTCGGGCAAAGCTCAAGTGGGGAGAGCGGTGACTCCCTCCCCACGATGCTGATCGAACTCTCCGTACGCAATCTCGCCATATTCAGCGACGTACGCGTGCCGTTCGCACCGGGGCTGAACATCGTGACGGGGGAGACGGGGGCGGGCAAATCGATCCTGGTGGAGGCGATCCGCCTCGCGCTGGGCGAGAAGGCGGACCCGATGGCCGTGAAGGCGGGAGAGGCGGAGGCGGAGGTCTCCGCGCGCTTCGACCTCTCCGGGCGCGCGGACCTCAAGGAGACGTGGGAGGAGGCGGGCTTCCCGTGGGAAGAGGAGTTGGTGCTCCGGCGCGTCATTCCCGCCGCGGGGCGCAGCCGGGCCTACTTCAACGGCCGGATGGCCTCGCAGTCCGTCCTCGCGGACCTGTCGCCGCTGCTCGTGGAGCTGGTGGGGCAGCACAGCGTCACCCACCTGCTGTCGCGGGCGGCCGCGCTGTCGGCGGTGGACGGGTTTTCGGGGACCGCGATGGAGGCGTCGGAGATGCGCCGCCTCTACCGGCGGATATCCGCCCTTAGGCGAAACGTGGAGGAGGCCGGGGCGCGGGGGGCGAACGCCCGCGAGCGGGGGGAACACCTCGACTTTCAGGTCCAGGAGCTGGCCCGTGCCGCCCTCGATCCCGCGGAGGAGGAACGACTCGCCGCAGACCTCCTCGTCTTCCGCAACGCCTCGAAGATGCTTTCGGCCCTCCGGGGCGCCGAGGACGCCCTCTCCTCCTCGGAGCATTCCTCGGTCTCCGCGCTCTCCTTCGCCGCCGCGAGGCTGAAAGAAGCGGCGGCGGTCGACCCGAGACTCGCCGGCCTCGTCGAGCGCGTCCGGTCGCTCCAGATCGAGGCGCAGGAACTGGCCCGGGAGCTGTCCGGGCTGTCGGCGGCGGTAGACCTGTCGGCCGAATCGATGGAGCGGGCGGAGGAAAGGCTGAGCGAGATCCGCCGTCTGAAGCGGAAGTACGGGACCGACGTCCCGGGACTGCTTGCCATGCTCTCGGAACTCCGGGGGGAGCGGGAGAGGCTCGAGGGGGCGCTGGAGGAGGAAAGACGGTTGAGGGAGCTGTTGCGGAAGGAGGAGGACGAAGCCGTGCGCGCGGCCACGGAGCTTGGCAGGAAGCGGCGCGAGGGGGCGAAGCGGATGGGGAGCGCGGTCGAGAAGGAGCTTTCCCGGGTGGCGCTTGCCGGCGCGAAGTTCCGGGTCGAACTCGCTTCCCGCCCGCCCGGGCCGGAATCCCTCTCGGCGCACGGGTTCGACGAGGCGGAGTTTCTGTTGTGCGCCAACCCGGGGCAGGAGCTGCGCCCCCTTTCGGCGACGGCGTCGGGAGGGGAGCTTTCGCGTGTCATGCTTGCCCTCCGCAACACCTCCGCGCGGGAGCGGGGAAACAGGACGATGGTGTTCGACGAGATCGACACGGGGATCGGCGGGAAGGTGGCGGAGCGGGTCGGGGCGCGCCTGAAAGGGCTCGGCGCGACGGCCCAGGTGATCTGCGTGACCCACCTCCCGCAGGTGGCCGCGTTCGCGGACACCCATCTGCTGGTCGCCAAGAAGTCCGGGAAAAGCTCGGTCGCCACCGGGGTGCAAGCGCTGTCGAAACAGGATAGGATTAAGGAACTTGCGCGCATGATATCGGGAGCCGAGGTGACCGAGGAAGCACAGGCGCACGCGAGAGAACTGATCGAGGGAGCGGCCCGGGGATGATCCGGAAGGCCCGGATGGGGGACGTCAAGGCCATCCAGAAGCTGATCGCCGAGTACGCGCGCAAGGGCGACATGCTCCCGCGATCGCTTTCCGAGATCTACGAGAACCTGCGCGACTACTTCGTGTACATCGACGACGGCGGCGAGGTGATCGGGTCCGCCGCGATCCACATCATGTGGGAGGACCTGGCCGAGGTGCGTTCGCTTGCCGTTCGGGACGGGCACATGCGAAAGGGGGTCGGGACGCAACTCGTCGAGGCGTGCATCTCGGAGGCGATCGTCCTGGGCATCGCGCGGATCTTCGCCCTGACCTACAAGCCGGAATTCTTCGAGAAGCTGGGGTTTGTCCGGGTGGACAAGTCCGAACTGCCCCAGAAGATCTGGACGGACTGCCTCAAGTGCTCCAAGTTCCCCGACTGCGACGAGGTCGCGCTGGTGTCCGATCTGTCCGGGACGCGGCGTGGCTGACCGCCTCTTCGATCTCGTGGAACGGGAGGTCTCCCGCCGCGGGGGGGGCGAGGCGGAGCTGTGGGTCCGGCGCGCCCGCGTCCGCCGGTACGAGGCGCGCGACGGCGGGATCGACGCCATCTCCTTCTCGGACACGCTGTCGCTCGGGGTCCGCGTGTTCCGGAACGGGAGGATGGGCTTTTCCTACGGGTTCGGCGAGGGGGAAGAAGATGTCCGGCAGGCGGTGGGGGCGGCGATCTTCTGCGCGGACGCCTCCGACCGGGACGACGCCCACGGTCTGCCGGAGGACGGGCGGGACGGGTCCCCGGGGGACGGCGGGCCCCGCGAACCGGAGCTCTACGACCCCTCCTGCGAAGGGGTGGGGGAGCGGGAAAAGGCGGACTTCGCGCGGGAGCTGGAGAGCCGTGCGCTCGCCCTCGATCCCCGTATGAAGCGGGTGCGGACCGCGTCGCTTACGGAGACGGTGGCGGAGGAACGGTTCCGGAACTCCCGGGGGCGGGAAGGCGCCCAGCGCGGGTCCTGGTATTTCGCCTCGGTGGACTCCGTGGCCGAGGAGGGGGCCGAGGGACAGACGGGGTACGGGTTCGGGTTCGCCCGCCGGTTTTCCGACCTTCAGCCGGGCGAGATCGCTGAGGAGAGCGGGCGGAGGGCCTTGCGGATGCTCTCCAGCCGCTCCCTGCCCACCGGTCGTGTCGCCGCGGTCCTGGAAAACGGGGTGGCGGCGGATCTTCTCGAGGTGCTTGCTCCCTCGTTCCTCGCCCCGCAGGTGGCCAAGGGGAAATCGATGTTCGCGGGAAAGATCGGCCAGCCCGTCGCCTCGCCTCTTTTGGAGGTGGTCGATGACCCGCTCGACCCGCAAGGGGCCGGCGCCACCGCCTTCGACGGGGAAGGGGTCGCCTCGCGACGGAGCGTCCTGCTCCGGAGCGGGACGCTCGCGTCGTTTTTGGCCGACTCGTTCTGGGGAAGGAAGCTCGGGACGGGGACGACGGCGAGCCTCAGGCGGCCGGGGCCCAAGGTTCCCCCGACCGTCGGCGCGGCGGGGCTGCGCGTGACCGCAGGAAGCCGGACCGTGGGCCAGATGCTGTCGGACCTCAGGGACGGCGTGATCCTCCGGGAGCTTTTGGGGATCCATACGGCGGACCCGGTGTCGGGGGACTTCTCCGTGGGGGCTTCGGGATTCCGGTTCGAGGGGGGCGAGGAGAAGGAACCGGTCCGCGGGTTCGCCGTTTCCGGGAACGTCCTCTCGCTCCTTCGGGACATCGTGGCCGTCGGGGACGACTTCCGGTGGTTCGGAGGAACGGGGTGCCCGTCCCTGGCCGTTTCCGCAGTCGAGATCGGGGGAGTATAGGGATGGCTTCGGACCCGCTGTTCATCTTCGACCTGGATAACACTCTCTACCCGCCCCACGTGAACCTGTGGAGGCTCGTGGACGCCCGGATCGAGCAYTATGTGCAGGACCGGCTCGGCGTGGACCCACTGACCGCCGGCCGTGTCCGCAAGGATTTCCTCCGGGAGTTCGGGACCACGCTTCGGGGGCTCATGCATCATCACGGCGTGTCCCCCTCCGAGTATCTCGATTTCGTGCACGACGTCCCCATCCCCGAGATCGTGCCGCCGAGGCCGGAGCTCGAGGCGATGCTCTCCTCCCTGCCGGGGAGACGCGTGGTGTTCACCAACGGGTCCGAGTCGTATGCCCGCCGGGTTCTCTCGGCGCTGGGGGTCTCGGACCTGATGGACGGGATTTACGGGATCGAATTCATGGAATATGTCGCCAAGCCGTCCCGCTATCCGTACGAGAAGCTGCTGGGGGCGACCGGGACCAACCCGCGGGAATCGCTCTTCTGCGAGGACATCCGGGAGAACCTGGTTCCCGCCCGCGAACTGGGGATGTTCACCGTCTGGGTAGGAGGACGGGAAGAAGGGTTTCCCGCACACGCCGTCATCGAGGACGTGTGCGACCTCCCCCGGGTCCTTCCCCGGTTCCTTTGCAACGGGACCGGCGCATCGCAGGAGGGCTGGCTCGGCCCGGAGTAGGACGCGGATGGCGGGCGACAGGCCCCCCCGAAGCGGGGGGGCCGCACAAGAGGAGGAATCGGATGACGGAAGAGAAGAAGAAACGCAGGTACTGGAAACGGGGCCCGCGCCGGAAGAAGGAGAGCGACGCTCCCGTGACGCCAGCCGCCGGAGAGGAGACCGGGGCTCCCCTCGCGGAAGAGGCGGGGAGCCAGGCCGTACGCGAAGAACCGGCCGAAGCGGCGCCGGAAATCCTCGAGGTCGCCGAGGCGGTCAGCGCACAGGACGGCGTCAGGAAAGGGCGCCGACGGAGCCGCCGCCGGGGCCGTGGAAAGCTTAAGGCCGCTGGGGTTCCGGGGGAGGGAAGACCCGGGGCCGCGCCGGAAGGCGAAGCCGCGGGGGAACCGCGGGAGGAACGGGACGTCGGGCAGGAACCGGCCGGTGCGGCGGAAGGAGCGGCCGTCGAACGTCAGACCGGAGAGGAGGAGGCCCGGACGCAATCCGGGGAACCCGCGGAGGCCGCGGAATCCGCGGGCACGGAGCGAAAAGGGCGCCGTCGAAGCCGCAGGCGCGGACGACGGCGGGGGAAGAAGCCCCCGGCCGCCGCCGCGGGGGAGGCGGCCGCTGCCGAAACCGGCGCGGAGGAAGCCCCCCTCCCGGGCCCGGAGGTCCCGGCGGGGGCCGAAGGCACCATGTCCGAGGAGGCCCTGCGGGACGCGGAGGAAGAGCCCGAGGAAGGCGGGGAGGAGGAAGAGGTCCCCGCCGGGAAGGGCCCGAAGAAGGTGATGCTCATGGACGGGACCCATCCCGAGGAGATCCGCGTCGCCATCGTGAGCGACGGCGTTCTCGACTACTTCGAGGTGGAGAACCAGCGCAAGAAACAGTTCAAGGGGAACATCTACAAGGCGCGGGTGGTCAACGTCGCCCAGGCCATCGAGGCCGCCTTCGTCGAATTCGGCGGCGGGCGCCACGGGTTTCTTCCCCTGAACGAATACTGCGGGGGGGCCCTCATCGAAAACCTCGAAACGTGGAACGAGGGGGACAAGCGCCCCCACCTGCGCCCGGGGACGGAGATCCTGGTGCAGGTCACCAAGGAGGAGTCTCCCATCAAGGGGGCGGCGGTCACGTCGTACATCAGCATCGCGGGACGGTACCTCGTGATGATGCTGGGGATGAAGCGGTACGGCATCTCGAAGAAGATCACCGGCGAGAAGGAGAGGGAGCGGATCCGGAAGAACATGGAGAAGCTCACGTACCCCGACCACCTGGGGTTCATCGTGCGGACCGTGGGGGCGGGGCAGCCCCTGAAGGACCTGCGGGCGGACCTGACCAACCTGATCAAGTTGTGGAACCGGACCGTGGAGGGAGCGCGCGCCCAGAAGGCACCGGCGCTGCTCTACGAGGAGCAGGACATCGTCATCCGGACCCTTCGGGACATCTACTCCTCGGACATCACCGAGGTCCTCATGGATACGCCCGCCTCGCAGCGGAAGGCGTCGGATTTCTTCGACGTCTACTACCCGAAGCAGAAGGACAAGCTCAAGCTGTACCGGGAGAAACGCCCCCTCTTCTTCAAGTTCAACCTGGAGGAACAGATCGAACGGGCCTGTCATCGCAAGGTGCCTCTGCCGTCGGGGGGGCACATCGTGATCGACCGGACCGAAGCGCTGTGGACCATCGATGTCAACTCGGGGAGGTCCTCCCGCGACCGCGACATCGAGGACACCGCATTCCGGACGAACAAGGAGGCGGCCGCCGAGGTGGCCCGCCAGCTCCGGATCCGGGACATGGGGGGGCTGATCGTCGTGGACTTCATCGACATGGAGCACCGCATCCACAACAAGGAGGTGGAGCGGATCCTCAAGGACGGGCTGAAAGGGGACAAGGCGAAAACCGACGTCTCCAGCCTGGGGAAGTTCGGCCTGGTGGCCATCAGCCGGCAGAGGATGGGGATATCCTTCTACGACGTGATGTTCCGGGGGTGCGACCTGTGCTCCGGCACGGGGTATCTCCCCACGCTCGATGCGGCGGTGGTGAAGCTGATGCGGAGGATCCACAGCGACCTCGCCCGCGAGCAGGGGAAGGAGCTCGTCCTGCGGGTTTCCCCCTCCTTACTGGAGGCGGTCATGAACCAGAAGCGGGAGGAGATCGGACGGCTGGAGAAGGTGAGCGGCTCCCGGGTCCTCTTCCAGGCCGACCCGTCGCTCCCCGCTCTCTCGTTCGCCGTGGCGGGGGTCCAGGGGGCATGACGACGGATCTGTCCTTCCTCGAGCGGAAAACCCAGGACCGGCTGAACCGGCTCTGCCGGCGGTACATCAGCGTCGCCTTCGTCTACCTCGTCCTGGGCCTCCTCCTCGGCGTGGGGATGCTCGCCTTCGGGAACGACAACTTCCAGTTTCTCCACGTCCACATGCTGCTCGTCGGGTTCCTTTTGTTCCTCATCTACGGGATCGGGTACAAGCTGATCCCCACCATGTTCTTCGGGCTTCCGAAGGTGGGGAGCATCGGATGGGCGGAAGCGCAGTTCTGGCTCGCGAACGTCGGCCTCGTCGGCTTGCTCGTCGGCGCGATCATGCCCGTGGGGTTCGGCCTGGACCGGATCGCCCTCTTCTTCGGGGCGGTCGAGGCGGCCGCCGGGATCCTCTTCGTCGTCCTGATGGGGAAGACGATCCGCCCGGAGCCGCCGGGGGGCGGCGGGTCAACGTAGCGGGGCGTCGGGGCGGAAATTCCGGAAGCCGTACTCCCCCTCCGCGTCGAGGAGGAAGTACCGCCACTGCTCCTTCCACGAGGGAAGCACCACGAGGAGCCTGGTCGCCCGGCCCTGGGCGAACCGCAGGATGCGCTCCGTGTGGAAGTGTCCGAGGATGACGAAGTCCACGCCGGAGGCGAACATCCGGAGGGCGAACTCGCGGGACTCCTTCTCCGGGAACGATTCCCGGCAGCGCCGGTTGGTCCGTTTCAGCTTCCTCTCCAGGCGGTCGGCGACCGGGAGCACCAGGGCGGGGGGCAGGAGGGACAGGGCCCCGTAGGCCAGGGGGTTCTTCGACACGGTTTTCCAGAACCGGTACGCGAGGTCGGCCCGGTTCACCGTGTCGCCGTGGGACAGGTACACGCTCCGGGACCCCACGACGGCGGTCATCTCCCCCTCCGAGACGGCGTGGAACGTGGTCCCCTCGTGGGTTTTTTTCAGATAGAAATCCCGGTTTCCCTCCACGTAATATAGGCGAAGGCCCCCGCGCCGCAATTCCCGCAGGCGTTCGATCACGGGCTCCTGGAACCGGAAGGTAAGCCCCGGCGCCCCGAACCACAGGTCGAAGATGTCGCCCAGCAGGAACAGGGGGATGTCCTCGGCCGCGGCCTTCTCCACCAGGTTCAGGAAGTTGCGGGTGTGCAGGTCGTCCTGGCTCAGGTGGGCGTCGGACAGGAAGATCGCCCGGTCCAGCACGATGGAGCCTCCTTGTTCCATACGCGAAATACGATAGCACAAGAACTCCGGGGGGATACGCCGATGTCGCCGCTTGCCGGTATCCGGGTCCTCGACCTGTCGCTTCAGCTTCCCGGCCCTTTCTGCACGCTGATGATGGCCGATCACGGCGCCGATGTCGTCAAAGTGGACGAACCGGCGCCGCGGGTGCGCAACCCCTTCGCGGGGGAGGAGTGGGGACAAAGCCCCGCGGACCGGTATTTGAACCGCGGGAAAAAAAGCCTGACGCTCAACCTCAAGACGGAGGAGGGGAAAACGATCTTCCGCGCCCTCGCGGAGCATGCCGACGTCGTGGTCGAAGGGTTCCGCCCCGGCGTGGCGCAGCGTCTCGGGGTGGAGTACGAAACGCTTTCCGCGGTGAACCCGCGCGTGGTGTACTGCTCCATTTCGGGGTACGGGCAGACCGGTCCGATGCGAGGCGTCGCGGGGCATGACATCAACTACATCTCGTACGCCGGCGTGCTGGGCGCGAGCGGGCGGGAGGGGACGCCGCCTGCGATTCCTCCCGTCCAGATCGGAGACCTCTTCGGTGGAGCGATGATGGCCCTGTCCGGGATCCTGATGGCGCTTTTTGCGAGGCAGGCCACGGGCAAGGGGCGCTTTGTGGACGTATCCATGACCGACGGGGCGCTGGCGATGCTCTCGATCCACGCGGCGGCGGTCCTCGCCGGGATGCCCTCTCCGGGGCGGGGCGGCATGATGCTCACCGGGATGTTCCCGTGCTACGAGACGTACCGGTGCGCCTGCGGCGGGTACGTGAGCGTCGGGCCCCTGGAAGCCTGGTTCTGGGACGATTTCCTGAAGGCGATCGGGCGAGAGGACCTGGCCGGCCTCCAGTACGCGACGGGGGAAGAAGGGGCGAGGGCGAAGGCGGAGCTTTCCAAGGTCTTCCTCAGCAAGACGCGGGACGAGTGGGTGGCCTTCTTCGCGGGGAAGGACATCTGCGTTTCCCCGGTTCTCACCCTTTCCGAAGCCCTTTCCCATCCCCAGGCACGGGCGAGGGGGATGGTGGTCGAGGTGGAATCCCCCTTTGGCGGACGGGACCGGCAGCCGGGGAGGCCGCTCAAGTTCCGGGGACCGGGCGAAGGCGGGGCCGATTTGCCGGAGGAGCCTCCCCGGCGGCCCCCGCGGCTTGGGGAGCACGACGAGGAGATCCTTGCGGAACTCGGGTACCGGGACGAGCAGATCGCGTCCCTGCGCCGGAAGGGCGTGATCCGGGGGAGGTGACGAGGAGGGAGGAAACCACTTCCGGGAAGCGGGCATCGGGTAAAATAGAAAGCAAAGCCGAACGAACGATTCCGGGGAAACGGAGACCGATATGGAAATGCCGCTTCTGGTGGCGCTTCGGGAGGACGGTTCGGTGGACCCGGCGCTGGATCCGGCGCTTGGCCGGGAGGACCTCCTGTTCCTCTTCCGGAAGATGCTTCTCCTGCGGGCCCTGGACGACAAGGCGGTCATCCTCCAGCGGGCCGGCCGGATCGGCTTTTACGTTCCTTCGTCGGGGCAGGAGGCTGCGGAGATCGGCTCCGGCTTCGCCCTGAAAGACGGAGACTGGCTTTTCCCCTCCTACCGGGATCAAGGCGCAGCTCTCGTACGGGGCTATCCGCTCTCCTCCATCGTCGGGCAGCTGTTCGGCAACGCCTCGGACGCGATCAAGGGGCACCAGATGCCCAACCACTGGTGCGACCGATCGATCAACCTGGTATCGGTGTCCAGCCCCGTCGCCACCCAGCTGCCGCAGGCGGTGGGAGCGGGCTACGCCGCGAAGCTCCGCGGGGACAACATCGCGGTCATCGCCTACTTCGGCGACGGGGGCACCTCCACGGGCGATTTCCACGCGGCGATGAACTTCGCCGGCGTCTACGGGACCCCCACCGTCTTTTTCTGCAGCAACAACCAGTACGCCATCTCCCTTCCCGTGGCGCGGCAGACGGCTTCGGGCTCGATCGCAACAAAAGCCGCCGCGTACGGGTTCGAGGGGGTCCGCGTGGACGGGAACGATCTCCTGGCGGTATACGGAGTCACCCGGGGCGCACTCGAAAAAGCCCGGGCCGGGGGCGGCCCGACGCTCATCGAAGCGCTGACCTACCGGATGGGGCCGCACTCCACCTCGGACGACCCCACGCGCTACCGGCCCGAGGAGGAACGTGCCGATTGGGCGAAGCGGGATCCCGTCCGGCGGTTTGCGGAGCATCTTCTTCGGGCGGGCGTCGTGGACGGAAAGACGGCGGAGACCCTGGCGGAGGAGGCCCGGGAGGAAGTGGCGCGCGTAGTGAAGGAGTGCGAGGGCGCCCCGCCGGTTTCCCGGGAGTCCCTGGTAGAGGATGTGTACGCGGAGACGCCGTGGCATCTGGCCGAGCAGAGGAAACTGCTCTCGCGCGGGGGAGGATGACGCGATGGCGACGATGACGCTCATTCAGGCGATCCACGATGCCTTGTCCGGGGAGATGGAGCGCAACCCGGGGGTCGTCCTCCTCGGAGAGGACATCGGCAGGAATGGGGGCGTCTTCCGGGCGACCGAGGGGCTTTGGGAACGGTTCGGCCCGGAACGGGTGATCGACACCCCTCTCGCGGAGTCGGGGATCGTCGGCATGGCGATCGGGATGGCGCTTTACGGCCTGCGCCCCATCGCCGAGATCCAGTTCGCCGATTTCATCTATCCCGCCTTCGAGCAGATCGTGTCCGAGCTGGCCAAGTTCCGGTACCGGTCGGCGGGCCAATTCCCCGCGCCCGTCGTGATCCGGGCCCCGTCCGGGGGAGGGATCAAGGGCGGCCTGTACCACTCGCAGAGCCCGGAGGCATACTTCATCCACACGGCAGGTCTGAAAGTCGTGATGCCGTCCACCCCGGCGGACGGCAAGGGGCTTCTGACTTCCGCGATGCGGGGCCCGGATCCGGTGATCTTCCTGGAGCCCAAGGCGCTGTACCGGACCGCAAAGGGGGAGGTACCCGAAGGGGAATATACGGTTCCTTTGGGCAAGGCGCGCATCGTCCGGGAGGGGTCGGACGTCTCGCTCATCACTTACGGGGCGATGGTACCGGTGGCGGAAGAGGCCTCGGGGGAGGGAGAGAAGGACGGGGTAAGCGTCGAAATCATCGATCTTCGCACGCTCTGGCCCCTTGACGTGGGGGCGGTCGACCGGTCGGTGCAGAAGACCGGCCGGGCGATCGTCCTGCACGAGGCGCCCCGGACATGCGGGTTCGGCGCCGAACTGTCCGCGACGATCCACGAGAGGTCGTTCCTGCATCTCAAGGCGCCCGTCACCCGCGTGACGGGATTCGACACGCCGTTCCCGTATGCCCTCGAGAAGGCGTACATGCCGGATGCCCGCCGGGTGCTCGACGCCATTCGGCAAACAGTCCATTATTGAATGATCGGTGCGCTCGCGGTCGGGCGGACATTTTCCAGGGGGACATTCCTTTATCGGGTATTCCGTTAAGGAGTGTCCCCCGCCGTGAGGAATGTTCCCGACCCAGTCAAGGAGGAGACCATGGCGGAGAACGTGGCGGCGAAGCCGTACAAGCTCTTGATCGGCGGGAGGTGGATTGAGGAGAAGGAGACGATGAAGGTCATCGACAAGTACTCCGGGGAGACCATCGGCGTGGTCCCGATGGCGTCGAAAAAGACGGTCGAAAAAGCGATCGCCGCGGCCCATGCGGCGTTCCCCTCGTACTCGCGCCTGCCCGCCCACAAGCGTTTCCGGATCCTCGAGAAAACGAGCCAGCTTCTCGCGAAACATCAGGACGAGATTGCCACGATCATCTGCCGGGAGGCGGGGAAAGCCTGGAAATACTCCTTCGGGGAGGTGACGCGGGCGGTCGAGACCTTCCAGTTCTCCGCGGAGGAGGCCAAGCGCGTCCACGGCGAGACGATCCCGATGGACGCAAGCGTCGCGGGCGAGGGGCGAATGGGGTTCTACCTGCGATGCCCCGTGGGAGTGGTCTCCGCCATCACACCGTTCAATTTCCCCTTGAACCTCGTCGCCCACAAGGTGGGCCCGGCGCTGGCGGCGGGCTGCACGCTCGTCCTCAAGCCGGCGTCCACCACGCCCCTTACCGCCATCCGCCTCGGGGAGATCCTCGAGGAGGCGGGACTCCCGCCCGGGGTTTTGAACGTCGTCGTCGGCCCGGGCGGCACGGTGGGGGAGTGGATGACCACCGATCCGCGGGTCGCGAAGATCTCCTTCACGGGAAGCCCCCCGGTCGGGGAGGCGATCATCCGGAAGGCGGGACTCAAAAAAGTCACGATGGAGCTCGGGAACAACTCGGGGACGATCATCGAGCCCGATGCGAACCTCGACGCGGCGATCCCCCGCTGCGCGGTCAGCGCCTTCGCCAACTCCGGCCAGGTCTGCATCTCCCTGCAGCGGCTCTACGTGCACAAGTCGATCGCCAAGGAGTTCACGAAGCGGTTCGTGGAGACCACGGCGAAGCTGAAAGTAGGGAACCCCCTGGACAAGGATTGCGAGGTCGGGCCGATGATCGACGAGGCCGAGGCGAAACGCGCGGAAAGCTGGATCAAGGAAGCGGTCTCCGAGGGGGCGAAGGTGCTGATCGGCGGGAAGCGGGAGGGAAGAATTCTCCACCCGACGGTCCTCGTCAACGCCCGGCCCGAGATGAAGGTCATGTGCCAGGAGGCGTTCGCCCCCCTCGTCTCGATCTACGAGTACGACACGTTCGAGGACGCGGTTGCGATGGTCGAGGACTCCCCGTACGGGCTCCAGGCCGGAGTCTACACGAACGACCTTAGGAAGGCGATGTACGCGGTCGACCGGATCAACGTGGGCGGCGTCATGATCAACGACACGTCGATCTTCCGGGTGGACCACATGCCGTACGGCGGCAACAAGCTGAGCGGCCTGGGCCGGGAGGGGGTCCGGTTCGCGGTCGAGGAGATGACCAGCATCAAGATGGTGGTGATCAAGCCGTAAAGTTCAGGGACGTTGTTGAACTTTTCCCGTTGAGGTACGTCCCTGAATTTGTCGTCGCGACATCGGCGTTTCGGAATATGATTTCAGGGAAGCGCCGACCCCCTGGTGAGGAGTGGTAGGTCCATGCCCTATGAGCTGCGGTTGCCCGATATCGGGGAGGGGGTGGCGGAGGGCGAGATCGTCCGCTGGCTCGTCGACGAAGGAACGAAAGTCAAGGAAGACGACCTCCTGGTCGAGATCCTGACCGACAAGGCGGCGATGGAGATGCCGTCGCCCGTCTCCGGCATCCTGGCGAAAATCGTGGCGCAGCCGGGACAGGTCGTGCAGGTCGGTGAGGTTCTGGCCATCATCGAAGTGGCCTCCGGGGAATCTCCCGGGGACTCAAAGCCATCTTCCCCGGGAGGGGATGTCCTCGCCACGCCGGTTGTGCGGAAGATGGCCAGGGACCTCGGGGTGGACCTCTCGACCGTTTCCGGGACGGGGCCGGAAGGCCGCGTGACCGAGGAGGATGTGCGCGGGGCCGCCCGCCTTCGCCGTGAAGGCTTCGGCGGGCAAGCCCCGGGGCCGACTCCCGCTGGGCCGCGGGCGGACGAGGAGCGCATCCCCTTCCGGGGGAAGCGCCGGATGGCCGCGAAGAAGATGGTTCTTTCCAAGTCGACGGTCCCCCACGCGCTTCTCGTCGACGAGGCGGACGCCACGAACCTCCTCGCGATGCGGGAAGCCCTGCGGGAAATCGGGGCGAAGGAGGGGGTGCGGATCACGATCTTGCCCTTCCTCGTCCAGGCCGTCGTCACGGCGCTGCGCGCCCATCCCGCGATGAACGCGTCGCTCGACGAGTCCCGCGGCGAGATCGTGCGCAAGAAGCGGTACGACATCGGGATGGCCGTGGACAGCGAGGACGGGCTCGTCGTGCCGGTCATCCGCGACGCGGGGGGGAAGACGATCGTGGAGCTCGCCCGGGAGATCGAACGGCTCGCGGAGGGGGCGCGCAACGCGACGCTTCCCTTGTCCGACCTCTCCGGAAGCACCTTCACGGTCACGAGCATCGGGTCGATCGGGGGGCTGTTCAGCTATCCCGTCATCAACGTCCCCGAGGCGGCGATCCTTGGCGTCCACAAGATCGTGAAGCGCCCAGTCGTCCGGGAGGGAACGGTCGTCCCCCGCGACATGATGTACCTCAGCCTCTCGTTCGACCACCGGCTGATCGACGGGGGAACGGCCACCCGCTTCATGAACGACGTCATTTTGCAGATCGAATCGATATCTCTTGCGTGAGGGATGCCGATGAGGAAATTCGACCTCGTGGTGATCGGCGCGGGACCGGGCGGATACGTGGCCGCGATCCGGGCGGCGCAGCTCGGCCTGCGGGTGACGGTGGTGGAGAGGGACAAGCCGGGAGGCGTCTGCGTGAACTGGGGGTGCATCCCCTCCAAGGCGATCCTGAAAAGCGCCGACCTGTACCAGCAGATGAAGAACGCCGCGGCGCACGGGATCGTCGTCAAGGGGCTCTCGGTCGACTACGGGGAGGTCATCCGGCGCAGCCGGAAGGTGGCCGAGAAGATGTCCCGGGGGGTCTCCTTCCTCTTCCGGAAGAACGGGATCGAGCTGATCGCGGCGAACGCCGTGATCACGTCCCCCACGACGGTCAGGGCGGGCGACGAGGAGATCGGGGCGGCGGCCATCCTGGTCGCGGTGGGGACGGCGGTTCGGGGGCTGCCCGGGATCGAGCCGGACGGCAAAACGGTTCTCACGAGCGACGACGCGCTGGCGCAGGAAACGATGCCGGGCTCGGTCGTCGTTTTGGGCGGCGGCGCGGTGGGGGTCGAGTTCGCCTACATCTACCGGACGTTCGGGGCTGACGTGGCGGTGGTCGAGATGGAGGACCAGCTTCTCCCCCGCACGGACCGCGAGGTGGCAAAGGAGCTGGAGAAGTCGTTCCAGAAGCAGGGGATCCGGGTGCTGACCGGTGCCCCGGCGAAGGCCCTGGACAAGGCGGCGGGAACGCTGACCATCGCCATGGGAGGCAGGGAGGAGAAGCTTCCCGCGGAGAAGTTCCTCGTCGCCGTAGGGAGGAAGCCGCTGACGGAGGGGCTCGGGCTCGAGGCGTGCGGCGTGAAGCTTTCGAAGGGGACCATCGAGGTGGACGCTTCCCTGCGCACGGCGTGTCCGAGCATCTACGCGATCGGGGACGTCATCGGCGGGATGCTCCTGGCCCACGAAGCCTCCGCGGAAGGGGTGGCGGCCGCGGAGATCATCGCGGGGCACGAGGTGCGACCCCCCGACCGCGACAAGATCCCTTCCTGCATCTTCTGCCAGCCCGAGGTGGCCATGGTGGGACTCTCCGAGGAGGAGGCGAAGAAGAGGGGGATCAAGGTCTTGGTGTCGAAGTTCCCGTTCACGGCGCTCGGGCGGGCGGTGGCGTCGGGGCACACGGAGGGGTTCGTGAAGATGGTGGCCGAGGAGCGATACGGCGAGGTCATCGGTTGCCATATAATAGGACACGGCGCGTCGGACCTGATCGCCGAGCTCGGCCTGGCGCTCACGCTCGAGGCGACGTTCCACGAGATCGGCAGGACCGTGCACGCCCACCCGACCCTGCCGGAGGCGATCCGGGAGGCGGCGCTGATGCTGGGCGGCGAGGCGATCGACATTTGACCATGCAGGCGGAGGGGCCATGACCGAACAGAAGGAGCGGGAACTCTATTTCTGGCTTCGCCTCATCCGGGAGTTCGAGGACCGCATCTCCGCCCTCGACAGACAGGGGAAGATCCAGGGCGGAGTCTATTCCGGGAAGGGACAGGAGGCCGTCGTGGTGGGAGTGTGCCACGACCTGCGGCCCGACGACTGGATCTTCCCGCTGCACCGCGATCTCGGCGCCTTCCTCGTCAAGGGAGCGGACCCGAACCGGCTGATGGCCCAGCTCTTCGGCAGGCGCGACGGCTTCTCCAAAGGGAAGGACTCCTTCCTCCACGGGGGGGATTTCTCCCGCTGCATCTTCGGCGCCACGTCGATGCTCGGCTCCACCCTCCCCGTCGCCGTGGGGACGGCGTACAAGTTCAAGATCAAGAGAGAGGACCGGGTGGCGATCGCCTTTTTCGGCGAAGGGGCGAGCAGCCGGGGGGACGTGCACGAGGCGATGAACTTCGCCGGGATCTACAAGCTCCCCGTCGTGTTCCTCTGCGAGAACAACTTCTATGCGTACTCCACTCCCAACGAGCTCCA
>LDXO01000023.1 GCA_001443455.1 Deltaproteobacteria bacterium CSP1-8 | reverse complement strand
GTTGGGGGATGATCTCCGTCTGGACAAAGAGGTTGCTGAACGCCGGGTGCAAAGCGTCCGCGGCAGGCGATGCGAGAACGACTTCCGCGTAACTCGTCACGTCGATCGCTCTGCGCCTCCGTGAGCGGTTGGTGATACGGATTCGGCGCAGCTCGATGTCATCCTCCGGGGAGACGGCGATCTCCGTATGGGTGTCGAAATCGTAATCGCGGCGGCGGAATTCCGCTCGAGCTTCCGAGAAAATCGCTTCGTACTTCTCCGGTCGCTTGAGCGTCGGCTGATAGGCGGTCGACCAGAACTCTCCGCTGTCCACGTCGCGGAGGTAACAGAACGTGCCCCAGCCGTCGCGGGTAACGTCTTCGCGCCAGCGCGTGACCGCGATGTCCTTCCAGCGGCTGTAACCGCCGCCGGCGTTCGTGATCATCACGTGGTATCTGCCGTTCGACAACAACTGCACTTCCGGAATCGGCGTGTCCGGGCTGTTGAAAACGCGCACCCGCGTCTCCAGGCCGGTGGAGGTCGCACGTAAATCGGAGAGCTCGGCGGCGCGCGAATAGAACGCCGTGGCCTTGGGAACCCGCTCCTGGAGCAACAGCGTGGTCGCCTGGAACCGCGGATCCGACTCGAATCGCTTCTGCATCGGACGGTCCAGGAGCAGATAGGCCAGAGAGAGGAGGCTCATGCCCTCGTGATGCGCCAGGAAGGCCCGGACCACGGCACTCGATTCTCCGCGTCGTTGGCGGGAAGGGGTGTAGTCGATGGCTTCATAAAGGCCGAATTTTCCTTCCCCCCCTTCCGCGGCGAGACGCTGCAGGTTCAGACATGCCTCCTCGGCCGCCACCATCAGCGCCAGGGCGGACGCATACGGAGCAACGACCAGATCCTCGGCGAGTCCGCGTTTGAGCCCCAGCCCGGGCACGCCGAATGCGCGGTACTGGTAGTTGAGACGAACGTCGACCATGTTGTAGCACGATTCCGACATGCCCCACGGTACGCCGCGCTGCCCCCCGTACTGGATCTGCCTCGTAACAGCCGCCTTGCAGGTCCGGTCGAGCAGCGTGTTTTCGTACGTCGGCATCACCAGGAGCGGCATGAGGTACTCGAACATGGAACCGCTCCACGAAAGGAGGATCGGCTCTCCACCGGCGGAAGTGAGCAGGCGCCCCAGGGCAAACCAGCTCTCCTGCGGCAGCTGTCCCTGCGCAATCGCCACGAAACTGCACAATCTCGCTTCCGAAGCCAGCAGATCGTAGAAACTCGAGTCCCGACGGCGCTCCCCCACGTTGTACCCGATTGCCAGAAGTCGACGCGTCTTGTCGTACAGGAAGTCGACCTCCATACGAGCGAGTTCGTGGGATTGCAGCGCAAGGAGGTCGATCGCCGCAATCCTTTCGCCGGCGCGACGGCTTGCCTCCGCGATGGGACGTCGAAGCTCAACAGGCCACTCGCGCCGATCCTCAAGTCCTGCCAGGTCGCGCAGCGACGGTATCCCATCGATGCCGGGAACGTCGCCGGGCCCGCCCGGAGTTGCCGGCAGCAGGATCCACGGGGCGAGAAACGCCAGGTCATCGCGGATGTCCCGGCATTGACGGGCGAAGGCTTGCGCCCACCACGTCGCCTGGCTCTCGGAGTCGCCTTCCAGACCACGGATCACGTCCTCGGCGGACGCCTCCAGCCGGTCCAGGCACAACCGGGCCGCCGAGAGCGTCGTCGGCCGGGAACCTACCGTGGACGCAAGATCCTTCTGAAGTTCCGCGAGCTGTGCCTTCGCCCATCCTCCCGCTGCGTCCACGAGGACCCCGAGCGTGTCGCATAAGCCCTCCACCCATCGCGTTCCCAGGATCTTTTGATCGGGAAGTGCGAGCAGACCCGGCTGCAACGTCAGCAGGTGGCCCGCGAGGTTCCCGCTGTCCACCGTCGAAACGTAGCGAGGGGGCAGCGGTCTGAGAGACTGCGTGTCGTACCAGTTGTAGAAGTGGCCCCGGTGCCGTTCCAGGGATTCCATCGTGCGGAATGCATTCGCCGTGCGCTCGATGAGTCGTCCGGCCGGAAGGTAGCCGAAGTCGTACGCGGACAGATTCGCGAGCAGCGCGAGCCCCATGTTGGTCGGCGACGTGCGATGCGCAACCGCGGCGACGCGATACTCCTGATAGCTGTCGGGAGGCAACCAATGATCTTCCGGGCCGACGAAGGTCTCGAAGAACGCCCAGGTCTTTCGGGAAAGCTTCCGGAGAAAGAGGGCCTGGTCGGCCGAAAGCCGAGGCGACCTTGGGGCGAGCGGCCGGCTGATCCACCAGGCGACCGCGGGGGAGGCAAACCAGAGGGCCAGTATGGGCCCGGCCACGGCCAGCGCAACCGGCCTCGAAAGCGCCAGGGAGATCACCGCGGCAGCGGCGATCACGGGAGCGATCCACATGGACCGGAAAGAGGCGACGAGGTCCGCGCGGCGATTGCGGTCCGGATCCCCCGACGGACTCCATTCCAGAAGTCGTTTGTGCGTGATCAGCATCCGCCAGACCGTGCGAACCACCGCATCCAGACTGAAAAACGCCTCGTAGGGGAGGCATATGAGCGTAAATGCCGCCTGGGTGAAGTGCCGGCCTGCCGAGCGTACCGTGGCGGCGAGGTGCTGCCTCAGCAGCACGTCGTCCGGCTTCCGGAACAGTTCCAGAACCGATTCAGCCAACGGCGGAATCAGGAGGATTCCGATCACCGCCAAGGTCCATAACCAGAGCGGCGACAAGACCATCCAGCCCAGCAGCAACATCAGCGTCAACGCCGAAGGCACGAGACTGCGACGAAGATTGTCGAGGATCTTCCATTGGGACAAGATCGTGAGCGGATTCCTCTGACGGAGCTTGCCGGGTCCGGGAACGCGCGACACCAACCACGACGCAATCTGCCAATCCCCGCGAATCCAGCGGTGCCGACGGCTCACGTCCGCGCCGTAGCGAGATGGATATTCCTCGTACAACCGCACATCGCTCAACAGCCCCGCCCGCGCGTAGCATCCTTCCAGAAGGTCGTGGCTTAATATGCGGTTCTCGGGAAATCGCCCACTGAGCGCCCGCTCGAACGCATCCACGTCATAGATCCCCTTCCCGATGAAGGAGCCTTCACCGAACACGTCCTGGTAGACGTCGGAAACGGCGCGCGTATACGGATCGATGCCCGGCTCACTCCCGAACAGTCGCGCGTACCTCGACCGGTTCGTGCCCGGCAGGCTCACGGCTACGCGGGGCTGAAGGATTCCGTACCCCTCGGAGACACGCAGCGAATCTTCGTCGTACCGCGCACGATTCAGCGGGTGCGCCATGGCTCCCACGAACTGCCGCGCCGAATCGCGCGGGAGTTGCGTATCCGTGTCCAGGGTAATCACGTACTTCACGTTCGATAAAACGGCGGTCTTGCCGGCGACGAGGGAAAAGCGATCCCCTGAGCCGCCGCGCAGAAGAGAATTCAATTCCGCAAGCTTGCCTCGCTTGCGCTCATACCCCATCCAGACCCGCTCCCGGGGATTCCATCCGCGCGGGCGATGAAAAAGGAAGAACGTGTCGCTCTTTGCACCCCCGTACTTTTCATTCAGCTCTTCGATCCTCTTCCGGGCCAGCCGCGACAGCGGCTCGTCCTCCGGTATCGTTTCCTCGTGCGCATCCCGGAAATCCGTCAGCAGGCCGAAGTACAGGTTGTCGTCCCGGTTGGCGAGGAACCGGACTTCCAGCGCCTCGACCAGATCCTCGATGCCGGGAGCGCTCGTGAGCATCGTCGGGATCACCACCAGGGTGCGCGATTCCGTCGGAAT
Source organism: Deltaproteobacteria bacterium CSP1-8 (assembly GCA_001443455.1). GTDB lineage: Bacteria > Desulfobacterota > Deferrimicrobia > Deferrimicrobiales > Deferrimicrobiaceae > CSP1-8. The sequence goes on along the minus strand of LDXO01000023.1, from coordinate 24,412 downwards.
TCCTTCGGAGAAGTCCATTCGCGGCAACGGATGCGGCGTCACCAGCGACGTGGCCAGCCAGTTCACCAGCGCCACCGCCAGCTGACTTCCGCCCAGCAGCGAGAGGAACCCCATCAGTGCGAGCAGCCAATCCGGGTACCCGCCGGCATGCGCCTCCGCCAACAGGCTCCCGGTGAAAATCGCCGTGATCAGCGTGATCGTGCCGAGATAGAGGAGCAAGGGAAACCGGCGGCTCCTTCGCGCAAGAGCCTCCAGGGGAGACCAGCGCACCTCCGCCGTTCGTTTGAGCTGCGGCAATCCCTTGTCGATCAGGTAGAACCCGACATGGGCCGCCCGATCGTCCCTGCCTCTCCTGGATGCGTCCTCGCCGGATAAATGGATCGCCTTGCGCGCCACCTCGCCTTCGGATAGCCGGCTGCTCTTCGCGATCTTCTCCACGGCGTGACGGTAGCGATCACGGGTGGCAATATCCATCCTGCCGTAGACTCCGCCAGGGTCCTCACGCAGCACCTGCTCGACAACGCTCATCCTCTCGACGAACTCGCGCCAGTCCATCGCTCCCAGAAATCGGAGGCTGCCGATGCTGTTGCCGATGGAAACCTGGTCGGCGGCCTGTTGCTGGCTCTCCGACCGCACCAGCTGCTCGATCGTCAGGCCGGACTCGGAAAGTCGCTGCTCGATCCAGGTGAGCGGCAATGCCAGAGCGGGGCTCTGTCCCTGCAACCGGCGCGCAAATTCCGCGACAAACGAGCTCACCATCGGCGGGTTCGACCGCGCCATGTCCGCGGTCACCAGAATCAGGCTTTTCGGATCCTTCTCGGCGATCTCCGTCATCTGGTCCGCCCAATGGGCGGCGCGGTTTCTTTCGATCATGCCGGCGGCGATCCGCGCTCCAACGCGTCGGAGATTCTCGATCAGCGCCAGGCGCAGCATGATCGGGATGGCCCACAATTCGCCCAACGTAAGGAAGGTGACCGTCTGGTAGGCCGCCACGAAACTGTCGAGAGTTTCCGGGTCCACCCGTCCATCGCCGTGCGAGATCGTCTCCAGGGCGATGTCGTACACGCGCGGAAGTCCGGCCGATGGGCCGGAAAGCAATCGAGGCAGTTCCCGGCTGTACCCCTTCGGCAAGTGTCGCCTGGCCGTGCGAATCTGTTCTTCGATCAGATAGAAGTTGTCGAGCAGCCATTCCCCGGCCGGCGCAATCCGGCGGTTCGCCTTGACCGCCGCCGTCAGCAGGTTGCAGGCTCCCATCAGGACGTCTTCATTCTCCGCCAGCCGCGTGAGAAGCCGGTCCCGAATACTTCTCGGACCCAACTTGTGCGAGCCCGCCAAGGTCTTGCCATGCAGCTTCATCTGGTCGCTGCTGAACAGTTCCGATCGCAGCGGAGGCTCGTCGCCGGCGAACTTTTTTGCCAATCCGCTTCCGCGGAGGTTTGCTCTCAAATGGGGCAGGATCCCGAGAATGGACTTGCCGCTCACCTTCAAGTAGGAGGTCTCCTTCTATGGATCAGGATTTGCTTTTGAGTAAGGCCAGAGGTGACATAGAGAACGTTGGGAGGCTCTCTATGAGAGAGGGCATCCGCGGCAGGGGCGCAAATGAGGTCATGAGCATGATTCTCGGGATCTCTTTGACTGCGGACCTTTGCTTGCTTTTTTAAAATACCACATATCGATGGGGAAAACCCGATCCCCGTTTCTTGGGGCGGGGAGCGGCTGTGCCGCATCGAACCTTATGATCCATTGTATACTGGCCTCGGGCCATGAGCCCCCGAAAGATCTTTGCCCCCGGAGGATCAAGGAAGATGGACGCCGGCCGACAGCGCTCCACCCTGAGGCGGATCGCCCGCCGGGCGATGATCGAGCGCGGATTGCTGCCCGATTTCTCCCGCGCGGCGCTCGCCGAGCTCGACGGTATCCGGGCGACTGCAGCCGGGAGTTCCGGGTGGCCGCGCGACATGCGCAACCTCCCCTGGGCTTCGATCGACAATGACGACTCCCGGGACCTGGACCAGCTCACCGTTGCCGAGACGATGCGGGAGGGCGCGGTGAAGATCCTCGTCGCGATCGCGGATGTGGACGCCATCGTCAGGCAGGGCAAGGCGATCGACGATCACGCCCGGCAGAACACCACCTCGGTCTATACCGCCGCCGAGATCTTTCCCATGCTTCCCGAGAAGCTGTCGACCGATCTCACGTCGCTTGGCTACCGGGAAGATCGCCCCGCCATCGTCATCGAGATGGTCTTCGGCGAAGATGGGTCGCTTCGCAGCTCGGATCTCTACGGTGCGACGGTCCGCAACCGCGCAAAGCTCGCCTACAACAGCGTTGCGGCCTGGCTGGAAGGCGAAGGACCCGCTCCGGGCCCGATCGCAGTCGTCGAGGGGCTCGCCGAGAACCTCCGCATCCAGGACCGTGTAGCTCAACGGCTGAAGGCGTTCCGGCACGAGCACGGAGCACTGGACCTGGAAACGATCGAGGCGCGCCCGGTGTTCGACGGGGATGTGATCCGGGACCTGGAAGCCGAGCGGAGGAATCGTGCGAAAGAGCTCATCGAGGATTTCATGATCGCGGCCAACGGGGTGACCGCGCGGTACCTGAAAGCCAGGAAGTATCCCTCCCTGCGGCGCGTCGTCACCTCTCCCAAGCGGTGGGAGCGGATCGTCGAGGTGGCGTCCCGATACGGCGCAACGCTTCCGCCGGAGCCCGATCCGAGGGCGCTCGGGCAGTTTCTGGCGGGAAGGAAGGCCGCCGATCCTCTCCGCTTTCCCGATCTCTCGCTCACCATCATCAAGCTGATGGGGGCCGGCGAATACGTTCCCGAATTTCCGGAGGAGACGGCTCCCGGTCATTTCGGGCTCGCGGTCAGGGATTACACCCACTCCACGGCCCCGAACCGGCGATACCCCGATCTCATCACCCAACGGCTGCTCAAGGCCGCCATCACGGGATCGCCGATGACGTACGGCCGCGACGAATTGACGGAGCTTAGCCGCCACTGCACGAAAAAGGAAGACGATGCGAACAAGGTCGAGCGCTTGGTCCGAAAATCCGCGGCGGCCATGCTGCTGGCGCCGAGAACCGGGGAGCGGTTCGATGCGATCGTCACCGGCGCAGCGGACAAGGGGACATGGGTCCGTCTCCTTCACCCCCCCGTGGAAGGCAGGCTGATTCACGGCTTCGAAGGGGCCGATGTCGGCGAAAGGCTCCGCGTGCAACTGGTCCACACGGACGTGGAGCGGGGGTACATCGACTTCCAGAGGATCGATTGAGGTAACGCCGTCGATCGGAATCGAGCGACGGCGACGCTGGCGTCGGTCGGGGAAAGCGGATGGCCGACAAACGGAAAATCGCTCTCTTCGCGGCCGGGGGGCTCTTTGCGCTCCTCATCCTGGCGGCGGTCGCGCTGGTTCTCTTCGTGGATGTGAACGCGCACAAGCCCGGGCTGGAGGCGGCCGCCTCCGACGCCCTGGGGATGGAAGTCCGCATCGGCGGCAGGCTGGGGATCGGCTTCTTCCCGGGCTTCCATGTCACGCTGGAGGATGTGCGTATCCGGAACCGGGGGTTGGACGTCGCCTCTGCGAAGGAGGCCATCCTCGGGATCGAACTTCTCCCCCTCCTCCACAAGGAAGTCCGGATCGTAAAGATCGGTATGAAGCGCCCCCGGATCTCCATCGAGCAGGGTACCGACGGAAAATTCAACTTCGAAACACCGGAGGAGGAAGCCGGGAAGAAGACGGCCGAGGAGGCCAAAGTGACGCGATTCTTTCTGGACGTGGCGAAAATTTCCCTCTCGGACGGCGCCCTCTTCTACGCGGACAAAAGAACCGGGGAAGTACTCGAGGCCGGGGACTTCAACCTGGACGTGAGCCGCCTGCGGCTATCGGAGGGGAAAAGCCCGGATTTCCTGAAACGCCTTTCCCTTACGGCAGAGTTCGCCTGCAAGGAGTTCCGCAAGGGGAGCCTGGCGGTCTCGAACCTGAAACTCCGGATCGAGGGGAAGGACGGGCTGTACGGGATTCGCCCGGTCACCGCGGACCGGCTCGTCTACTCCGGCTCCGGAGGGAAGGTGACGGCGGATCGCCTCGCCCTGGGCGTGGAAAACCTCGCCGTCGGGGGCGACGGAAAGGCCGACCTTCTCCGGAGGATTTCCTTTTCGGGGACCGCCGGGATCGGGGAGGTCCGGACAGAGGACCTCGTCGTCTCCGACCTGAAGTCCGCCGTGGCCGGGAAGGACGGCGTCCTCGATCTCCATCCGGTTACGATGCGCCTCTTCGGAGGGCAAGGGTCGGGGAGCCTCCGGGCGGACCTTTCGGGCTCCGTCCCCCTTTACCACGGCCGCTATTCCCTGTCGGGGTTCCGCATCGAGGAGTTCCTCAAGGTCCTGTCGCCGAAGAAGATCGCGGAAGGGTCGATGGACTTCTCCGCCACCCTGTCGATGCGGGGAAAGACCGCGAACGAGATGAAGCAGGCCGCGGATGGCGAGGTCTCCCTTCGGGGCGAGAACCTGACGCTCGACGGCGTCGACCTCGACCGCACGTTCTCTCGATACGAATCCAGCCAGAGCTTCAACCTCGTCGACGTGGGCGTTTTCTTCATTGCTGGCCCCTTCGCCCCGCTGATCACGAAGGGATATAACTTCGCGAGCCTCTTCCATGGATCTGGCGGCAGCAGCAGGATCCGGGCGCTCGTCTCCGACTGGGAGGTGGAACGCGGCATTGCGCGGGCGAAGGACGTGGCGATGGCGACGAGCGAGAACCGGATCGCGCTCATGGGGAGTCTCGATTTCGCCAACGAACGGTTCAACGATGTCACCATGGCGGTGGTCGACGGGAAGGGATGCGCCACAGTGCGCCAGAGGATCCGCGGCTCTTTCCGGAAACCGGAGGTGGAGAAGGTGAGCATCCTCCAATCCGTCGCGGGGCCGGCGCTCAAGCTGCTCAAGCAGGCGAAAAAACTCTTGGGGGGGCGGTGCGAAGTGTTCTACGCCGGCTCGGTGGCGCCGCCGAAATGAAGAAGGAACAACCGCCGGCCATCACCTCCATCCTCCGGATGCTCTAAGCCATAGGACAAACACCGGTCCGAGAATCAGACAAACAGCGGCCCGCATTTCGGACAGATGCCGATGCCTGAAACCGGCGGACAGAATTACTGTGGTAGGAACTGCCATGTTGACAATTCGCAGAATATTATGATATCAATTATCAGCAACCGGCAACCGGCTGAAGTACACACCTGAAACTGGGGGTGTAACGATGCCATCCAGAACGAAATCCCAACTCATGGCGGAGAATGCGGACTTGCGAGCGCGCCTGGCCGAACTGGAATACCGGTCGGCCAACCGGCACTCCGTCGAAGGGACGCTTCCGGAGAGCGAAATCGCCGCCCGCAAGCGGATCCAGTACGAGCTGAAGGCTTCCGAAGCTCGTTACCGGCGGCTCTTCGAGACGGCAAAAGACGGAATCCTCCTTCTGGACGCGGACACGGGAAGGATCACCGACGCCAACCCATTCCTCATGGGTTTGCTGGGGTATTCTCACGCCGAGTTGCTCGGCAAGAAGCTCTGGGAAATCGGCCCATTCAGGGATATCACCGCCAGCCAGGACGCATTTCGGGAATTACAAACCAAGGAGTATATCCGTTACGACAATCTGCCGCTGGAAACCAAAAAGCAAGAGCACATTCAGGTGGAGTTCGTCAGCAACGTCTACCTGGTGAATGGCACGAGAGTGATTCAGTGCAACATTCGCGACATCACCGATCGCCAACAAGCAGAGAATGTCTTTCTGAGGACTCATGAAGAGCTGTTGGTTTTGGTGACTGAATTGAAGAAGGTTGAAAGTGAAATGAAGTTGCTCAACCGCATGAATGATCTGCTTCAGACCTGCACTACGCAGGAGGAAGCCTATCAGGTGGTAGGCATGATGATGAGTGAACTGTGCGCCGGGCGAGACGGTTTCCTGGCGATCTTTCACGCTTCGGATCAGAACCTTCAGGGGGTCGCGCGCTGGGGTGACGAGGCCCTGGTGGAGGCCAGATTTTCATTGGAAGATTGTTGGGCGTTACGGCGCGGCCAACCTCATGACGTCATAGATCCCCAGGCTGGTTTGCTGTGCCGCCATTTTGTTCATCCACCGGGGATTGGCTACTTGTGTGTGCCTTTGACGGTACAAGGCGAAACACTGGGGCTGTTGTGTCTCATGGATGTTGCCGTGAAGAAAGGGGAACATCAAGTCCGCGAGCAACAACTGGCCCTGATGGTGGGCGAAGCGATCAAGCTGTCTTTGTCCAACCTGAAGCTGCGGGAGAAACTGCGCGAACAGGCCACCCGCGACCCGCTGACCGGTCTATACAACCGGCGCCACCTGGAAGACAGTCTGTCGCGCGAGCTGCATCGTGCTCGTCGCGGGGAATCCCCGCTGTGCATCGCGATGCTCGATCTCGACCACTTCAAGAATTTCAACGATACGTTCGGGCACCAGGCAGGCGATTTGCTGTTGCGCGAGCTTGGGCAAGTGCTGCGTGAGAAGCTGCGCAAGAGCGATATCGCGTGCCGCTATGGCGGCGAGGAGTTTGTGATCGTCATGCCCGATTCATCGCTTGCGGACACCTGCCAACGTGTGGAAGAGATCCGCGCGCTGGTCAAGAAACTGGAGATTCGGTTCGGCGAGCAACTGCTTGGCACGATCACCATTTCGGCCGGCATCGCGGGGACGCGTGAACACGGCGGCGTCACCATGCGTGAATTACTGCACGCCGCTGACACCGCCTTGTATGCCGCCAAGCAGGCCGGACGCGACCGCATCGTTGTCTACCAGGAGAAGGAGTGATCGGTTCGAACACCAATCGCAGCTCTACCCCATAGGACAAACACCGGTCCGAGAATCAGACAAACGGCGATTCGCATTTCGGACAGATGCCGATGCCTGAAGCCGGTGGACAGAATTACGGTAGAAGGTGTCCGCGGGCACGATGAGAAATAACGTGCGGTCGAAAAAAACAGGGAGGTGTCGCCATGGTGACGATTCGCAGAACCGCATGGTTTTTTGCCCTTGCCATCGTGATGGCGGGGTGGATGGGCGTGTTGGGGTCCTTCCGGGGGATGGCCGAGGCGAGCATGATCGCCTCTCACGGCGGCGCGGGCGATCTCCGGGCGGCGGAAATCGCCAAGGTTCAGACCTTCCTGGAGCAGAAGGTGGTCATGCAGAAACTTGTGGATTACGGCGTTTCCCCCGATGAGGCAATGGCCAAGATCCGGTCGATGAGCGACAGCGAACTGCACCGGCTTGCCTCGCTGACGGAGCGGGTGGCCGCGGGGACGGACGCGGTGGGCTTGTTGATCGGGGTGGCGGTACTGGTTATTCTGGTCCTCGTCATCCTGATGCTCATGAACAAACGAGTCGTTGTCCGTTGAAAAAAGGGTTACCCTTTTTCGGCGCCGTCCTGCTGACGGACGGCGCCTTTTCGAAAATGGAGTTCTCTAGACCACTCTCCCGTCTTGCAGGTACCGGCTGAGCCGCTCTCTCAGATAGAGCCTCGCCCGGTGGAGGCGGGACTTCACCGCCGCGATCGTCAGGTCCAGGACCTGCGCCGTTTCCTCGTTTGACAGCCCCTCGACGTCGCTCAGCACGAAGACCACCCGGTATTTCTCGGAGAGCTCGTCCGTGAACCGCTTGATCACCTGCCCGAGCTCCTTGTCGAGCATTCTCCGCTCGACTTCCTTGCTCCAGTCCTCCACCGGCCTCGCATGCGCGCCCTCCTTGGTGAAGACGGGCAGAAATTCCTCGATCGGGACGGTTTCCGTCCGCCGGCCCTTGCGCTGACGCATCAGGCACGCGTTGACGCAGATCCGGTAGATCCAGGAGTAGAGCGCCGAGTTCCCCCGGAACCGGTCTGCCTTCCGCACCACCGTGAGGAAGACGTCCTGCGACGCTTCCTCTGCGTCGCTTTTGTTCTTCAGGATCGACATGGCGAGGCCATACACCTTGCCATGGTATCGGCCGAAGAGGGTTTCGACCGCGGCCGGCGCACCCAGCCGGAGCTGGGAAAGAAGCGCCGCGTCTTCCGGGCGCAGGCCGGTGTGTACTGCCCGCCTGGTCGCCGATCCGGAGCCGTTCCGAAGGGGGGCGGTTCCGGCCGATGCACGTTTCATCCCCGCTCCACCTTCCGGGACAGGACCGTAACGTAGTCGGGGTACTGGCATTTCCATGCGATCTCCCTTCCCTGCTGATCCCTCGCGTCTTGACACAGTAATTTTGTTCGCCGGCCTTGGGTATCGGCAACTGTCCGAAACGCGAATCGCTGTTTGTCTGATTCTCGGACCGGTGTTTGTCCTATGGTTTCCAGCAGAACGAAGGTCCTATCCTTTCCGATCGAATAGGCAGATCGAGAGGAACCACGACTCATGCAAGGAGGAGGTGAACCCGTTTGCGTGGGAGACACCGGTGAATTCCATGCAATGCAAAGGTCAGCGGAAAGGGATGGACACAGGCCTTATGAAGTTGAAAACGCTGAAAATCATTACAGGATTGCCAAATGATCGGCTATTGATATAATTTCCCCAGGATCGGCAAATGGCAGCAGGAAGCACCTGTGCTTGGGGGGTGTAGATGCCATCCAAATCGAAATCCCACCTCATAGCGGAGAATGCCACCTTGCGGGCGCGCCTGGCCGAACTGGAGGACAAGCTGGCCAGCCGGCCCTCCGGCAAGGGGGAGGAGCTGCCGGAGAGTGTCATTGCCGATCGCAAGCGGATCGAGCACGAGCTGAAGGCATCCGAAGTTCGTTACAGGCGGCTCTTCGAGACGGCAAAAGACGGCATACTCCTTCTGGATGCGGACACGGGAAGGATCACCGACGCCAACCCATTCCTCATGAGCCTTTTGGGGTATTCTCACGCCGAGTTGCTCGGCAAGAGGCTCTGGGAAATCGGCCCATTCCGGGATATCGCCGCCAGCCAGGCCGCTTTTCGGAAATTGCAGAGGAAGGAGTATATCCGTTACGACAATCTGCCGCTGGAAACCAAAGGGCACCGGCACAGGCATGTGGAGTTTGTCAGCAATGTCTACCTGGTGAACGGCACGAAAGTGATTCAATGCAACATTCGCGACATCACCGCACGCCATCAGGCAGAGGTGGCCTTGGCGAACGCCAGCAAAGAGCTGGAAAGACGCGTGGATGAGCGGACGGCCGAGCTGGTGGCAGCGAACAAGCTCATGAAGCAGATGCTCGACGAGGGGAAGCGGGCAGAGGAGAAGATCAGGAAATCCCGCGAGCGGTTGCGCAACCTCTCGGGGCGTCTGCAATCCCTGCTTGAGGAAGAAAGGATGCGCATCTCGCGCGAAATCCACGACGAGCTGGGACAGGCGTTGACGGTCTTGAAATTGGACCTCTCGTCGATAAGAAGAAGTTTGGTCTCCGACGGACTTGCCGAGCAGTCCGCGAAAGTTCACGACATCGAACGAACTGTAACCCGCATCATCCGGACGGTGCGAAAAATTTCGACCGACCTCCGGCCCGGGATCCTGGATGAACTCGGCGTGGCCGCCGCAATCGAATGGATGGCGAAGGATTTCCAGAACCGGACAGGGATAGGCTGCAAAGTTACGATACAGGCAGTGGATAAGATATCCGACACCGCCCGCGCCACGGCGATCTTCCGCATCGTTCAGGAGGCCCTGACCAATGTCATGCGCCATGCCGCGGCGTCGCAGGTGAATGTGAGCTTGGAGAAGAAGGACGATACTCTGATCGTAGAGGTGAGAGACAACGGAATCGGGATTATGGAAGGATGGATTTCCGACTCCAAGTCGCATGGCCTCATCGGGGTTCGGGAACGCGTCCTGCTACTCGGAGGGGAAACCGTAATCAGTGGGAAACCAGGTGAGGGGACCCTGGTAAGAGTGACTCTTCCCATGCGAAAAGGGGCGGACTCGAATGCTTAAAATCCTGGTCGCGGATGATCATGAAGTCGTACGAAAAGGATTGATGAAGGTTCTTGCAGAGAGCCTCCAGCCCATCAAGGTCGAGGAAGCGAGAAACGGACAGGAAGCGGTGAGCAAGGTCTGGAAGAGTGAATACGACCTGGTTGTGCTGGACATCAAGATGCCCGGAAAGAACGGATTGGACGCATTGAAGGAGATCAAACAGCACCGGCCGAAGCTGCCCGTCGTGATCCTCAGCATGCACCCGGAGGAACAGTTTGCGATACGGGCCATTCGCGCAGGCGCCTCCGGATACCTCACGAAGGAATGTGCGGGTGACGAGCTGGTCCTTGCGATACGGAAAGCACTGAAAGGCGAGAAATACATCAGCGGCTCGCTCGCCCAGATCCTGGCGGGTGAAATGGATGGCGACTCGGAAAAGCCCCCCCACGAGATTCTTTCGGATCGCGAATACCAGGTGATGCTCATGATCGCCTCCGGCAAACCCGTCGGTACGATCGCCAAGGAGTTGTGCCTGAGCGTGAAGACGATCAGCAGCTATCGGGCCAACATCCTGCTGAAGACGAAGATGAAGAACAACGCGGAAATCACCCATTACGCCTTCCAGCACAAACTGGTGGATTGATCCGAACCCTCCGACGCCCCTTCCTGCCATAAGACAAACACCGGGCCAAGAATCAGACAAACCGCGACTCGCGTTTCGGACAAAAGCCGATGCTGAAGGCTGGCGGGCAGGATTACCGTGTTGGAAACACGACAAACACCGCAGGGGAGTTACATGTTTCTCTTATCCCGGGCGGTGCGGTCTCATCAGTAAATTTCAACCCGATGTGTACCTTACCCCAACAGTTTTTTTAAGTTCTTCCAGTTCCAACTGTAGACACGCCCTGCATCAGGCCCCCGCCAGGTTTCAGACCCCTCCTTGTATCCTATGATCTGAAACTTTGTCGTGCCGAGTTCGTTGGCAATCTTTACTTCCTTGAGAACGCCGGGTGACTTATTGGTTTTCGGCCCCAGCATAACGATGAATACATCGGATCTTGATATTGCCCTCTTTGCTTTGTCCAGCCATTCTCTTTCGGGTGCCGCTTCTTTTAATGAAAAATCTGACAATTCGAATGGTGATTCCATGTTCTTTGCCTGCCCGATGATGAAGTCTTTTAAAGTTTTATCATTTTCGAAATCGAAGCAAATAAATACCTTCTTCTTTGCCATTGGTTCATCCTCGTGATGTTTGTCCGCCGGGCGTCATCATGGTAATGGAACCCGAAAGAACGCGCGTGTTGCCATGCTCTCTCTTCCCAAGGGATTTGCTCGTAATCTTACCGCCTCTCGAAAATCCGAGCCTTATTTGGAAACGACTCGTTTTGCAATGGCGAAGATTGCCTCGACAATCTCCTCGTTCGTGCTCTTGGTGTCCCCCAACGTCTGAAAATGCCCCTTGACCCCGCCGTTAGGGAAGAACCTGTCGAGAGATCCGTTGACTTCCTCCCAGATCCGGCGAGCCGCATGGCCCGTCGCGCCGACAGGAATCGGATACTTATTCAACCTCTTCGTTATCTCGAATTCTTTCATGACCCCGCTGCCGATGACTGTTTTCCCCGTACTAGGGTCAAGCTTATTACCGCAGAGAAAAACAGCGAACCCCGCGTTCGCGATCATGTCTTCCCGATACCGGGTCAAGAATGTCTCCCACGTCATTCCGCGAGGTGGTTTCTGCGGGAAGTGACGCAACGTTGTACGGTCCCCGAACTCGCTCTTGTCGTCGGTGTACAGTTCCTCCATGGCCCCGAGGATCACTGCTCCGCCGATGCCGAGACCGATTCCTGAGACGAGATTGTGCCCCTTGCGGATGATCCCCTGCCCGATGTCACGGGCTAGTTTTTCGACCCGCTCGCGGCCCATGGGTGAAAAATCGCTCGCGCTGCCTGAAACGAAAATATCCTTCCGGTGGCTATGGCGGCTTAATTCCTTCAGAATCGCCGTGACCTCAGCGTAATCGTCGACCAACAGGGCTTGGATACCGTATCGCTTCAAATCGACGATTCGCAAATCAAGCTTTGTCTGTTCATATTTGAATTGTGCTTTCGCCCGTCCCCCTTCCTTGGGAATCTGGGGCCGCCTGATGATGCAGTAATGCTCCCGCAGATTCTGCCCCAGCAGGGCGCGGATCCGGCCCAGGATATAGTCGATGTTGGGATCCTTGAAGCTGAATCCCAAGAACAGGAAGGTCTTCTCGATGAGATCGCCCTTGAGCTTCTCGGAGAACAGCGCCCGGTGCTCATTGTAGGTCTCGTAGTCCTCTTTGGTGAGCACCGCGTTCTGGGGTTGTGAGAAATCCCCGTGCATCTTGTAAATGGTCACGTCCCTCTTGTGGATTGTTACGGCGAGGTCGTCCTGTTTGATCTTGACGTCAGGCCGCTTGCGAGTCTCCCGATATGCTTGCTCGAGCAGTTGGTCGTAATTGGTCGTCCAGACGGTCTTTATCGGCAGCACGGTGATGAGCCGATGGTTCTCCGTAAGCTTGGCGTCCTTCGTGAACTCTTCGATGTCGGATTCCCGGTCCACGTCGAGGCCCAGCTCGATGGCAATGTCCCTCAACAACTCCTTCCGGTCCACGAAACCGGAAGGCCGAGACAGATCTTCTCCCGCAAACAGGGCCGCGTATCCTTCTTCCAATGCTTTCTCGAAATGTCCATAGAACGTTTCGAGGTTCACTGGCATGGTTTTTCAGCCCGTAATTTTTTTTCGAAGAGTACAAAATTACGCTATCGTGAGGGGGAGGGTTCGTCAATGATACATTTCACATAACTCGCGTGTGTCTGCGGGAAAACCGACATATTCATTATTTCCACGATTCGCTGTCTGCTCCCGTCTTCACCTTGGCGGGATGGATGAGGGTGCTGATGGCGCGGCTGAAGAATTCAATGGGGCGGGATTTGTCACTGCCGGTCTGAGGTCAGCGTGGTCCTCGAGCGATCGCTTCAAGAACTCTTCGATAAAGCGTGTCGATTTGGGCCTCATGTTCCGGCACGGTACCGCCATAGTGATCGAGGCCAGGTACGGAGTTTCCGTTCCATCATCCATCACGACTTTCAGGGTCCCTGCTACGTGGTACTGAAAATGGGGGATCTCGCAACTCTTTGTCTTTGCGATCGGCTGAAAGGACGTCGACCACCGCCAGATCCTGGCGGGTGAAATGGATGGCGACTCGGAAAAGCCCCCCCACGAGATTCTTTCGGATCGCGAATACCAGGTGATGCTCATGATCGCCTCCGGCAAACCCGTCGGTACGATCGCCAAGGAGTTGTGCCTGAGCGTGAAGACGATCAGCAGCTATCGGGCCAACATCCTGCTGGTGCGCCTTGAAGGCGCTGTCAACTTACCGGTGAAAGTCCGGTCGTGGTAATCGCCAGAGAGCCACGTAGCAGGCTCCCGCTGCTCTCGGGTGACCGGGGGTGGCGAAGCGGAGTATCCCTCTGAGGAGGAGGTGCAAACCGTCAGTCCGCACCATAAAGGGAATCCTGCAGCGTCGACATGTTAGCCCGAAAGGGACCAAGGGAGAGCCGAGCTTCTCAGCTAAAGCGAAGGCCACGGAAGAGGTGAAGAATCTGGAGATGCAGCCTCGAAGAACTCCCCGGCGTATGGGGAACGGAATGTCGGGAAAGCTGGCAGCGCAACAAGGGAGGTCTCACGCGGTCGAAGGCCCACATCCTTCGTGACTCCCGGTATAAGCACGTGAATGCGAAGTCCGGGGGGACGCCGCGTGAGAAGTCGGAGGGGGAAATAGTACCGTTGATCATCGAGACAACACAACTCGATGGGAGGGAAGGACCCCTGCTTCAACCGAGCCGGAGTAGGGAGGTAAGTGACGGTGCATGCCCGACAGGGCCAATTCCACCAGTTCCACAAATCACGAAAACTCCCGCGAAGGCTATGCCCGGTGGCCAAGGGGTTATCGACCGCGCATTCCGGCCCGAATCTGTGGCGGGTCGTGGTGGGAACGTGCGACACGGGACCCCGCATGCTCCGGGAAGAAGGTTGTCGGAAAGCCGTGTGAGGGAAAACCTCATGCACGGTTTGAGGTGGCAGGGGGTGGAAACCAGGGCGGGGAGAGACCTCCTGTCCCAGGCGCCACTCCCTGACCCTACAAGACGAAGATGAAGAACAACGCGGAAATCACCCATTACGCCTTCCAGCACAAACTGGTGGATTGATCCGAACCCTCCGACGCCCCTTCCTGCCATAAGACAAACACCGGGCCAAGAATCAGACAAACCGCGACTCGCGTTTCGGACAAAAGCCGATACCGTCCCGCATGCTTTTCAGGAGATGCTATTGATCGGATGATTTCCCCGCCCCGACGGGTTGGATGTTGCCGACCCAGTCCTTGCCGGAGCGGAGAGGATGAAAAATGACCAACCGACATTCTCCTTTCGTCTTTCCCCAGGCGCCTGTCGATCTGTTGGCGGTCGCCGTCGGTGGTTGCCAGGTGATTCTGGCATGGACCGAATGCGGGGCCGGCGGGCTCGGGTTCCGCATCGAGCGCGCTGACGGGTTCGGTTCTGCCGGTCTGTTCTCAGAGATCGGCGAGACGGGGGTGCATGTCGCGGCCTTCCGCGACGAGTCCGTCAAGCCTCACACGAACTACTCCTACCGGGTTATTGCATGGAACGCCACCGGCAACTCGTCGCCCTCCAATGTGGCGGTGGTGAGGACGCCGCAGGCCGAGACGGGGCTGCCGACCAATCAGGAATGATCTGCGCTTATATCCCGCGACACCGTTCCCTCTGCAGAAGATGCTTGAAACCATAGGACAAACACCGGTCCGAAAATCAGACAAACCGCGATTCGCATTTCGGACAGATGCCGATACCCAAGGCCGTCGGAAAGGATCAGCATGTGGGTATTCTTTGGAATATCGGGGATCGGCGCTTTGGAGACATGCCGTTCGTGCACGAACCAGACGAGAGGAGGGAGCATCATGGCAAAAAGGCATCGCATATTGAGCTTCCTGGTCTGCATCACGTTGGTCACCGCATTCCTGGGGTGCGCATCCACGCCAACACGCGAAAGTACCGGCGAGTATGTCGATGACTCGGTGATCACGACCAAGGTAAAATCCGCAATTCTCAACGAACCCTCCCTGAAAGTGTTCCAGATCAATGTCGAGACGTTCAAAGGGGAAGTCCAGTTAAGCGGTTCTGTCGATTCGGCTCAGATTGTCAATAGGGCAGGAGAGGTTGCCCGCAGCGTTGGGGGTGTAAAATCGGTGAAAAACAACCTGATTGTGAAATAGCTGTGGTTCGCGCGGGGAATGAACGTCCCTGGTTCACGGGAGGAGGTGAGGAAATATGCTCTGGACTATAGCGGTCATTTTGCTTGTCCTCTGGCTCCTTGGTTTGGTCAGCTCGTACACAATGGGAGGATTCATTCACGTTCTCCTGGTCATCGCGATCGTGGTGATACTGATTAATGTCATTCAGGGACGAAAGGCCCTGTAGCGGTCTTGGAATGCTTCTCTGCGGCAGGGTCCATGGCAGGAAGGAGACGAGATGAGCACAATCAAGATCGTGGCCATCGTGCTGATCGTGGCTGGCCTCCTGGGAGTGGTGTACGGCAAGTTCAGCTACACCAAGGAGACCCACGAAGCCAAGCTGGGTCCGCTCGAGCTGTCGGTCAAGGAAAAGCAGACGGTCAACGTCCCTGCCTGGGCAGGGGTGGGGGCGATAGCGGCCGGCGCGATCCTGCTTCTTGTACGCCCGAAGAGTTAAGGAGGAGAGGATGAAAAAGATATTGCTTGCCGTCCTGGATCTTTCGTAATCCGGGCAGGGGGGCGGGAGATTCGCCCCCCCTAACTCTAGACGAGAGGAGAGAGCGTCATGGCAAAAAGACATCGCATTTTGAGTTTTCTGATCTGCATCGGGCTGATCGCGGTATTCCTGGGTTGCGCATCCACGCAAAAACGCGAGGGTACCGGGGAGTATATCGATGACTCGGTGATCACGACCAAGGTAAAATCCGCAATTCTCAACGAACCCTCCCTGAAAGTGTTCCAGATCAATGTCGAGACGTTCAAGGGGGAAGTCCAGTTAAGCGGTTTTGTCGATTCGGCTCAGATGGTCAAAAAGGCAGGAGAGGTTGCCCGCAGCGTTAAGGGTGTCACATCGGTGAAAAACAACCTGAACGTGAAATAGCTGCGGTTCCCGTTGAAATTTCGAGAGAGGAGAAGCGGCGATGACCCTCAAATTGGTGAATCGGCTTTCTGGCGTTAGCCTTGTTTTGCTTATTGGCGTATTTTCGGGATGCGCGGGGCTCGAACACGCGCCGAAACGTGGAGTGATGTACTACCATAAAGAGCTCCCGGCCGCGGAGAGAGCCGTGGAAGCGGCAAGGGCTGCCGGAAAGGACAAGGAATGCCCCGCGGAGTTCGCCGCCGCGGAGAAGATGAAGAACGAAGCATACGATATCTATTTGGCGTGCCGTACCGCAGAGGGGATCGCCAAGGCGAATGAGGCGACCGCCCGCGCGAATGCACTTTGCCCGAAAAAAGTGGAAGCACCGAAACCGGCACCCGTCATGGCTCCTACTCCGGCGCCGACCGTCTCGATTTCAGCGGACCCGGCCATGATCGATCAGGGGAAGTGCGCAAAGCTCGCCTGGTCGACTACAGGCGCCTCCAGCGCCTCTATCGATCCGGGCATCGGGAGCGTGGATCCCAGCGGCTCCCGGGAAGTGTGCCCCACAGCCACGACCCAATACACGATCGCTGCGAAAGGCGAGGGCGGCACCCGGACGACATCGACGACGGTCACCGTGAATCCCCCTCCGGCACCAAAACCCGCCCCCAAGGTGATAGACCGCCTGGTCCTTCATGTCAATTTCGACTTCAACAAGTCGGACGTCAGGAAAGCGGATGTTGCAGAGCTTCAGAAGGCGATCGATTTCGTCAAGAAGTATCCTGGCTATAAGATTGCCATAGAAGGTCATACGGATCACATCGGCAGCGCGAAATACAACCAGGCTCTTTCCGAGAGGAGAGCCGCAGCCGTGAAAGACTACCTCCTGAAGCAGGGCATGATCGATACCCACAAGGATATGATAACGACAAAGGGGTACGGGAAATCCAAACCCATAGCGGACAATTCGACGGAGAAAGGCAGGTTCGAAAACAGGAGGGTTGAGATTCTGGTACTCTCGGAATAGCGATCTCCTGAAAGTTTTTCCACGGAAAGAGGGGCATCCCCCGGGCAAAAGGGCAGTCCGGGGGATGTTTTATTTCTATGAAAATCCGTCGATGAACGCCGAGATAATGGCGGCGTATGCCGATCAGCGCAATCAGCTTGCGTTACAGGGCAAGCATGGGGCGCGGGATAGGCCGGCAAAGAGGCTTATTCAACATTCTTCGACGATCGTTTACAACCAACGTTCAAATTGATGCGCAAACCACTCCTTGATTTTGTTGAGCACAGGTCTTCTTTTCCACTCTTTCAGCCGAATCTCGTGGGACTGCGCAAGATCCCCGGCAAACATCTTCTCCATTTCCTCAGCGAATTCCTTGTTCAGAATCACCGCGTTCACCTCGTCATTGCTTGAAAAACTCCAGAAGTCCATATTGGTAGAGCCGACGGTCGACCAGACGCCGTCAATTACCGCGGTTTTCGCATGCAGCAGGACATCGCGGCGCTCGTATAACTTCACCCCCGATTTCAAAAGCTCGGAATAATAATACCGTCCTGCATTTACAGTCAGGGAAGTATCGGTGGTTCCGGGAAGAACAATCTTCACGTCAACCCCGCGCCTGGCGGCATCGCGGAGGGCTTGCACCGTCTCGTCGTCGGGGACGAAATAAGCATTCGTCAGATGAAGCGAATGTTCCGCAAAAGTGATGGCGGACACATACAAAACGAAAGTGAGCCTGTTGGACTGTCCCGGGGAACTGCCGACCGCTCGCACCAGGGCATTTCCCTCTGCTTTCAGATCCGGGAAATAGTTCCGCTCGGAAAGGTTTGCGCCCTTCTGTAGCTCCCACGTTTCGAGAAACAGTTTTTGGAATTCAGCCACGACAGGGCCTTCAATCTGAACGTCCGTGTCTCTCCAGGGTATCGGTGCCTTTTTGTCTTGTTTCCCCCCGGAACGTTGGCTCCTCCCGGAAAGCCGGCTCGAATAAACCTCACTGATGTTGATGCCCCCCGTAAAAACGATTTTGCCGTCGACGATCAGAATCTTGCGGTGATCCGGATGTGCCATGCTCCATGATTTGCGGGCCTTCAGTGGATTGATCGGGTTGAATGCAAGTACCTGGATCCCCGCGTCGCGCAGGCGCTGAAAAAACGGATCAGGAGTACTGAAGCTGCCCCTGCTGTCATAAATGAGATTTACCTGAACGCCTTCCGCCTGCTTTTTCAACAACAGGTCGGAAAACCTGCGACCCGTTTCATCGTCTTCGATGATAAAGGTTTCAAGGTTGATATGGTCCCTGGCATTCTCCATCGCCTTGAACATGGCGGCATAGGTCGCCGGACCATCGATGAGCAGGGTGACTTTGTTTCCGTTTGACAGCGGGCTTCCGCTCACCGATTCGATGACGGCACCGAAGCGTTCCAGCATGTCCGTCGGGGCGACGGATCGCTTCAGCCGTTCCATCAGGGCCTTGCTTTTTTCGGGAGATAACAATCCTCTTGCCGACAGGATTTGAGGAGGTTCCTGGGTGCGCGCCTCATCGATCACATCGGAAACCCTCGGCAAGGTCGCACATCCGCTGACAAGGATCAGCACGGAGACCGACAGAAAGAACGAAAAGAATGGCTTGATGATCGTCAAGGCCGCATCCCTCTGCTTGAACCCCATTGAGGCCATCAATGGTCGTCGTTGATCTTCCGATCTACATGGGCGTGTGATCTGTCGATGTAGCCTTCCTCGGCGGAGATGGCCCCATTTGCCGGCTTGACGTCCTCCGGAACGGGGGGCTGCCCGGTGGGGACCTCCTCACCGAAGGCGGAGACCCAATTAAAGCCGAGGACGAGAATGATCAACCCCGGAATGAAACGCCCGGCTGCCATCCTCTTGTAGCGGTCCATGTCGATACCTATCCAATGTAACCATGGCCGGCTGCCTTAGTTATCGGCATATGTCCGAACGGACTTCAAGGATTGAATGGGTGCAGGCCAGTAAACATTTTGGATATCAGCGGGAATCTGACTTGAGGGTGATAAGGAGAAGATTTTTAAAACCTCGGGTTGGTCTAAAAACGGGTTGAGGCTCACGGTTAATACCTCTTCTGTACCGTAATCGCGATCCCTTTCGGGACGGCCGCGAATTGGACGTGGACGCGTCCTTCCTGCCGATCGTCTCCCTTCTCGACGGCGGCGCAGCTCAAATAAGCCAGGTACCACCCCAGGGCCACCTGGGAAAAATAGTGCCGGTCGTCGTTGATCCGGGAGAGCCCCGTCACCGTCGATAGCCCGTAAAAAATTGCCTTCTGGTAAAGGTTTTCGCTCATTTTCGCAGCGGTAATGAAAGGAATCCCGCCGATGAACGCGTGACCGCTGACCCCATGGATATTTTGAAACGGCTTCCAATGGGAATCTCCCTCGGTCGGCCGGTCTGCCCCGATTGCCGTCGCCAGGAACAACAAGGCTGGTCCGCCCACGACGGTCGCCCGGAACGATTTTTGGGCCCATTCCTCCATCGTTGAATTATGAAGCCACAACCCGGCCCCGTAGGTGCCGATGTAGACCGGTACGGTAACCAGAACGAGCGCGGTACCGGACATATTGAATATTTTCGTTGCTTCGTCCGTTTCCTTGCTTCGCAGGTCGTCCTGGTACTTGTTGCGGATGTACCGATCCATCCCCGTGTTGGCGAACACGGCGGCCCCGGCAACACCGATTCCGAGCTTTGTCAGGTTCGCCCGATCCAGGTAAAAATTCCCGAAGTCCGTTTTTACGGCTTCGATGCTCCGTGAAATCGCTCCGTTATTCTCCGCGACACATCGATGACCGAGGGGGAGAAGCCACACGGCCAGTACAAGACCGGTTCGGAGGATGATGGTCCTCGCCGTTATTCCCTTCGCTTTCCGCAGCATCCGGCTTTAGCGGTCCTCGATTACGGCAGGCCGCCACTCGACGGCGCCGAACCGGGAGTCGCCGAGGAAGTTATAGGCGATGCTCCAGGTTCCAACCGTCTGCTGACTATCGGGGGCAAAGGAAGAGGACGCATCCCGGGTCGACATGACGTACTGGATCCCGAGCGCGTGGCGTTTGTAAACGCTCACGGTGAACGACGCGTTCCCGCGGAAGATGCGCTCCGATCCATCCTGCTGGGTGGCACCGAAGCCGCTGATATAGTACTCGCGTCCCGTCAGGTCGAACATGGCCTTGTCGCCGAAGATCAGGCGGGCCGCGAGAAGCCCCTGCACGGACCCGCCGTAGTGGTAGTCGCGGTCCTCGCTGGCGCGGACGGTGCCCCCCGCGCCGTATCCGATTCCGCCGAGCGCCGAGCCTTGGAGTGCGATCGCACGCGAGAGCCACCACTGGCCGGTGGTACCGAGGGAAAGGGCCGTGCTGGAGACGCGGAAGACCTGCGGCGAGATGTAGTCGAAGCTCCCGTAAAGGCCCCACACCCCGCGATAGTCGTCGCCTGCCTCGTATTTCTTTCCGAAGAGGAGGCCACGGGTCATGATGTTTTCGAAGGCGCTCCTGCCGGAGACGGCGGTGAATTGGAAGTGGAAGTAGTCGAAAGGGCGATCATAGGTGTAACCTTTTTTCCCGGGGAGCCCGTAGGAGAGGGAGTAGTCTGCGGTCACCTCTTTCCGGTCGACAGGGACATTGCTGATGCCAGCCACGTGGTCGGTCAGGCTTGTGCCGAGCCGCAGGCGCGTGAAGGTGGCCGGGTTGTGGCTCGGGAACACTCCTTTGAACCGGTCGCCGAAAGCGAGGCGGTTGAAGCCGGTTGGGGGCGAGAGCACCGCCGCGCCCAGCTCGCGCCAGAATCCGGGATTATCGCCGCCGTCTTCGAGCACCAGGCTCGCCAGCCGGAAGAGCGGCTCCCCCAGGAAACTCCCGCCGATGCCGCTCGCGACCTGGTCATTGATGGAGGGGGTCGTGGTCTCCCCGGCCACCTCCCAGACAAAGCTGCCCAGGAAGGTATAGGCGGACGATTCCCAGAAGCCGATGCCGGCCGATCGCGCGAATCCCTGATAGACGGCTCCCTGATAGGGATGCTGGATCTGGTTTATCTGGAAGGAATCGCCGTCGAATCCCCAGGGGCCTTTGGTGAGGTGCCTCCAGATGGTGGACGGGGTCACACTGAAGACTTTATGCCCTTCCGAATATTCCGAGACATCGTTGGGGTCAGTGATTCGGCCGTACACGTTGAGGAGCGCCTCGAAGCCCAAGATCTCCACCGCCGGGATCCAATAGCTCTTCCCGTTCCCCGTCCCCCACGAAAGAACGGGCTTCCGCACGTTGGGGGGAGGGGGAGGCGTCGTGATCAGAAGATTGTCGACGGCCGTCACCGCCGCCTTCCCAGGCGCGACGGCAGGGACGGGCTCCTCGGCGAAGCCCGCGCTCGGCAACAGGAGGGCAAGTGCGAATGCTCCGGCAAGGAGCGCCCGTTGGAACTCGCCGTCGGGCCTGGATCCGTTACCCTTCCGCTTGTTGTCGTGCCGCCCTTCGGGGATTGCATTCGACGTCGACATGTCGGCTCCTTTTCTCTGCCGGATCCTGCGGATTCCGGGTTGCTCCGGGTGGTTCCCGAAAGTTTATTTGGACTCGGTAACGGTCACTTGGAGCCCATATCGCCACCATAATCCCGTACCCGCCCCTGGGGCATCGGCGTATGTCCGAAATGAGAATCGTGGTTTGTCCGATTCTCAAACCGGTGTTTGTCCTATGGTTTCAAAGGCCGGATCAACCTACCCGACATCACCGATCCCGCTACGCCGGTCGCAGCTGCTTCGGGCGACCTATCATTATCGTCGAACTCGCGGTGCCCTTCGGAGACCGATTCGTTCATGTGGTCGGAGAGGGACCCTTTGGCGAGGTCATCGTCCCGGAGACCAGGGACACGACGTCGGCCGCCGCGTTCGGGCGGGCCAGTCGGCGGACCGCCTGCCGCATCCGGTCGAACCGCTCCTTGTCCGACAGGAGGGAGTCGATCTTGTAGGCCAGAGCGGGGAGGTTGTTGGACCGCACGGCGACCCCTTCCTCGAGGAGATGGTCGCTGTTGCGCTCCTCCTGTCCCGGGATCGGGTTGATGATGACCATCACCAGGCCGGAGGCCAGCGCCCAGGACCTCCACATGCTTTGCAGCGATCCCTTTTGCTATGAAGGCGGCAACCAGAGCCTCCGCCGACCGGACATGTCCCGCGCCGGCCGCCGCCGAGAGGACGAGCTCCCCCCCCCGTCTTCGATCCTTCTCCCGTCGTCCGCCGAACCTACATCCCTTATGGATTTACGGGCCGTTCCCGCCCTGGATCCCCTTCCGGCCCTCCGGGTACCGGCGAACGAACTCTTTGAGCTGTGACCAAAACTCGTGGAAGCCGAAGGCCTCCATCTCCGCCTCCGCCTCCGCTTCGCTCCACCCGTCGACCTCCATCCGGTAGACCGCCGCCACCACTCCCGTGCGGTCCACCCCGCGGGAGCAGTGAACGAATACGGGCTGGTTCGCCGGGTCGGTCATCACCGACAGCGCTTTCCGCACCGCCGCCGGGTCGACATTCTTCCGCACATTCATGGGGATCTCGACGTATCGCATCCCCGCCGCCTCGATCGCCTCCCTCTCCCCGTGACGCGTGCGAAGGTTGATCACCGTTCTGATGCCCGTCGCCTTCAGGGTGGCGTATCCTTCGGGTTTCGGCTGGGCGCCCCGAAAGATTCCGTTGGCCACGCGACCGACGTTGGTGAGTCCCGGGAGACCGAAGAGATGCTCGGAAACGCGGACATTCCCGGGGAGAAAGACGGAATTGTCCCCAACCATTACGCCGCGTGAAGAGGGGTTGCCGGGAGCGGCGGCAGGGCCGGGCGACACTCCCGGAGGTGCCAGCAGCCCGAACAGGAGAAGGAGGGCGGCAACCCTCATGGTCCGTCCCGCGAAGGACCCCTTTCCCATTGCGGTCAGTTCGATGACGATGGATTCCACCATCCTCTTCCCCTTATTGCCCATACGATACACGCTCCTCCGGACGAGACAAGGAGTAAAGCGCGTCTCCCTTGATCCGAACCCTCCGGCGCCCCTTCCTGCCATAGGACAACCACCGGTCCGAAAATCAGACAAACAGCGGCTCGCGTTTCGGACAGATACCGATACCGAAGGCAGGCGGACGGTATTACTGTGATAGGTGTCCGCGAGGGACGACAACAGGCCCTGAGAGGGGCGCCGCGATGTCCTTGGTTCTGATATCCCGGGGGCCATAGGAAAAAAGGAGAAGGATTATGCCGTTGATTCATGTGGTAATCGTTCTGGTTGTCGTCGGTGTAATCCTGTGGCTGATTAACACCTACCTTCCGATGGATGCCAAGATAAAGAAAATTCTAAACATCGTCGTTGTGATCGCGGTGGTCCTATGGCTATTGCGTGCCTTCGGGATCCTGGGATCCCTCTCGGAGTTTCGCATCGGGAGGTGAATTTTCGCGGGACGTCCCTTTTTTTACGAACAAGAGGAAAGGGGGGCGAACATGAATGAATATATTCTGAAAGCAAAGTGGAATGAGACCAAAGGGGGGGGCAAAGAGAGGTAGGGCAAACTCACCGATGATGGCCTCACCCATCATGAAGGGAGATTCCGGATGGGAAATTCGAGAAGAGTATGGTGGTGCCTGCTGGCGGGGGCAATGATCGCCTCCGCATGGGGGTTTTCGGAGCCCGCGAGGGCGGAGGTGAGCGTCAGCATCAACCTCGGGCCGCCGCCGATCATAGTGTCCCAGCCGCCGGAAGTTGTGATGATCCCGCAGTCCCAGGTCCACTTCGTCCCGGACCCCAACATCGACGTGTTCTTCTACGGGGGGTTCTGGTGGTCGCCGCGCGGTGAGCGGTGGTACCGTGCGCGGGCGTACAACAGGCCGTGGGGGGTGATCGAGCGGCGCCGGGTGCCGAGGGCGGTGCTGTACGTACCCCGGGACTACCGGGCCAGGTGGGAACGGGAGCGGCACGTTCCGTACGGCCAATGGAAGAAGGATCGCGTCCGTTGGGACAAGGAGAACCGTAAGGCGCACAAGCAATGGGAGAGGGAGCGCGAGATGGAGTGGAAGAGGGGCGAACAGGAACACAGAAAGGACGATATGCACGGGGACCGCGGTAGGGGTTACGGAAAGCAAGGTCGATAGCGGTTCAGGAGAGGCGCGGTGGCTACATCAGGCTCTTTCCGGTAGATGGCCGCGCCCTCTCCCGGGCGGTCCTTCCCGCTGGTTCAATGAATGAAGACCGGTTATTTTCTTGGGGTATGTGGCTCAACCGGAGGTTTCCGG
>LDXO01000022.1 GCA_001443455.1 Deltaproteobacteria bacterium CSP1-8 | reverse complement strand
ACCGGGGCGATGCGGGGGGTTCCTCGAAGCGGCCTGTGGAGCGAGGTGCAACTTGCGGCGAGCGGAACGGCAGCGAGCGGTCGCAGGTCGCGAGCGTAGCGCAGAGGAAGCCCCCCGCGAGCCAGGGTTCCCGGAAGCCGAAGTCTGCCCTGGTGGCCCGCCTCGCCAACATGAAAAAGTGTATGAACGTC
Source organism: Deltaproteobacteria bacterium CSP1-8 (assembly GCA_001443455.1). Classification (GTDB taxonomy): domain Bacteria; phylum Desulfobacterota; class Deferrimicrobia; order Deferrimicrobiales; family Deferrimicrobiaceae; genus CSP1-8. Next base: position 31,116 of record LDXO01000022.1, on the reverse strand, counting down.
CCTTTGCTTTTCGTCAGGGGAGCCCGAGGATGCGGCGCGCGTTGGCGAGGAAGACCTTGTCGAGGACACCGGAGGGGTACCCCTCGGCGTCCCAGTCCCGGAAGAGCCGTTCGTAGGCAAGGACGGGATAGTCCGACCCGAACATGACCTTGTCCTGCAGGCGACCGGCGATCTCCTTCTTCAGCTCGGGAGGGAAATATTTCGGGGACCAGCCGGACGTCTCCATGAAGACGTTGGACTTGTGGAGGAGAATGGCGATCATCTCGCTCTGCCACGGCCACGAGGGATGGCACGCGATGATGGTGAGGCGGGGAAAATCGGCCGCGACATCGTCGAGATGGATCGGCTGGGTGTACTTGAGCTTGAGTCCCATCCCCCCGGGTGTCCCCGCCCCCAGCCCGGTGGTGCCGGTGTGGAACTGCACGGGGACGGAAAGCTCGACGCATTTCTCATAGAGCGGGTAAAAGCGCCGGTCGTTCGGAAAGAACGCCTGGGCGACCCCCTGGAACTTCACCCCCGCGAGCCGCAAGGTTCGAACCGCGCGGTCGAGCTCCCGGACGGCCTCCTCCCCCTTCCACGGGTCGACGGAGGCCCAGGCCCCGATGACCGCGCCGGGGAACCGGTCCCGGATCGAGGCGACGTAATCGTTGGTCGTCGACGGCAGCCCGGTAGTGGTCTCCGCGTCCCATGCCAGGATCATCGCCCCCACGCCGGCCCGGAGGAACTCCTCGGCCATCTCCTCGTCCGTGCGGACGTGAAAGGGGGACTTGTAGTAGGACTCGAGCGCCTCGAGGTACGGACGCATCGATTCGTACCAGGGGCGGGTGCTGGGGTGGGCGTGCACGTCGATCGCTTTCAAGGGCCTACTCGAGGTAGAGCCACTCCGAAAGTTCCGAGGACGGCTCGTCGAACTGCATGCCGAAGATGTAGGACCCCTCCGGGGCGTCGGCCGAGCGGAACCAGATGACCTTTCCCGATACCCGGATCGGCGCCCCCCCTCCTTCCGGAAAGATCGTCGCATCCACGCGGTTGCTCGTGATCATCAGCGTGTCGTACATCACGTGGATCCCGTCCGGGGCGATCTTCGGGGTCACGACCGACATCCCCACCGAGGAAAAATCCTTTGCTGTGGCCGTTACGGGGGATGACACCCTCTTCGGATGCTTGCCGCTCTGGACCGTGAATACAACATGAGCCATGCGCTGTTTCCTCTCCTTCTTCCTTCGTTCTTTGGAAAACAGGGTCATCCTTGTCCGGTTTCCTTCCTCTCCTCGTCGATGCGTCGGAATCCCTCCAGGATCAGTTGCATCTCGTCCATATCGATCGTCCGCTTCTTGGTCGTCTGGCCGTGCATGATCACGAAGGATCCCTCCTGCAGGCGCAAGAGCCGGTAGAAGGCTTCCTCTCCCGCGAGGCTCCCGGTCTCACAGTGGGAAAGCCGCCCGTTCGTGAAGTAAATCCGTCCCTGATCCCTCTCCCCCGTCTTCAGGGCCACGCAGGCGGTCTTGAGGCCCAGGTGGAGGGTCTGGACGATCTCGGGGATCCCGAGATTCCTTAAGTCCCCCATCACCCCCTGGCTGGTACCTGCCCCGGCGGCGCTCTTCTTCCTCGTCGTTTCCCGCCGGATGATGTTGCGGATCCGCGCGGCAAGCTCCTTCAGGTCCACCGGTTTGACGAGGTAATCCTCCGCGCCCAGGTGGAGCGCCTCGACCTTCAGGTTCGTATCATCCTTTCCGGAAAGGAACAGGAGGGGGGTATCCCCGACCCCGGGGATCTCGCGCATCCTCCTGTACATCGCGATGCCGTCCATTTCCGGCATCAGGACGTCCGCGATGACGAGGTCCGGCCGGTCCTTCTCCATGAGAGCCAGGGCGTCGGCGCCGTTGTCCGTGACGATCACCCCGAACCCCTCGTTGACGAGCTTGAGCTTGAGGAGGGTCAGGTAATCGACCTCGTCGTCGACCATGAGGATCTGCGGTTTCACCCCGTTCCCGTGGTAATGGAACTTCCGCTCCGCCACGAGGGTGAACAACTCGACGATCTCCGGGTCGAACTGGGTTCCCACGTTCCGGTGCAGCTCCTCGATCGCCTCCCCTTTCGGCCGGCTTTTCCGGTGTGGCCGGTTGGCGGTCATCGCCGCGTAGGCGTCGACCACGGACAATATCCGCGCCCCCAGCGGGATCTCCCGCCCCTTGAGGCCGCCCGGGTATCCCTTCCCGTCGTACCGCTCGTGGTGATGCACGATGATCGGCTTGATCTTCCACGGGAAGTCGATCGTGTCGAGGATCTTGACCCCGTTCTCGCAATGCGATTTCACCGTGTTGTACTCGGTGTTGGAGATCTCCTTCTTCTCGATGAGGATCTCGGACCGGATGCCGATCCTGCCGATGTCGTGCAGCAGCGACGCCACCACGATCTCGTCCACCATCTCCTTCGACAGCTTCATCTCCTCGGCAACGGCGCGGGCGTACTCCATCGTGATGTGCGAATTCCCGCTGAAAAACGGGTCGTTGATTTCCAGCAGGCCGACGAGGACGTCGATCGTTTCGGTGAGACACTTCTTCAGGTGCAAGTCGGTCACCGGAACCGCCACCGGCGCTCTGTCCTCCCCCGCCGCCTCGAGGAGGTCCAGGAGCTCCCGCTGGTCCAGAATGAAGTCGGAGGACCCGAACCGCAGGACGTCGTCCGAAGTCCGGATGATGGTGAAGGACGAAAGGACGATCACCCGGGATTTCGGGGACAGCCGGAGGAGGCGCCGCTTGAGCTCCACCCCGGAGCTGTCGGGGAGGAACTGCTCGCACAGGATGAAATCGGGGGTGGAGTTGGAGACGATCTTGATCGCCTCCGCGCCGGTGGCCGCGAGGGACACCCGGAGGCCCGAGTCGGTGAGGAGGTTCGCCATCATGTCCCGGACGCCTGCCTCGTTGCTGATGATCAGGACCGACTTCTGCATCATCCCCTAGTTCCCTTTCTCCCGCTGACGGATGTCCTCGCCGGTCATTTCGGGCGGCGGGGGAATCCCCATCATCCGGAGGATCGTGGGCGCGAAGTCCTCCAACGCGCGGTCGCTCTTGAGCACCGTCCCCTTCCCCTGCGGATCGGCGAGAACCAGGGGGACGGGGTTGGTCGTGTGGGCCGTGTGCGGCCCCCCCGTCTCGGGGTCCACCATCTGTTCGGCGTTCCCGTGGTCGGCCGTCACGAGCGCCAAGCCCCCCACCTCCCAGATCTTCTCCACGACGCTGCGCAGGTTCTCGTCCACCGCCTCGATCGCGCGGATCGCGGCCGGCAGGATCCCGGAGTGCCCTACCATGTCCCCGTTCGCGAAATTCAGGATGAGCACGTCGTGCCTGCCCGACCCCACCTCGGCCACCGCCCGCTCCGCGACCTCGTATGCGCTCATCTCCGGCTGCAGGTCGTAGGTGGGAACCGAGGGGGACGGAACCAGGATCCGCGACTCTCCCGGGAACACCTTCTCCGCTCCCCCGTTGAAGAAGTAGGTCACGTGCGCGTATTTCTCGGTCTCCGCCATCCGGAGATTCCGGACCCCGCGGGCGGCGAATAGATCCGCGAGGAGATTGTTCATGGGCTGCGCCGGGAACGCGGCAGGCAGCCGGAAGGTCTCGTCGTAGGGGGTCATGCAGGCGAACACGAGGTCCAGCCGCTCGGGCCGCGGGAAGCGGTCGAAATCCTCCTGGGTAAGGGCACGGGTGAGCTGCCGGGCGCGGTCCGCCCGGAAGTTGAAGAAGATGACCGAGTCCCCCGCGGAGATGGACCCCACGGGTCGGCAGTCCCGCGTGATGACCACCGGCTCGATGAACTCGTCGGTCTTCCCCGCTTCGTACGAAACGGACACGGCGGCGACGGGGTCGCCGCTCTCCTTCCCCTCGCCGCGCACCATCGCACGGAAGGCCCGTTCGATTCGGTCCCAGCGGTTGTCCCGGTCCATCGCGTAATACCGGCCCCCCACCGTGGCCACCTTCCCCACCCCGATCCGCTCCATCTCCTCCTGGAGGTTGCGCAGGTGGTGGACACCGCTGTTCGGGGAGGTGTCGCGGCCGTCCAGGATGGGGTGGAGGAACACGCTCTCCACCCCCCGCTTCTTCGCCATCTCGAGAAGGGCGACCAGGTGCGTGTGGAGGGAATGCACACCACCGTCGGAGAGGAGCCCCACGAGATGGAGCGCCTTCCCGTTTTGCCGGGAGGCGTCCATCGTTTTGCAAAAGACCGGGTTCCTCGCGAACTCTCCGTCCCGGACCGACTTCGATATCCGGACGATGTCCTGGTAGACGACCCGACCCGACCCCAGGTTCAGGTGTCCGACTTCCGAGTTTCCCATCTGCCCGGAGGGAAGTCCGACGCGCTCCTCGGAGGCATGGATCAGCGTGTGGGGAAACTCCGCCCACAGCCGGTCGAAGAACGGGGTATCGGCCAGGGCGACCGCGTTGCCCTCGGTTTCCTCCCGGTAGCCCCAGCCGTCCAGCACGATCAGAGCGATGAACCGTCGCCTCATGTCAACCAGTATAGAACACTCCCCTTCCCTCGAACCGCGCGGATTGTCCAAGCTCCTCCTCGATCCTCAGCAGCTGGTTGTACTTGGCAAGCCGGTCGGTCCGCGACGCCGAGCCCGTCTTGATCTGGCCCGTGTTCAGGGCGACGACCAGGTCGGCGATCGTGCTGTCCTCCGTTTCGCCGGACCGGTGGGACACAACGGCCGTCCAGCCGGCCCGCTTGGCCATTTCCACGGCGTCGATCGTCTCGCTCAAGGTCCCGATCTGGTTCAGCTTGATGAGCACGGAGTTCGCGATCCCCTCGTCGATCCCCTTCCGGAGAATCTTCGGATTGGTCACGAACACGTCGTCGCCGACGATCTGGATCTTCTTCCCCATGGCCTGCGTGAACATCTTCCAGCCTCTCCAGTCGTCCTCGGCAAACCCGTCCTCGACGGAGAAGATGGGGTATTGCCGGCACAGCCCCTCGTAGAACTTCACCATCCCGTCGGCGGACCGTTTCGAGCCGTCCGATTTCCGGAATACGTACTTCCCTTTCTCCCGGAACTCGGATGCCGCGGCGTCCAGTGCGATGCCGATCTCCTTGCCCGGCCTGTATCCCGCCTTTCCGATGGCCTCGAGGATCACCTCGATCGCCTCGGCGTTCGACCGGAGCAGGGGGGCGAACCCTCCCTCGTCGCCTACGTTGGTGTTCAGCCCTTTCCCCTTCAACACCTTCTTCAGGTGGTGGAACGTCTCCACCCCCATCCGGAGCGCCTCGGAGAACGACTTCGCCCCGACGGGCATCACCATGAACTCCTGGATGTCCACGTTGTTGTCGGCGTGGGAGCCGCCGTTCAGGATGTTCATCATCGGGACGGGAAGCGTGCGGGCCCCCACGCCCCCCAGGTACCGGTAGAGGGGGAGGCCGCACCCCTCCGCCGCCGCCCGTGCGACGGCCAGGGAGACCCCGAGGATGGCATTCGCACCGAGCTTTCCCTTGTTCTCGGTCCCGTCCAGCTCGATCAGCACCTTGTCGATCAGCGCCTGCTCGGTCGCATCGAAGCCGATGATCTTGGGCCCGATCACCCGGTTCACGTTCCGGACGGCCTTCGTGACCCCCTTGCCGAGGTACTTCCCCGGGTCCCCGTCCCTGAGTTCCACGGCCTCCCGGGTCCCGGTCGACGCCCCCGAGGGGACGATCGCGCGTCCTCCCGCCCCGGACTCGAGGTGCACCTCCACCTCCACGGTGGGGTTCCCCCGCGAGTCCAGCACCTGCCGCCCGTGCACATCAATGATCGTGGTCATACGGAGAGTCCTCCGGATGGGAAAAGATCATGGATAAACGAATTGCTTCCCCCCCTGACGGACGGTGAGGACGGGGCACGGGGCCATGCGGACCACCTTTTCCGCCGTGCTTCCGAAGACCACGTGCTCCACTCCCGTGCGGCCGTGCGTCCCGATCACGATGAGGTCCGCCGCGACTTCCCGAGCCTTTCCGATGATTTCCCTGTATGGTATTCCCGTGGAAAGCATCGTGTCAAAATTCTCGAAACCGGAAAAGTGGCGCGCGAGGAAGGCGTCCATGTTCTCCCGGGCGAACTGGTCCATCCGGCTGCGGAGCATTTCCAGCGGAATGTCCCCGCGGAACATCGGGTCGAGCGTTGCCGGCTCGTCGAGCACGTGGAGCACCACGACCCGCGAACCGAACCGCTCCGCCAGGGACCTCGCCATCCCGGCGGCCTCCGCGGAGCATCCCGAAAAATCCGTGGACAGCAGGATCTTCGCGAACATGCTCCCTCCGGCAAAAAAAAACCCCGGCCGCGCATGGCCGGCCGGGGATCCTGGTGGGCCGTGGACAGGAATTCTCTATTTTTTCTTTCCGCCGACCGCTTCCTTGAGGGACTTGCCTGCCGAGAACTTGGGGACTTTCGTCGCCTTGATCCGGATCTGGGCGCCGGTCTGCGGGTTCCGCCCCATCCTGGCCTTCCGGTTGCTGACGGTGAATGTCCCGAACCCCGTCAGCGCGAGCTTGCTCCCCTTCTTCAAGGTCGCCGTGACGGCCTCCGTGAACCCGTGGAGGGCCCCTTCCGCCTTGCCCTTCGTAATGCCCGCCTTTTTCGCAATGAACGTAACCAGTTCCGCCTTCGTCATCGCTTTCCCTCCTGTCGTTTTGGGGTATGGTTCAAGATCCCCGGATGCAAGGAAACCGGTGGATCGGCTACCGTCGGTAAATTGATTTCATTGAAAGCCGAGGGGGTATGGGGTGTCAAGGAATTTTTCGCGGCGACGGTGCCCCGCCGGGCCTTTGTTTTCGGGCTTTCTGCAATCATCAATCATCAGACAATGACGGGCCTGCGCGCGGAGTCATGCGGGAGGAGAAGTTTCAACAGAAGCATGCCCACCAGGAACCCGCCGATGTGGGCCCACCACGCCACCCCCCCCGTGAGGGCGGACGTTTTCCCGATCGTTGCCGCACCGCTCAGAAACTGCATGAGAAACCAGAATCCCAGGAAGAAAAAGGCCGGGATCTCCACCACGGGGAAGAAGAGAAAAAGCGGCACCAGCGTCAGGACCCGCGCCCGCGGGAAGAGCAGGAAGTACGCGCCGAGCACTCCCGCGATCGCCCCGGATGCCCCGATGTTGGGAACCATGGAATTCGACTGGAACGCGATCTGGGAAAGGAAGGAGAGGCCGCCGCACGTCAGATAGAACAGGAGGTACCTGCCGCGGCCCAGCATGTCCTCCACGTTGTTTCCGAAGATGTGGAGGTAGAGCATGTTGCCGAGCAGATGCATCCATCCGCCGTGAAGGAACATGGCGGAAAGGGGCGTCAGGAGTTCCCCCGGGTCCCGGGGAAATATCTGCAGGAAGCGGAACGGGATGACCCCGTAGGTATAGACGAAGTCCGTCAGCCGTTCGCCCAAGGCCAGCTGATAAAGAAACACGGCGCAGTTCAGGGCGATCAGCCCGTAATTGACGTACGGTATCCGGGAAGACGGGATCGTATCTTTCAGAGGTATGATGGGAATGCTCCTTCGATGGCGGGATGTCTTTTTATAGTAGCGGGAGCCACGCAATTTGAAAAGGGAGGGGAATAGTCGGATATAATTATATTTTATGCCTAACAGCCATTTGCTGAAAAACTGGGTCCCCGTTTCCGCCCTGTTCCATCTGACGCTGTTGGTGCTTGCGTCGATGATCCCCTGGACCCCGCACCGCCCCGCCGACGTGATGATCGTGGATCTGGCCGATCTGCCCCGCTCTGCCGATTTCCCGACCCCCCGGCCGGGAATCGTGGAGGGCGCGCGTCCGAAACCTCCCCCGCCCTCTCCCCCGAAGCCGGCGCGAAAGGAGAAACCGCCCGTTCCCCCGCCGAGGGAACTCGCGGGGCGTGTCCCTGACCTGCCCGTCAACCCCGACCTTCCGCCCGAGAAGGAGTTCCCCGTCCCCCGGCCGAAGGCGGAGCCCACCCTGACCCCCGAGAGCAGCGAGCCGACCCGGGTTCCCCGCACGGAGGAAACGTCACGGACCCCCGGGGAGACTTCCGAGCCGTCCGTGCCCGCACCGCCCAGGTCCCTTCGGGAGATCACCCCCTCCCTGGGGAAGATGGTCATCGCGAAAGCAAACCCCGAAGCGGGACGGGGTGAGGGAACGTCCTCCGGAAACGCGGTAGGGACGGGGGGAAAGGCCGTGGAGAAGGGGGCGATCTCCGAGGAACGGGGGGGCGGGGCCCACCTCACGGCCCTGAACGCCCCGGAGATCCAGTACATCTCCTACTTCGCGAGCATCAAGCGGAAGATCGAGCTCGTCTGGCAGTATCCGCACGACGCCGCGACCGCGGGGATCCAGGGAGAGCTGACCGTCGATTTCGTCATCGGTCGGAACGGGAAGCTGGAGTCCGTGGAGCTTCTGCAGGGTTCCGGCCACAAGATCCTGGACGACGAGGCGCTCGGTTCCATCCGCAAGGCAGCCCCCTACAACCCGATCCCCGAGCATTACGAGATCCCCAACCTGCGGATACGCGCCCGCTTCATTTACGAGATGCACACCCTCAGGATCCGCTAGGGTAGCGTCTCGTAAATACATTGACAATCGAGTCCGTCTCCGCGCACAGGGCGCTGCGGGGGGGGGTCCTCGCAGCGGCCTGTGGAGCGAATGGGCGGGGACACTCCTCTCCCGCATCCCGGAGATGAATCAGGAATGTCCCCGATGAGCGGAACCGGCAGCGAGCGGGCGCAAGGTCGCGAGCGTAGCGGAGAGGACCCCCCGGCCTCCAGAGATCCGTTCCTGAAGAGGCCGCGCACCGAGAGGGTCGATGCGCCGCGCCCGGCGAGGCGCCCGATCGAGACGTACCCGCTGTGGTACGGTGAGGGCGGGCAACGAAGCCGGAGCGGATGCAGCGGCCCTCGAATGCCGGGATCTGAGGGAATGGACCTCTGGGGGCCGGTGAGCCCGTGCGCGGAATGGCCGCCTGTCCCGGGCTATCACATCGGCGGATCGGTGCGTCAAGCCATTTACGAGACGCTGTGCTAACACCCCCGGGCTACTCCTCCGCCGGGAAAAGCCGGTCGTATTCCTCCCCGCTCAGGAGGGCGCCCACTTCCTCCGGGTCCGACGGACGGATGGCGAGCAGCCAACCCCCCTCGAACGGGTCGGTGGTGATCGTTTCGGGGGATCCTTCCACCGCGGGGTTTACGTCCACGACCACCCCGGAGACCGGGGCGACGACCTCGCAGACCGCGACCGACGACTCGACCAGCCCGATCGGCTCGCCCGCCAGCACCTCGGTTCCGGGCGCCGGGAATTCGGCGTAGACGACATCCCCCAGGCAGGAACACGGCACGTGGGTAAACCCCACGCGGACATCTCCGTTGCTCTCGGGGCGCGCCCACACATGGGTGCGCGCGTATCTGCGGTCGGTGGGGGCGGGCAGGGCTACACCGATGTGGCCATCCGGGTCGCCGCCTCCAGCGTGTTGTGAAGGAGCATCGTGATCGTCATCGGGCCGACCCCCCCCGGCACCGGCGTGATTTTCCCGGCGACCTCCCTCGCCTCCTCGAACGCCACGTCCCCGACAAGCCTTCCGTCCGGCAACCGGTTGATGCCGACATCGATCACCACGGCCCCGGGCGCAAGCCAGGCCCCCCGGATCATCTCCGCCTTCCCGATCGCCGCCACCACAACATCCGCGGAGCGCACCACGGCGGGAAGGTCCTTCGTCCGGGAGTGGCAGATGGTCACCGTGGCGTGCCTCGCGAGCAGGAGCAGCGCGACGGGCTTCCCGACGATGTTGCTTCTCCCGACCACGACCGCGTGTTTCCCCTTGAGGTCCACGGATTCGTGATCGAGCATCTTCATGATCCCGAGGGGGGTGCACGGGACGAAGCACCTTCCCCCGGTCAGCAGCCGCCCGGCATTCACGGGATGGAACCCGTCCACGTCCTTGTCCGGCGAGATCGCCTCGATCACCCGGGATTCGTCGATATGGCCGGGGAGGGGGAGCTGGACGAGGATGCCGTGGACCGCGGGGTCCGCGTTCAGTTCGGCGACGAGGGCGAGAAGGTCGTTTTCGGGGAGAGTCGCAGGCAGGTCGATCTGGCGGGAGAGCATGCCGGTCTCGTGGCAGGCCTTCCCCTTGTTCCGCACGTACACCCGGGAGGCCGGGTCATCTCCCACCAGCACCGCGGCGAGACACGGCCTGATTCCGGTTCGGGCGGAGAACTCCCCTGCCCGGTCCCGGATCTCGGCCCGGACGGCCGCCCCGATCGCCTTCCCGTCGATAAGGTGGGCCGGCATCGCCTTGCGTCCCCCGTGATGAGTTGGATTCCCGGATCCCCGGGATGACGCCCGGGAGAACCTATTTGGCCTTCGGACACCCGGCGCATGCCGGCGCAGCGGCCTCCCCGGCCGCGGGGCACGCCGGTCCCTTCGCATCGCCCTTCCCGCGCCCGGCGTCCTTCTCGTTGCCGTTCCCCTTGTGCGCGTAGTCGGTCGAGTAAAAGCCGGTCCCCTTGAGGACAAAGGCTCCCGGCGACATCATCTTCTCGAGCTTCCCCCCGCACGAGGGGCACTTCCGGAGAGGTGGGTCCTGCATCCCCTGGATCTTTTCCGTCACTCCGTGGCACTTCCTGCACTGGTATTCGTAAATCGGCACGGGACCTTCTCCTTCAAAAAAGGGGGCCGGTCGCCCGGCCCCCTCGGTCGTTATCGGACGTTCATTATACCAGTTTCTAATACATCCCGCCTCCGCCGCCCGGGGGCATCGGCGGCATCTTCTCCTTCTCTTCGGGCTTCTCGGCGATCGCGCACTCCGTGGTGATCATGAGCCCCGCGACGGAAGCCGCGTTCTGCAGGGCGACTCGCGTCACCTTCGTCGGGTCGAGGATCCCGGCGAGAATCAGGTCCTCGAACTCCTCGGTGGCCGCGTTGAAGCCGAAGTTCCCCTTTCCGTTCTTGATCTTGTCCACGACCACGCCGCCGTCCTGGCCGGCGTTGATCGCGATCTGCTTGGCCGGCTCGAACAGAGCCTTCCGGACGATATCTACGCCGGCCTGCTGGTCGTGTTCGAGCTTCAGGCCGTCCAGAACCTTGGCCGCCCGGATGTAGGCCACGCCGCCGCCGGCGACGATCCCCTCCTCCACCGCCGCACGGGTGGCGTGGAGGGCGTCCTCGACGCGCGCCTTCTTCTCCTTCATCTCGCTCTCGGTGGCCGCCCCGACGTTGATGACGGCGACGCCCCCGACGAGCTTGGCCAGCCGCTCCTGCAGCTTCTCCTTGTCGTAGTCCGAGGTGGTCTCCTCGACCTGCGCCCGGATCTGCTTCACGCGGCCCTCGATGTCGGCCTTCTTGCCGGCCCCGTCGATGATCGTGGTGTTGTCCTTGTCGATGACGACCCGCTTGGCCCGGCCGAGGTCGGTCAGCTGGACCGCCTCCAGCTTGATCCCCATCTCCTCGGCGATCGCCTTGCCGCCGGTCAGAACCCCGATGTCCTCCAGCATCGCCTTCCGGCGATCGCCGAACCCGGGGGCCTTCACCGCGCAGCAGTGGAGCGTCCCGCGCAGCTTGTTGACGACCAGGGTGGCCAGCGCCTCCCCCTCGACCTCTTCCGCCACGATGATGAGCGGCTTGCCCGAACGGGCGATCTGCTCGAGGAGGGGCAGCAGGTCCTTCATGTTGGAGATCTTCTTTTCATGGATCAGGATGTACGGGTCCTCGAGGATGACCTCCATCCGCTCCGGGTCGGTGACGAAGTAGGGGGAGAGGTAGCCGCGGTCGAACTGCATTCCCTCGACGATCTCGAGGGTCGTCTCCATCCCCTTGGCCTCCTCGACGGTGATGACTCCTTCCTTGCCGACCTTGGACATCGCCTCGGAGATGATGTTGCCGATCGTGTCGTCGTTGTTCGCCGAGATCGTCCCCACCTGCGCGATCTCCTTCGGGTCCTTGGTCGGCTTCGACATCTTCTTGAGCTCCGTCGCGATCGCCTCGACCGCTTTGTCGACTCCACGCTTGAGGTCCATCGGGTTGTATCCGGCGGCCACGAGCTTCGAGCCCTCCCGGTAGATCGCCTGCGCCAGAATGGTTGCGGTCGTCGTCCCGTCACCGGCGACGTCGCTCGTCTTGGAGGCGACCTCCTTCACCATCTGGGCGCCCATGTTCTCGTATCTGTCCGACAGCTCCACTTCCTTCGCGACCGTAACCCCGTCCTTCGTGACGAGCGGTGAGCCGAACGACTTCTCGATGATCACGTTCCGTCCACGAGGCCCCAGCGTCACCTTGACGGCATCGGTGAGGATGTCCACGCCGATCTTGATCGCGGCGCGGGCATCCGCGTCGAACTTCAGTTGCTTTGCCATCTTCACCTTCCTCCTTTTTATTGTTCCTTTTTCCGCAGGGTGGTTATTTCTTCTGGATCACCGCGAGGACGTCGTCCTCCCGGAGAATCAGATGCTCTTCGCCATCGATCTTGATGTCCGTCCCCGAATACTTGCCGAAGAGGACGCGGTCCCCCGCCTTGACCTCGGGAGCCACGCGGGTCCCGCTGTCGGTCACCTTGCCGGGGCCCACCGCCACCACCAGGCCCTCCTGCGGCTTCTCCTTCGCGGTGTCGGGGATGATGATCCCTCCCTTGGTCTTCGTCTCCTCCTCGACGCGCTTGAGCAGTATCCTGTCCTGCAACGGCCTGACCTTCATGGTGCCTCCTCCTTTACGGAATCGAATATGGGATGAATGCCTTGCGGCTGTTAGCACTCAGCAAGGACGAGTGCTAACAGCAACTATAACCCCGGGGGAAATCGGTGTCAAGGGGGAAAACGAAAAAGGAGAAATGCCTTGCAAATTGGATGGTTATATTTTTTTCTTCGCCATCTCCTCCTCGAAATATTTCCGGTAGAGGATATCCCATTCCCTGCCGCCCTCGGGGACCTGGCGGGAGAGTTTCGCGATCTTCTGCCGGACGAACGTGTCGACCTCGTCCTCCACCCGCCCATAGTACCCGAAGACCTTTTTCGCCTCCCGGAGCGCCTGCGCCTCGTCCGGGAAATCCGCGATGTCATCCCGGAACAGCCGGTCGATCACGAGGTGCGACAGGTGGGAGATCCGGTCCTCGGTCAAACGCATGGCACCCTCCTTTAGAGAACGATCTTGCGCTCCCGTGCGAGCCGCTCCTTGATCTTCCGGAACATCAGATAGGAACTGGCCTGCGAGCGCGCCATCTCCCCGGAGTGCTTCGTAAGGATCGCCTCGACTTCCCGGTCGAGTTCCTCCTCGCGCCGGAAATCGGCCATCACCTCGCTGACCATCTTCCCCAGGAGAACGTCGTCGTCGGCCTTCGGCCGGATCAGGCCCTTCTCCTTCCAGCGGGAGAGGATGGTCCGGCAGATCCGGTGGATGTGCTCCTCCCTGATCTTCATCCTTTCCTCACCCCCGGGGGGGAAACCCACGTACGGAAGTCGGGCCCGATCACCCCGGCCCGGCGGTACCGCTCCATCGAGACGGCGCAGGGGCAATCCCGCCCCCTTCCCTCCAGCGCGCGGGCCGCGGCGACCGCCAGCGGCGGGATCGCGTTTTTTGCCTTCTCGACGCGCCCCTCCCCGGCCCCGACCAGCATCCCCTCGAACAGGACCCCGCGGCGATACGGCATCTCCCGGACTCCCTCGGCGTAATTGGTAAGGTATGCGACCGGGGCGTAGCATATCTCCAGTTCCCGGGCGAGGAAAGCCTCGGGGCACAGCGTCATCCCGACCATGTCCGCCCCCGCCCGCGCGAGAAACCGCACCTCGGCGGGAGTTTCGAGCCTGGGACCCTCGGTGCAGGCGTACGTCCCCCCCTTGTGCATCCGCAGGCCTCCCCTTTCCTCCGCCCGGACGTCGAGAAGAGCCCGACGGACCGCGTCGCAGAACACGGGGAACTGCCGGAGGAAGCCGATCCCCCGCGCCTCGTAGAATGTCCGGGGCCGGTTGCGGGTGAAATCGAGGAGGTCGTCGGGGAGGGCCAGGTCGCCCGGGCGCATCCTTTTCGAAATAATCCCCGGGCCGGACCAGGCGATGATCCGCTCGACCCCGAGGGTTTTGGCCGCGTAGACGTTCGCCCGGTAATTCACGTACGGCGCGGTCGTCTCGTATCCGCGTTCCCCGTGGCGGGAGAGGAAGAAATAGGGGAACCCGTCCCGTTCGTACAGGTGAACGGGGCCGGCGAAACCGTAAGGGGTTCGCACGCGCCGCGTCCCCAGGCGAAGGCCGAGCGTCCTCTCCGGCAGGGAGTACGCCCCGGATCCCCCGAGGAGGAGAAACCGGGGTGTCCCAGGCTTTGCGCGCCTTTTCAGAACGATATCCGAACCCCGAGACTTACCGTCCACCCGCTGACATCCACGTCAATCCCGTTGAACTCCGGTTCGACCCAGTGGTATTTCCCCTCGAAGTTGAGCGCCATGCGCGGGTTGAGCCACGCGTCCAGGCCGAGTGACCCATACCCCCCGACGGTCGTGTCCGAATCGTCGATCCCCGGCTCATCCAGGCTGGCGAAGTAGATCCCCAGTCCCGCTCCGATATACGGCTCGATCACGGGCGCGGGAAGGATGAGGCGGACTCCGAAGGTCAGCGGGGCCACGGAGACCTCATCCGGCCCCCGATCTGCGCCATACGCGCCGAATGTCCCCTCGATCGCCAGGTTGGGGGAAACGCGGGAGCCGATACCGATATCGAAACTCCCGCCTGTGTCGTACCCCCCCAGGCCGCCTCCTGTGAGAGTCGGATCATCGTCGTTCGGTTCGAAAAGACCGATGTGCCCGAAGAAGTACGTCTGCCCGTGCACCGCGTGCTGCGGCGGCGGCGTGCTCGCCCCGCGCCGCGGCGGTGGAACTCTCTCGTACCGTTCGTACCTGTCCTGGGCCCATGCCGCAGATGCCAGGGCCGCGCACAACAGCCCCGTAAGGAACAGAACCGCCGATTTTCGCATCGCTCTTCCTCCTTCTCCCGATCGGATCGCAAGGATCCGGTTCCAGATTACCCTCCGCCCATATGGAAATAAAGAGGACAATCCGATTATAATGGCACTCCATTAAGCCACTAGACGCGCGCCGGAAGGGAGATATTCATGATCGTCGTCATGAAGCCGGGGGCGCCCAGGAAAGACACCCGGACCGTCATAGGGAAGATCAGGGAACTGGGGTACACCCCCCACACGATCTACGGCAAGACCCGGAACGTCATCGGCGCGATCGGGGACGAACGGGGGAAGTTTGTCCTCCACTCGCTCGAGTCCCTCCCCGGCGTGGAGCGGGTCGTCCCGATCCTCAAGCCGTACAAGCTGGCCAGCCGGGAGGTAAAACCCGAGCCCACCGAGATCCGGCTCGCCCCGGGCGTGAGCGTCGGGGGAAAAAAGCTCCTCGTCATCGCCGGCCCGTGCTCCGTGGAGAGCGAACAGCAGATGGTCGAGACGGCGAACGCGGTGAAGGCGGCCGGAGCCCATGTGCTGCGCGGGGGGGCGTTCAAGCCCCGGACTTCCCCCTACGCGTTCCAGGGGCTCGAGGAACGGGGGCTGAAGATCCTGCGCAAGGCCGGGGACAGGGCGGGGATGCCCGTCGTGACCGAGGTGATGAACCCGATGGACGTCGACCTGGTCGCCCGGTACTCCGACATCCTGCAAGTGGGAGCCCGCAACGTCCAGAACTTCTCCCTCCTGAAGCGGATCGGAAAATCGAAGCGGCCGATCCTCCTCAAGCGGGGGATGATGACGACCATCACCGAGTTCCTCATGAGCGCCGAATACTGCCTCTCCGAGGGGAGCCGCCAGGTGATCCTCTGCGAGCGCGGGATCCGCACGTTCGAGGACGCGACCCGGAATACGCTCGACCTCTCGGCGGTCCCCGTGCTGAAGGAGCGGACCCACCTGCCGATCATCGTCGACCCCTCCCACGGAACCGGGCACTCCCAGTACGTGAAGCCGATGTCGTGCGCCTCGGTGGCAGCGGGCGCGGACGGGCTGATGATCGAGGTCCACCCCACCCCGGAGAAGGCCCTTTCCGACGGCCCCCAGTCGCTGACCTTCGAGAAATTCGCGGAGCTGATGGCGGTCTTGAAGCCCTTCGTCGCCGCGGCCGGCAGGACGATCTGAGCAAACCTTCACGCCTCGCGCACATGACGTCTTTCTTCCGTCCCCGCAACCTCGTCGCCGCCCTCGCGGGACTCTTTCTCCTGCACCTCGGCTACCTCTACGTCAAGGTGGGAGCCGGGCTCGCGCGCGACGCCTGGGAAGTCCCGTCGATCCTGTACGGGCGGCCGGCGATCATCCTTCCGGGGGATCTCGTGGACAACCTGAAGCTTCCGGAGAGGCTTGGCCGCCTTTCCTACCGGAAAGTGCCGGGGAAGCCGGACAGGCCGGGGACCTGGTCCGAGGAGGGCGGCAGGATCCGGATTCACACCCGGGGCTATCGGGAGGGAGACGCTTCCCGCCCCGCCGTCCAGGCCGTGATCGGCCTGGCGGAACGGCGCGCCGCCTCGCTGGAAACGTCGTCCGGGGCTCCCCTCGACGAACTGGTCCTCGAACCGGAGGAGATCGCGAGGATCCTCGGACCGAAGATGGAGTCCCGGCTTCTGGTCCCTCTCTCCGCCGTTCCGAAGCACCTCCGGGACGCGGTGATCGCGGTGGAGGACTCCCGTTTCTTCTCGCATTTCGGAATCGACCTCATCGGCATCGCGCGGGCCCTGGGGGCGAACCTGCGCCGGATGCGGATCGTCCAGGGAGGGTCCACCATCACCCAGCAGCTCGCGAAAAATTTCTTCCTCTCGCCCAAGAGGAGCCTCTGGCGGAAGATCCGGGAGGCCGAACTCGCGGTCTTGATCGAGGTCCGCTTCACCAAGGCGGAGATCCTCGAGGCGTACCTGAACAAGATCTACTTCGGCCAGGAAGGGCCCCGAGGCATCTACGGGGTGGGGGACGCGGCGAATTTCTACTTCTCCAAGGGCGTCGGCGACCTCTCTCTCGAGGAAGCCGCCCTCCTTGCGGGGATCATCCGCTCCCCCCACCGGTACTCCCCCCTCGGCTTGGCGGACGCTGCCCGGGAGCGCAGGAACCATGTCCTCTCCCGGATGGCGGCCCGCGGGATGATCTCGGAGAACGAGGAGCGCAGGGCAAGCCGAACCCCCGTGCGGACGAATCCGCGCCGGGTCCCCGTGAAGATCGCGGAGTACTACGTCGATACCATCGAGCGGGCGGCCGAGGAGACCCTGGGCCCCGGGAGGCTCTCCCGCACCGGCTACCGGTTCTACACGTCTCTCGACCCCGTGCACCAGGCCGCGGCGGAAACGGCGGTGGCCCAGGGACTGGCCGAGTTGGGGGGAAGGAAGAGCCCCGCCGGGAAGTTGGAGGAACCGCTCCAGGCGGCGCTGGTCGCCGTGGACCCGGCCACCGGCGAACTCACCGCCCTGGTGGGAGGACGCAACTACGGGGAGACCCAGTTCAATCGCGCCGTCGACGCCAGGCGCCAGCCGGGCAGCGCGTTCAAGCCGTTCGTGCTCCTCGCGGCCATGAAGCAGGCCGTCGTCGGCAAGGGAAGCATTACCCTCGCGAGCAGGATCTCGGGGGAGCGGATCTCCGTGGAGGCGCCAAACGGCAGGTGGGCGCCCGCGAACTTCGAGGGGAAGGAATACGGGGTGATCTCGGTCCGCAGGATGATCGAAGAGTCGGTGAACACCGCGGTGGTGAGGCTCGCTCTCGACGTCGGTCTTCCGGAGGTGATCGCGGCGGCCCGGGATGCGGGGGTGACCGGTGCGGTGGCTCCCGTTCCCTCCCTTTCCCTGGGGAGTTTCGAGGTCACCCCGATCGAACTGGCGTACGCCTACGCCACGCTGGCGTCCGGGGGGACCCGGTTCCGGCCCTTCCTCCTCCGCGCGGTCACCGACAGCGAGGGAGAACCCCTGCGCACGGAGAAACCGGTGCGGGAGAGGGCCGTGGATCCCCGCGCGGCCTATCTCGTCACCCACGCCCTGGAGGGGGTACTCGACCGCGGGACGGGGCACGCCGCCCGCCTGGCAGGGATCGATTTCCCCGCAGCCGGCAAGACCGGGACCACGGACGACTACCGCGACTCCTGGTTCGTCGGGTATACCCCGGACCTGGTGTGCGCGGTTTGGGTGGGACGCGACTCCGGAGGGACGACCGGGCTCAGCGGCGCCTCGGGGGCGCTCCGCATCTGGACGAAGTTCATGAAATCGGTGTACGCGGCCGGGGGGAGATACGCCTTCCCTGTGCCTCATGGGATCACGATCGCGAACATCGACCCGGAGTCCGGCTTCCTGGCGACATCCGCCTGCCCGGAGACCTTCCCCGAGGCGTTCCCCGACGAACTGGTCCCGAAGGAGACGTGCCCGCTCCACCCCTCCCACCCGCTCGTGGACACGGTCCGGAAGGGGTGGCGCGGCATCCGCGACTTCTTCGACAACCTCTTCCGGTAAACGCGATCCGCGGGACCGCCACGGCAAATCCGAAGGAGTACACGGCCGCCTTCTTTGGTGATATAAGAAAGCTTTTACGTACCGCGGAGATCCCATGGACTACAAGACCACGCTGAATCTCCCGCAAACCGGGTTCCCGATGCGGGCGAACCTGACGCAGCGGGAACCGGAAATCCTCTCCCGGTGGGAAACCGGGCAACTGTACCGGAAGATGGTGGAGAGGCGCCGGAACAACCCGAAGTTCGTCCTCCACGACGGCCCCCCCTACGCGAACGGGCACATTCACATCGGGCACGCGCTCAACAAGCTCCTGAAGGACATCATCGTCAAGTACCGCGGCATGTCCGGCGCCTGGGCCGAGTTCGTCCCGGGGTGGGACTGCCACGGCCTTCCGGTCGAGCACCAGGTGGACAAAAGCCTGGGGAAGAAGAAGGAGGCGATCACCACGGCGGAAAAGCGACGCCTCTGCCGTGAGTACGCCGCGAAGTTCATCGACATCCAGCGGGAGGAGTTCCGGCGTCTCGGGGTCCTGGGCGACTGGGAGAACCCGTACCGTACCATGACCTACGACTACGAGGCGGGGATCCTTCGGGAGTTCGGACGGTTCGTGGAGACCGGCGCGGTATACAAGGGGACGAAGCCCGTGTACTGGTGCCTGACCTGCCGGACCGCCCTTGCGGAGGCCGAGGTCGAGTACGCCGACCACACCTCCCCCTCCATCCACGTGAAGTTCCCCTTCGCGGACCCCCCGGAAATGATCCACCCGTCCCTCGCCGGGAAGAAGGTCTCCTTCGTCATCTGGACGACGACCCCCTGGACGATCCCCGCGAACCTCGCGATCGCGCTTCACCCGGAATATCCCTACGTCGCGCTTTCCGCCAACGGCGAAGTGTACGTCGTCGCGGAAGGGTTGGCGGAACGCTTCGTACGCGAGGTCGGCCTTCCGGGGCCTAAGCGCCTGGCGACCTTCGGGGCCGCCCACCTTGCGAGGCTCCGTTGCCGCCACCCGTTTCTCGGACGCGACTCCCTCCTCGTGCTGGGGACTTACGTCACGCTCGATGCAGGGACCGGATGCGTCCACACCGCCCCCGGTCACGGGCGCGAAGACTACGAAACGGGCCTTGCCTACGGCCTTACGATCTACGCGCCGCTCGACGACGACGGGCGCTTCACCCCCGATGTCCCGTTCTTCGGGGGGATGCAGGTCTTCGAGGCGAACCCGCGCGTGACCGAGAAGATCGCGGAGGCCGGGGCGCTGCTCCGGCAGGACCGGGTGACTCACTCGTACCCCCACTGCTGGCGGTGCAAGCAGCCCGTCATCTTCCGGGCGACGAAACAGTGGTTCATCTCGATGGACAGGACCGGGCTGCGCGGGAAGGCCCTCGCCGAGATCCGGAAGGTGACGTGGATCCCCGGGTGGGGGCAGGAACGGATCGAGGGGATGATCGCGAACCGGCCGGACTGGTGCATCTCCCGCCAGCGGGCCTGGGGCGTGCCGATCGCCATCTTCCGGTGCGAGTCGTGCGGCCACCACCTTCTCGACCGGAACCTGATCGATCATGTCGCCGCCTTCTTCGAGGCGGAGGGCGCGGACGCCTGGTTCCAACGCGAGGTGCCGGACCTGCTCCCTCCCGGGACATCCTGCCCCTCCTGCAACGGTGCGACCTTCGGGAAGGAGACGGACATCCTCGACGTCTGGTTCGATTCCGGCGTATCGTACGCCTGCGTGTGCGAGGGGAAGGAAAATCTCGGGGTGCCGGTCGACCTCTACCTCGAAGGATCCGACCAGCATCGCGGATGGTTCCACTCCTCCCTGCTGGCGGCCGTCGGAACCCGGGGATTCGCCCCGTACCGGGCCGTCCTCACCCACGGGTTCGTCGTGGACGGGAAGGGGGAGGCGATGCACAAGTCGAGGGGAAACGTCGTCGCCCCCGAGGAGATCATCCGGAAGCACGGGGCCGAGATCCTCCGCCTCTGGGTAGCCGCCGAGGACTACCGGGACGACATCCGGATCTCGAACGACATCCTCGACCGCCTGACCGAGGCATACCGGAAGATCCGGAACACGATCCGCTACCTGCTGGGAAACCTCCACGACTTCCGCCCCGGGCGGGACGAGGTCCCGCACGAACGCATGGAGGAGATGGACCGGTACGCCCTCGTCCTCTTCCACCGGCTCGCCGGGAAGGTCCGGAAGGCCTACGACGACTACGAGTTCCACGTCATCTTCCACTCGGTGAACAACTTCTGCTCGGTGGACATGTCCAGCTTCTACCTGAACGCGCTCAAGGACCGCCTCTATTGTTCCCGGGCGGACGACCCGGCGCGCCGGTCGGGCCAAGCCGCGCTGTTCGAGATCGCCCGGGATCTTTTGTCCCTCATCGCCCCCGTCCTCTCGTTCACCGCGGAGGAGGCGTGGGGGTATCTCCCGGCGTTCTCCGGAAAACCGGAAAGCGTCTTCCTCACGGACATGCCGGAGCCCGAGGATCTGCCGGGGGGGGACGAGATCGCGGCGCGGTGGGAGCGGATCCTGGCCGTCCGCGCCGAGATCGCCCAGCCGCTCGAGGCGGCGAGAAAGGAGAAACGGATCGGGAGCGACCAGGACGCGCTCGTCACCGTCTCCCCGGGGCCGTTCTCCGACCTGTTCGAAAGCCACCTCCGGGAGATCCGGGAGGTGCTGATCGTGTCCGGCCTTGCGGTCGGCTCTGTGTCCGGCCCCGGCGCATACCGGAGCTCGGCCTTCCCGGGTCTTGCCGCCCGGGTGGAAAAGGCCCCCTGGGGAAAATGCGAGCGGTGCTGGAATCACACGGCGGAGGTCGGGACCGTCCCCTCTTCTCCCGCGCTGTGCGGCCGCTGCGCCGCCGCGATGCGCTCCTGAAAGACCCCTTGTCGGTCCTTCGCAAATTCGCCCTCCCCGCCCTGGCCGCCGCCGGGCTCATGATTGCGGACCAGTGCTCCAAGGCCTGGATCGTGACCCGCTTCGACCTCCACGATGCGAGGGCGGTTTTCGTCAACTTCTTCCACATCGTCCACGTCCGGAACACGGGCGTCGCGTTCGGGTTTTTGTCCAACCTCGACCCGATGTGGGGGAACCCCCTGCTCATCGTAGCCACCCTGTTCGCCATCGGGGGAGTGCTCGCCTACCTCCACTTCCACCCGCACCGGGGGCCCGCGCCCTGCGGCCTTGGCCTCATCCTGGGGGGGGCGCTGGGGAACCTCATCGACCGCGCCCGGCTCGGGTACGTGGTGGACTTCCTGGACGTCCACTGGCACCGCTATCACTGGCCTGCCTTCAACGTGGCCGACATCGGGATCACCGTCGGGGTCCTCCTTCTCGTCCTGGACATGCTGTTCTGGTCGAAGGAGGAGGAGGGTGAATCCGGTCCTGCCTAAGTGCTCCGCTTCATAAATACGGTGTCGCACCGAGAGCGTCGATGCGCCGCGCCAGCGAGGCGCGCGACTGAGGCATACCGTTGAGTATGGTGAAGAAGCGCAACGAAGCGGGAGCGGATGCAGCGGCGCTCGAATGCAACCGTATTTGTGAAATGGAGCACTAAGCCCCGGTAAGGGTGCGTCGCTTGTTTTCTCCCCTCCGGAGTGTATACTGCATACAGAAGAAGATCGGCGCGCGCCCGCCGTCCCGTTTGCGGAAGCCGTGGGGCCCGCTTCGGAGTGATGCCGCAGAATGCACACAGACCCGACACCCTCCTCCCCTGTTGCCGGGCCGCTGCCGGCGAAGAACACCCGGCCCGGTTCCGGCGGCGTGCGGTGGTACAAGAGCATCGAGTTCAAGATCATCTTGTCCGTCGCCATCACCACCCTGGCGGTCAACGGATTCTTCACGTTCCTCTATCTGGACGTCCAGGCAAGGCACCTCGACGAAACGATCCTCAAAAGCGCCACCCGGCTGAGCGAGACGATCAAGAAGTCGATCCAGTACGACATGCTCGTGAATCGCAAGGAAAACGCGTACCGGATCATGGAGACCATCGCGGAGCAGGAAGGGATCGAAAAAGTCCGGATCTACGGGAGGGAAGGCACGATCCTCTTCTCGACCGACAAGGTCGAGCTGGGAACCATGGTGGACAAAAAGGCGGAAGCCTGCTACGCATGCCATGCGAAGGACACCCCCATCGAGAAGCTCTCCACTCCGTCGAGGAACCGGATCTTCGCTTCCGGCAAGGGGTACCGGATCTTAGGCATGATCAACCCGATGTACAACGACCGGAATTGCTCCGCCGCGGAATGCCATTCCCACCCGGAGTCCCAGAAAGTTCTCGGCGTGATCGACATCACGATGTCGTTGGCCGGGGCGGACGCCGAGATGCACTCCGCCCGCCGGCAGATCATCGTGTTCAACTTCCTGTCGATCCTGTCGATATCGGTCATCGCCGTGGTTTCCCTGTTGGTGTTCGTGGGGAAACCGGTCAGGCAACTCGTCCTCGGGACCAACCGGGTGGCCCGGGGGGACCTGACCCACGTCATCCCCATCGATTCGGACGACGAGATGGGACACCTCGCGCGGTCGTTCAACCAGATGACGGCGAGCCTGCAACGGGCGAACGACGAGATCCACGAATGGATCCGGACCCTGGAGCAGAAGGTCGAGGAGCGGACGAGGGAGCTCAAGGACGCCCAGTTCCAGCTGTTGCACACGGAGAAGCTGGCCGCGGTGGGAAAGATCGCGGCGACGGTGGCTCACGAGATCAACAACCCGCTGACGGGGGTCTTCACCTACATCAAGCTCATGGAGAGGAGGATCGAGGAGGGGAAAAACGGGGCCCACGACATGGAGAAATTCCGGGAGTACCTCTCCACGATGAGCCGGGAGGTCCAGAGGACGAGCGCGATCGTCCACAACCTGCTCGACTTCACCCGCCCCAAGGAGCTCTCCAGGAAGATGGTCAACCTGAACTCTCTCGTCGAGGAATCGCTCGGCATCGTCAGGAACAAGCTGGCCATCTCCAACATCACGGTCGAAAAAAGGATGGATCCCCTGCCGGACATCCCGGCGGATCCGGCGCAGATGAAGCAGGTGTTCATCAACCTCATCATCAACGCCTGCGAGGCCATGGAGGGAGGAGGAGTCCTCACCGTCACGTCCCGGCACGACGGGGAACGGAACACGGAGACGGTCGCGTTCGCCGACACCGGACCCGGGATCTCCCCGGAGGACCTGCCCCGGGTGTTCGACCCGTTCTACACGACCAAGGAGAAGGGAACGGGCCTGGGGCTTTCCGTCGTCTACGGGATCGTCACGCGGCACAACGGAAGGATCGAGGTCAAGAGCAATCCCGGCGGCGGGACGCAGATGGTCATCGTCCTCCCGACCGACTGACAAGGGACCGGGGAAATCGAAGACGCCATTTACATACGACCGGTGGGGGTGATACCCGACGCCATGCTCCGGAAACTGCAGGTTCATTTGCGGGACACCTTCTCCGTCCCGGCGAGAATCATGAAAACGATGTCCGTGCCGGAGGGGAGCTACGAGAGGAGCAGGAACCAGTACAACTCCACCCGGATCCTGAGGGAGATCCTCAAGGAGACCCCTCCCGATGCGATCAAGATCCTCGGGATCGTCGACCGGGACCTGTGCATCCCGATTCTGACCTTCGTCTTCGGCGAGGCCCAGCTGGGGGGGGTGGCGTCGATCGTCGCGTTGGCGAGACTCCGGCAGGAATTCTACGGGCTCTCCCCCGACGACGGGATCCTGTTCGAGCGTCTGTGCAAGGAGACCCTCCACGAGCTGGGCCACAATTTCGGGCTCATTCACTGCAACGACCGGGAGTGCATCATGTATCTCTCCAACACCGTGCGGGACGTCGACCGGAAAGGAACCACCTATTGCGGAAGCTGCGACTCCGTCCTGTATTTGAAAACCGATCCCTGGAGGGTGCAACCATGGAATCGAAGGTAAACATCCTGATCGTCGACGACGAGGAGATCGTCCGGGAATCCCTGGCGAGCTGGCTCGGGGAGGACGGATACGAGGTGGCCGCCGCCGAGAACGGGGCCCGGGCGCTGGAGCGTCTTCCCGAGAGGGACTGGAACCTGGCCATGGTCGACCTGAAAATGCCCGGCATGGACGGGATCCAGCTGATGGACGAGATCCGGAAAACCAGGCCCGAAACGATCGTGATCATCATGACCGCCTATGCGACGGTGGATACGGCCGTGCAGGCGATGAAGAAGGGGGCGTACGACTACATCGTAAAGCCGTTCAACCCGGAAGACCTCTCGATGACGATCCGGAAGATCATCGAGCACCAGAAGCTGGTCAAAGAGAATCTCTATCTCCGGAAGGAACTGAAGAAACAGTACCGGCTCCACGACATGGTGAGCAAGAACCACAAGATGATCGAGATCTTCGACCTCGTCAAAACGGTGGCGAAGAGCAACTCGATCGTGCTCGTCCAGGGGGAGAGCGGAACCGGGAAGGAGCTTCTGTCCCGGGCCATCCACATGGAGAGCCCGCGGAAGGACGAGCCCTTCGTGTCGGTTTCGTGCGCCGCTCTCACGGAAAACCTGCTGGAGAGCGAACTGTTCGGGTACGAGAAGGGGGCCTTCACGGGGGCGGACCAGGCCCGAAGCGGAAAGATGGAGCTCGCCAAGGACGGCACCCTCTTCCTCGATGAAATCGGGGACATCAGCCTCAAGCTGCAGATGGACCTTCTCCGGGTCATCGAGCAGAGGGAGTTCCGGCGCGTCGGGGGGACCCAGCTCATCCCCATCACCTCCCGGATCATCGCCGCCACGAACCGGGACCTGAAAAAGGCCATCGAGGAAGGGAAGTTCCGGGAAGACCTCTATTACCGGCTGAACGTCATATCGATCCACATCCCGCCTCTCCGGGAAAGGAAGGAGGATATCCCCCTGCTCGTGGAGCATTTCCTCGACCGGTTCAACATCGAGATGGGGAAGAACGTCGACGGGGTGGCCGAGTCCGCCATGCGCCTGCTCATGGAGCACGACTGGCCGGGAAACGCCCGCGAATTGCGGAACGTGATCGAGAGGGCGATGGTGGTCACGAAGGGGAGGATGATCCTCGATGCCGACCTGAGCCTGCCGCGTCCGTCCGGGGTGCCCGGTGCACCCGACAGCCGCGGCAAGTCCCTCGCCGAAATGGAGAAGGAGCATATTCGCCAGGTCCTCCAGGAGAACCGGTGGAACATCATCCGGTCCGCCCATATCCTCGGGATCGACCGCGTGACGCTCTACAACAAGATCCGGAAATACGAGTTGAAGAAGGAACCCGTGTTGAATACGTAAACTCGCCGGTGAATTCTTCGACACCCCAACACCCCGGAACAACTCGCTATAATTTTGCAACACGGAAACCGTAGAGATTCTCTACACTCCTCTCCCCCACCGCCCGTCCATCCCCTCCCTCCCTGCCTACCTGAAATCCACAATGTTTTCAAGTTAATACGCGCCGTTTATCCCATCGCTACCGTTCTGGCACGTTCATTGCCATGGAAGGGGGCAGGAGAGGAGGTGGAGAAGATGGCCTATATCATCCTCGCTATCGTTTACCTCGCGGTGGGGGCAATGATCGGATTCCGGACAGCATGATGGAGTACGCTTGCGGAAAAAGGGGGGCGCCGATGGGAGAGGAAAAGTGCCCGTTTCTGGAAATGACGACGGTGACCTTTTGCAAGGCATATCCCGTCAAGAAGATGATCCCGCTCGACCGGTCGACCTCGGCGAAAGGCCTGTGCCACACCGGGAACTACCGGCTCTGCTCCGCCTTCCGGGAGCTCGAAGCCCCCGGAAGCACGGCGGAAAGGGTGCGGGGGTTCCTGCTCCGCCCCGACTACTACTTCCATCCCCGCCACCTGTGGGTTTCCCCCGGGAAGGAAAACCAGACCGAGGTGAGGGTGGGAGCGGACGATTTTTCGCAGCGGCTCATCGGGAGGATCGACCGCGTCTCCCTCCCGCCGGAAGGCGCGCCCGTGAGGGAGAACAGCGTCTGCTTCCTGCTCCACTCCGGCGACAGGACGTCCCGGATGGTGGCGCCGGGCGACGGGATCGTCAGCGCGATCAACAAGAAGGTGGTCGACGACCCGGCGACCATCAACCGCGACCCCTACGAAGAGGGGTGGATATTCTCGATGCATGCCGCCGGGGAATGGATCCCGCACCTGTATCACGGGAGCGTGGCGCGCCAGTGGCTCGACTGGGAGGCGGAGAGACTCCACCGGATGTTCAGCAGCGACCTGGGGATCACCGCGACGGACGGGGGAGAAACCCTTTCGGACATCAGCAGCCGGTTGAACGAGGCGCAGTGGAGCAGGATCGTCGCCCTGTTCCTCGGATAGGGAGGTGATGGACATGGTGCTCATTCTCGTACTTGCAACGATCGCCACCTTCCTCCTCATCGAACTCGCGTATCGGATGTGGAGCAGAAGGGCAAAGGAGAAGGCCGGCGAAGCCGTTCCGGCGATGCGGACCGCGCTCCTGCCGGTTGCGCTGCCCGAGTTCCGTCTTCCGGGGGGGCTTTTCTACCACAGCGGACATACGTGGGCCCACCTCACGCCCTCGGGGGAAGCGCAGATCGGCCTCGACGATTTCGCGCAAGGGATCATCGGGAGAATCGACCGGATCGAGCTCCCCCGGCCCGGCGCGCTGCTCCGGCAGGGCGAGAAGGCCTTCACCGTGGTCCAGGGGAACAAGAAGATCGACTTCGTCTCCCCCCTCGACGGGATCGTCTGTTCCGTGAACGACGACGTGAACGCCGACACCGGGAGGCTCAAGAAAGACCCGTACCGGTCTTCCTGGCTTCTTGCCGCGATGCCGAGCAATATCGCCCAGAACATCAAGAAGCTCAAGATCGCCGGGGACGCCGCGGCCTGGCTCGAACGGGAGCTGATGGTATTCCTCGAGTTCATCACGCTTCACCGGGCGATGCCGGAGGAAGTGGGCGTCACCATGCAGGACGGAGGCCACTGCATCGAGGGAGTCATGGAAAAGATCGACGGGGAGCTCCTGCAGCTCCTGGTCCGGAAGTTCTTCCGGTAGGGACCCCGGGCCGAACGGGGCCCCATAACGACAGGAGGGATACCGATGAGCGTGAACCGACGGGATTTCCTGAAACTTGCCGGCGTGACGGGCTGCAGCCTGCTTGCGGGCGCTCCCCGGCGGTCGGAGGCGGCCATGACCAGCATCGAGTTCTACGGGATGCTGATCGACACGACGAAATGCATCGGCTGCCGCAGCTGTGAGGAGGCGTGCAACGAGCAGAACGGGTTGCCCAAGCCGGAGGTCTCCTTCTCGAGCGAAAGCGTCTTCGAGACGAAGCGGGATACCTCCCCCGGCGCGTTCACGGTCCTCAACCGGTTCTCGAACGGGAAGAACCCGGACAACCCGGTCTTCGTGCGAAGGCAGTGCCTGCACTGCTGCCAGCCCGCATGCGCCTCGGCATGCCTGACCAGAGCGATGCAGAAAACGGTGGAAGGGCCGGTCATCTACAACAAGGACCGGTGCATGGGGTGCCGGTACTGCATGATCGCGTGCCCGTTCGACATCCCGAAGTTCGAGTACAGCAGTCCCCTGCCGTATATCCGGAAGTGCATATTCTGCTACGACCGGCTGAAAGCCGGGGAGCGGCCCGCCTGCGTGGAGGCATGCCCCGAGGGCGCCTCCATCTTCGGGACAAGGAGGGAACTGCTGGAGATCGCCAGGACCCGGATCTACGAGAACCCCGACCGGTACGTCCACCGGATCTACGGGGAACACGAGGTCGGCGGAACCGGGACCATGTACCTCTCCGCCGTCCCCTTCGAGGAACTCGGATTCCGGAACGACGTCGGAACGACGCCCTATCCGGAGCATACCACGGGGTTCCTGTACGGAGTCCCCCTCGTCTTCGTTCTCTGGCCGTCCATCCTCATCGGCCTGAGCTATCTCGCCGAAAACGGGAACAAGGAGAGAAACCATGAAGAGGAAGAGTAACGACACCGGGAGGGCCCGGAAGGCCCTCCATGCCGTCCGCGAGTTCGCGCGGTTCCTCGCTTCCGAGATGAAGCCGAAGGGGAAGATCTGGACCCCCTTCAACGTCATCAGCGGCACGATCATCGTGGTCGGGATCGCCCTGATCGCGATCCGGTTCTATTTGGGTCTCGGGGCGGTCACGAACCTCTCCCAGGAATACCCGTGGGGAATCTGGATCGGGTTCGACGTGATCACCGGCGTGGCGTTCGCGGGGGGCGCCTACGTGCTCACCTTCGTCGTCCACATCATGAAATTCGAAAAGTACGAGCCGATCGTCCGGGTGACGGTCCTGAACGGATTCCTCGCGTACGTGTTCTACGCCGGGGCGCTTCTCCTCGACCTGGGCCGCCCCTGGAACGTCGTGAATCCGATCATCGGCAACGCGTTCGGGCTGAGTTCGGTCCTCTTCCTGGTTGCGTGGCACTTCCTTCTGTACATGATCTGCGAGTTCATCGAGTTCTCCCCGGCCGTCGCCGAGTGGCTGAACTGGGAGAAGGCCCGCCGGGTCGTGGCGAAGATGACGACGGGGGCGGTCATCTTCGGCATCACCCTCTCCACGCTTCACCAGTCCGGGCTGGGGGCGCTCTTTCTCCTGGCGCCCGCCAAGATCCACCCCCTGTGGTATTCGGTCTACATCCCGGTCCTGTTCTTCGTGTCGAGCATCTTCGCCGGGCTGTCGATGGTGATCATCGAGAGCACCTTCACTCACAAGGTCTTCCATGACAAGATCGGCAAAACCCTGCGCGCCAACCACGACGAGATCCTCCTGGGACTCGCCAAGGGGTGCATCGGCGCGCTCTTCGCCTACCTGTTCCTGAAGGTCATCGAACTGGTCCACGGCGGGCACTGGGACCTGCTCGCCACGCCGATGGGCTACTGGTACCTGGTGGAGATCGTAGGCTTCGTGGCGCTCCCGATCTTCCTGTTCGGGACCGCGATCCGGAAACGCAGCGTGAGACTCGTCCAGTTCACGTCGTTCTTCACGGCGCTCGGGGTGATCCTCAACCGGCTGAACGTCTCCGTCATCGCGTTCAAGTGGTACGCGCCGGTCCGGTATTATCCCTCCTGGATCGAGATCTGGGTGACGCTTACCGTCATCTGCATGGAACTTTGGGTGTTCCGGTGGGTGGTGAACAGGATGCCGGTATTCACGGAGCACCCGGAAGCGGCAAAGGTGGAGGAGGAGATCATCCCCGTTGCGGAGGTGGTGAGATGGAAGTATTCCGGTTCGTAGACATCTATGCCACGAAAGGGATCGAGTACCTCATCGTCATCGGGTTCCTGGCAGCGTTCGTGTTCTTCACCCGGTACCTGGCGCTCCGTGGCGGGGAATCCGGGACGGGAAGGCGCGCCGCGGAGTCCGTCGAATGGTTCCGGGTCCCCGGGGAGTTTCACTACCACCAGGGCCACGGCTGGGTGAAGGCCGGGGGCGAGGGCGTCGCCCGCGTGGGGCTGGACGACTTCGCCCAGAAGCTCGTCGGGCGGGTCGATTCCATCGAACTGCCCCCCGCCGGGTCGAAACTGGCCCAGGGGGAAAAGGGGTGGGTCCTCCGCGTCGGTTCCCGTGCCATCCCGATGCTCTCCCCGCTCGACGGCGAGGTCGTGGCGGTAAACGAGGACGCCGTGCGGTCCCCGGAAATCGTCAACGAGGACCCGTTCGGAAAAGGCTGGCTGCTCAAGGTCCGCCCGGAGAGGCTCGCGGCGAACCGCACGAACCTTCTCACGGGACGCCTCGCACGGAGGTGGACGGAAGAGGCCCTTCACGGTCTTCGCCTCACGATGGG
Organism: Deltaproteobacteria bacterium CSP1-8; assembly: GCA_001443455.1. Classification (GTDB taxonomy): domain Bacteria; phylum Desulfobacterota; class Deferrimicrobia; order Deferrimicrobiales; family Deferrimicrobiaceae; genus CSP1-8. Next base: position 897 of record LDXO01000022.1, on the reverse strand, counting down.
AGGGAACCTGGGACCCCTCTACCAGGACGGCGGAACGACGCTGCCCGTGCACCAGAACGGAGGCGCCGCCGTCACGGGGATCGCCCGGGCGCTGTACGGGGAAGGGTGGGAAACGAAGGTGAAGGAACAGTTCTTCACGGAGGGCATGGGCTGACCCCGCGCAAACGAGGGGCCAACCGTAAACGACCAAAGAATACAGGGGGTGTCCTTTGGGAAAACTGATGGCAATTTGCCATCAATATCCGAATAATACCCCCCTCCACTCTTCTATGGAAGGGCGCCGCCTATAACCATCCGGATGGCGTGGTTGCCGGTGTCGGCGATATAGACGTTTCCCCGGGAGTCGACGGCGACGGACAGGGGGTCGTTGAGTTGGGCGGCGGTGGCGGGCCCCTCGTCACCGAAAAAACCTGCTGTTCCAGTTCCAGCAAAATTGTAAACACGGTTATTCGGCCTCAAGATCCTTATCCCTTGAAAATCTTTCTCCCTTAACAAGAAATTCCCGTATACCCTATCAAACTCGCTGAGGATGGGGAGAACCGGCGTCATCGAGAGCGGATCCATTCCGTCCGTGAACGGGATAACAGTCGCGCTTCCTACCTTTGTATAAATCTTGTTGGTTGCCACTGAGACAAACTTGATTTTGTTGTTATCCCTGTCACAGAAAAACACGGACAATCCCGATGGGTCGGTTGTAACGCTCGCCGGATATCTGAGCGGATAAAAATCTTTATCCGCGCCCTCCTGGGTCTGCGAGGGGGTGTTGTCCGCCACGTAGTCCGACCGGATGCCCCCTTGGACGAGGTAGACCCGGTTCTCCATCCCGTTCGTGAAGTAGATCGTGTTGTCGGAGACGACGGCGAGGTCGGGCTTGGCGGCGGGGTTGAAGATCCCCTT
>LDXO01000021.1 GCA_001443455.1 Deltaproteobacteria bacterium CSP1-8 | reverse complement strand
CCGAGGCGATGCAGAGAAAGTTGTAGGTTTCCTCGGTCCCGTCGGAGAATAGGATCCGGTTTTTCGCGGCGTCCACCCGTCTCGCCCGCTTGCCGGACTTGATCTTGATTCCTTCGGCGGCGAGGTCTTTCCCCTGCGGGTCCGAGATCGCGGAGGGGTCGATCTCGCCGGAGATGAGGTCGGGAAGGTTGGGCCGCAGGTAGGGGGCGGCGAACTCCTCGGTGACGATGACGACCTCGGCGTCCTTCTCCATTTTCCGGGCGGCTCTCGCGGCCGCAATGCCTGCCGGCCCGCTTCCGAGAATCAGGTGGCGCATGAAGAAAGTCCTCCGTGGGTGGATTTCCGTCGGGAAAGATACATCTTAATGCGTGGAGACGGAAAAGGAAAATCGAAATTCACGTTACGGTGTGTGGCGCCCGGGGACCCTGGCTCGCCGGCCTCCAGAGCTCCATTCCCTCAGATCCCGGCATTCGAGGGCCGCTGCATCCCCGCCGGCTTCGTTGCCCGCCCTCACCGTACCGCGGCGGGTACGCCTCGGCCGGGCGCCTCGCCGGACGGGGCGCATCGACCCTCTCGGTGCACGGCCTCTTTAGGAACGGATCTCTGGAGGCCGGGGGGTCCCCTCGGCTACGCTCGCGACCTACGACCGCTCGCTGCCATTCCGCTCGACGCAATTTTCTCCTTTCGGCGGGACACTCCTCAACGTACAACTCGAGATAGGAATGTCCCCCTTTGGAATGTCCCCCTTTGATCCGGCGAGCGGAAGGTCGACGAAATCGGGCGGACGGGATAAAAGAATCGGATTCGCGGAGCTTTTAGGGCTTCAGGCGTATATCACGGCCGCCAGGAACATCCCCAACCCGGCGAGGATGATGGCTGCCATAGAGATTACGCTGGCGTAGTACTTCCTTCGGCTTGTCATGGGTTTCCTCCCGTTCTTTCCGGCGCTTTTCTCCGAACCGAATACCTTATACCCGAACATGGCAACGGATGTCAATAAAGAATTTAGAAAAACATCATTTTATTCAAGGCAATAAGAGTATTTAAAACAGGCCGGCCCTATCGTTGCGGAGCCGGGGAGGAAACCGGTCCCCTCGAGGATGGCCGCGATGATGGATGTCTTTGCTAGTGCACCGTCTCGCAAATACCTTGGCATTCGAGCGCCGCTGCATCCGCTCCCGCTTCGTTGCGCTTCTTCACCATACTCAACGGTATGCCTCAGTCGCGCGCCTTGCTGGCGCGGCGCATCGACGCTCTCGGTGCGTCAAGCTATTTACGAGACGGTACACTAGGCCCCTTTCCGTCGGCCTTCCCGTCTCACGCCAGCGGCCCCTGGTGCCGGATGTCCTTCCCCTTCACCATGAAGATGACATCCTCGCAGATGTTCGTCGCATGATCGGCCACCCGCTCGAGGTGCCTCGACACGAGGATGAGGTCCATGGAGCGGGGGATGGTGGAGGCGTCCGCCATCATGAACGTCAGCAGTTCCCGGAAGACCTGGTCTTTCAGCTGGTCGACGGAGTCGTCCCGCAGGATGGTCCGGTAGGCGAGTTCGTCGTTTCCCTGGACGAATGCGTCGAGCGCGGCTTTCAGCATCTCCTCGGCGATCTCGGCCATCCTCGGGATATCGATCAGGGGCTTGACGGGAGGGACCGATAGCAGCTTCTCCGCCTGCTCCACGATGTTGATCGCCTGGTCGCCGATCCGCTCCAGGTCGGTGTTGATCTTCATGGCCGCGGTGATGAACCGCAGATCCTTGGCCGTGGGCTGGCGCAGGGCGATCATTCCGAGGGCGATCTCGTCGATGTCCATGTGCAGCTGGTTGACCTGCTGTTCCATCTCCTTCACTTCCGGTAACATCTCCCGCTTCCGCTCCACGAGCGCCTGGACGGCCCGGTGGGTCATCTTTTCGGCCAATCCCCCCATCCGGAGGACCGTCTCCTTCAGGTGGGTCAGTTCATCGGAGTAATGCTTCTTCATCGGATTGTGTCCCCCCTGATTATCCGAACCTGCCGGTGATGTACTCCTCGGTTCGCCTGTCCGAAGGGTTCGTAAACATTTTCGCGCTCTTGTCCATCTCGACCAGTTCCCCCAGGAGGAAGAAAGCGACGGAATCGGAGATCCGGGCGGCCTGCTGCATGTTGTGGGTCACGACGACGATCGTGTACTTCTCGCTCAAGTCCTCGATGAGGTCCTCGATCTTGGAGGTGGACACCGGGTCGAGGGCGGAGCACGGCTCGTCCATCAGGAGCACTTCCGGTTCGACGGCCAGCGCCCGGGCGATGCAGAGCCGCTGCTGCTGGCCTCCCGAAAGTGACGATCCCATCTGGTCCAGGTGGTCCTTGACCTCGTCCCACAGGGCGGCCATCCGCAGCGATCGCTCCACGACCTCGACGATCTCCGATTTCGATTTTCCCTTGCCGTTGAACCGAAGTCCGACCGCGACGTTTGCGAACACCGACATCCGGGGGAACGGGTTCGGCTGCTGGAAGACCATCCCGACCTTCCTCCGGAGGAAAACCGGATCGACCTTCTCGGAGATGACGTTCCTGCCGTCGAATAGGACCTCCCCGGTCATGCGGAAGCCGGGCGTCAAGTCGTGCATCCGGTTCAGGCAGCGGATGAAGGTGCTCTTGCCGCACCCCGACGGCCCCATGACGGAGGTGACCGAGTTGCGCCGGATCCCCATGGTGATCTCCCGAAGCACCTGGTGATCGCCGAACCAGGCGGACAGCTTTTTCACCTCGATCGCATTGTCCAACGTTTTCCTCTCCCTTTATTTTCGGGTCCTTGTCAGGAGTCTGGCCACGGTGCTCAAGACGAGAACCATCAGGATGAGGACGACCGCTCCGGCCCACGCCTTGCCGTGCCAGTCATCATACGGCGAAATCGCATAGGAGAACACCTGGAGGGGGATCGTTGCGATCGGCTGATCGAGACCCGTCTGCCAGAACTGGTTCCCCAGCGCCGTGAACAGCAGAGGGGCGGTTTCTCCCAGGATTCGCGCCATCGCCAGCAGAATCCCCGTGATGATCCCCGCCGCCGCGGTGCGCACGGTAATGAACAGGGTCGTCTTCCATCGCTCGATTCCGAGCGCCAGCGCTCCCTCGCGCACCGACACCGGGACGGTCTTGAGCATCTCCTCGGTGGTGCGGACCACGATCGGGATGAAGATCATCGCGAGCGCCGACGCTCCGGCCCAGGCGGAAAACCGCTTCATCGGAAGGACCCATAGGACGTACCCGAAGATCCCCAGGATGATCGAGGGGACGCCTGCCAGCAGGTCGACTGCGAAACGGACGACGGAGGCGAACGCCCCCTTGCCGTATTCGGCAAGATAGATGCCGGTCAGCACCGCGAGGGGGATTCCCCCGGCCATCGCAAGGCCCGTGACCGTGAGGGTTCCCAGGATTCCGTTCGCGATCCCCCCCCCGGGTTCCCCGACGGGCCGGGGAAGATCGGTCAACAGGGACCATTTCAGTTCCTTCGCTCCCTTCCAGAGCAGGTCGAAGAAGATGAGGAAAAGGGGGAGGATCACGAGGAACGCGCTCAGAAGGAAGAGCGCTTTCATGATTCTGTCGGTGGCCTTGCGGCGGAAGGCGATCGACGTCATCTCCCGGCCCTCCCCGGAACCATGCGCGTGAGGATCCACTTCGCCGCCAGGTTGACGACGATCGTCAGGAGGAAGAGGACGAGGCCGATTTCGACCAGGGCCGACAGATATAGGTCCCCGGTCGCCTCCGTGAATTCGTTCGCGATCACCGCGGCCATCGAATAACCCGGCTGGAAAAGGGACAGGACGATGTCCGGCCGGTTGCCGATCACCATGGTAACCGCCATCGTCTCCCCGAGCGCCCTGCCCAGTCCCAGGATCGTCGCGCCGAAGATCCCCGGGATGCAATGCTGGCCGATGACGATCCGGATCATCTCCCAATGCGTTCCGCCCAGAGAGAGGACCGCCTCCTTCTGAACCTGCGGGACGGTGGCCAGCACCTCCCGGCTCACCGACAGGATGAACGGGACGACCATGATCGCCAGGAGGACGCCCGCGGCGAGCATGCTCGGGCCGTAGACGGGCCCCTGGAACAGGGGGATCCATCCCAGCGCGCGGGAGACGGGTTTCATGAAATTGTCACGCAGGATCGGTACGAGGACGAAGATCCCCCACAGGCCGTAGATGACGCTCGGGATGGCCGCCAGAAGCTCGGCCAGGAAGGAGATCGGGGTCTTGAGCCAGCCCGGTGCGAATTCATTGATGAAGATCGCGGACCCCACTCCCAGAGGGACGGCGATGAGGATCGCGAGGAACGAGGATACCAGGGTGCCGTACAGGAAAGGGAGCGCGGCGAATTCTTCCAGGACGGGATCCCAGGTGCTGTTCGTGACGAAGGTGACGCCGAATTTCCGGATTGCCGGAAGCGACTCACGGATCAGGAGCGCAAAAAGAAGAAGGGTGAGGCCGAGCACGCACAGCGCGAAGAGAGCGGTCGTCTTTTCGAACAGGAAGTCCTTTATGTTTGCGCCGACTTTCATTTTTCCGGTCGCAGGCACCCTCGCAATGGGGCGCGCCATGGGCGGAGCAGCCGAGGAAGGGGGATCCGAGCGGAGCTTTCCGGGAGGGAGGTCAAGCGCAGACTTGCGGGTGCATCGCAAGTCGAGCGACGAAGCGAGGAGCCCCCTCCGAGGATGCGGAGCGATAGACGCCCGATAGCCCCTTGACACCGGGAAGGGGAATACCTCAGGGCATCGGCCCGAGAGGAGACCGTATTTACGAAACGCAACACTTAGTAGAGACTCTTTCCCTTGTACCGTATCTGTTTCAACGCGATATCCACTTTCTCTACGACCGTCTTGGGGATCGGAGCGTAGAGGAGCGGAGCGTTCCTCTTCTGCCCGTCGTGCATGGCCCACGCAAGGAACGAGACGAGGGCCTTCCCCTTCGCTTCGTCCCTCTGGTCCCGGTAGACGAGGAGCCAGGTCAGGCCGCAAACGGGATAGGAATCCTTTCCCGGCGCGTCCACCAGGGAGACCCGGAAGTCGGCGGGCATCGTTTTGGCCGCACCGGCCGCGGCTTCCGAAGTAGACTCGAGCGACGGGAGGACGAAGTGCCCTTCCCGGTTCCGTAAGGCCGCCATCGCCATCCTGTTCTGCGTTGCATACGCCAGCTCGACGTAGCCGATGGCGCCGGGGGTCTGCTTGACCACGCCGGATACGCCTTCGTTTCCCTTGCCGCCGAGTCCGACCGGCCAGTTGACCGATTTCCCACGGCCGACCTTTTCCTTCCATTCGGCGCTGACGGTGTTCAGGTAATTCGTGAAAATGTCGGTCGTCCCCGACCCGTCCGACCGGTGGACCAGAACGATGTCGGACCCGGCCAACTTCGCTCCCGGGTTATGCGACGCGATCTTCGGATCGTTCCACTTCGTGATCTTCCCGAGGAAGATCTCCGCGAGCGCATCCGGGGTCAGCCGCAAGCCGGATCCCACCCCTCCCAGATGGTAGACGACCGCGACTGCGCCGATCGCCGTCGGGATGTGCAGGATCGGTCCGGGAAGCTTGGCCATCTCCTCGTCCGTCATCGGGGCGTCGGAGGCGCCGAAATCGACGGTCCCCGCGGTGATCTGACGGATTCCTCCTCCCGAGCCGATCGACTGGTAGTTGAAGTTGACGCCGGGATGCGAGTTGGAATATTCATAGAACCACTTCGAATACAGGGGGTAGGGAAACGTGGCCCCCGCACCGGTCACGGTGAGCGGACCCGCTGCCCGCGCCGGGTTTGTTCCCGCGAACCAAACCGCGATTCCGAACAGAGCCAGCCCCAGGCCAAAACGTTTTTTCATCGTGCCTCTCCTCCATGGGTGATCGTTGTCGTGATGGAGGAATCATACGAACTCTATATCAAGCGGAGATGAGGGGGGTGTTAAGTTTGCGTTAAGAATCCGGCGAGGGATCTTTCGCGGGGATCCGGATCAGGAATTTTGTCCCTTCCCCCATCCGGCTTTCCACGCGGATCGACCCGCCGTGGGCTTCCACGATATGTTTCGCGATGGAAAGCCCCAGGCCGGTACCCCCGAGTTCGCGGGATCTTCCCTTGTCCACGCGGTAGAACCGCTCGAAGATGCGCGGGAGATGCTCCCGGGGGATCCCCGGCCCGTCGTCCTCCACCTCGATCAGGATCTCGCCTTCCCGGCTGCTTCCGCGCAGCCGGATGCGTCCGTGTTCCCTGCCGTGCCGGATCGCGTTGTCCACGAGGTTGGACACCGCAAGGGCGAGGCTTTGAAGGTCCGCGCGAAGCGATATGTCCTCCCCGGTTTCGACAGTGAACGACTTCCCCCGTTGGTCCGCGACGGACCGGTGGAGGGATGCGACCCGGTCGAGGAAGACGGGAAGGGGGATTTCCTCTCTCGAAAGGGCGAGGTGAGCGGATTCCGCGCGGGAAAGCTGCAGGAGGTCCCTTACGAGATCCTCCATCCGCAGAACATTGGAGTGTATGGTGTCCAGGAAAGCAGGGTCGGGAGGCGCCCCTTCCCTCACCGCATCCTGCAGGGCCTCCAGGTAGCCCCGGATATTGGTGAGCGGAGTCCGCAGCTCGTGGGAGGCGTTCGAGACGAAGTTGCTCTTGACCTGGACGAGACGCCGTTCTTCCGTGATGTCCCGCAGGGTGAACAGGAAGTCCATGCCCATCTCCGGGGAATGCCGCACGGAAGTCCCGGAGATTAGGACGGTGACCTCCTCTCCGGCCGGGTGGAGCGTGATCTCCGCCGGGGGGATCTCCCGACCGCTTTTCCAGGCGTCGATGAATCGGAGGATGTCCGGGTTCCGGATCGTCTCGGCGTACGGCTGTCCTTCCCGCGGGGGGATGGGGATCCCCAGGATGCGGGCAGCCTCGTGGTTGATCATACGCACCGTCCGCCCGTCCGCGACGACGATCACCCCCTCCGACAGGTTTTCCAGGAGGGTCGCAAGCCGGATCTTCTCCGCGTTCAGTTGGGCCATGGTCCGTTCCAGGTGGGCGGCCGTCTGGTTGAGAGCCGCGGCAACGTCTTCCAGTTCGTCGCCCGTTTGCAGGCGCAGGCGTATGGAACGGTTTCCGGCGGAAAACTCCCCGGCGGCTTTCCGGATCTCTTCGAGGGGGCCGGTGACGTGCCGGGCGCGGATGGCTGTGCCGGCCAGCATCAGGAGAAAGGCCGCAAACCCCGTCCCCCAGGTGATCGCCCGGACGCGGTCAAGCCGACGGTTGAGGAGAGTGGCCGGTATGGAGGTCCGGGCGACCCCGACGATCTGCGTTCCGGAGCGGATCGGGACGGCGCAGTACCTCTCCTCGTCTCCGACGGTGATGCTTCGCCTGGCGGAGAATCCGGTTTCCCCGGACAGCGCGGTGCGCACCTCCGTATGGTCGGCGTGGTTCTCCATGGAGGGGACATTGGCCGCCCCCACGGCGGAGTCCGCGACCACCTTCCCGCCGGGTAACACGACCGTCAGGCGCGTGTGTATGTCCTTCCCGATGCGGTCTCCCTCGGCAGCGATCGTCTCCCGGTCGATCACCGGAGCCATAAGGAGCGGGCGGAACATCTCCGCCGCGAGGCGGGCCTGGTTCTCGAGATTGTGGTCCACCTCTTCGATGGCGTATCTCTTGAACTGGACGTACCCGGCGACCCCGGCGAAGGCGAGGGCGGTCCCGGTGATCACGAAGTACGTGAGGAAGAATTTCGTGGCGATGGAAACCCGGCGCCGCATCGGTCATCTCTCCGGGAGCTGGTATCCCACGTCCTTCACCGTCCGGATCGCGTCGGCCAGAAACGGGATCTTCTGGCGGATCTTCGCGATGTGGACATCCACCGTGCGATCGGTGACGTGGGTTCCTTCTCCCCAGACCCTCGCCAGGATCGTCTCCCGGGAGAGGACGCGCCCGGCGGACGAGAGCAGGGTCTTAAGGATGCGGAACTCCTTCGGTGTGAGAGGGACGGGTTTGCCGCGGAGGAGGACCTTGTGGCGGGGGACGTCCATCCGCAGGTCGCCGTAAACGAACACCTTCTTCCCCGCCTCCCCGGGTTCGGGGGCGCTGCGCCGGATGACGGCCTTGATCCGGGCGACGACCTCCCGGGGGCTGAACGGCTTCGGGATGTAATCGTCGGCGCCCAGTTCCAGCCCGATGATCCTGTCCGTCTCGTCCCCCTTGGCCGTCAACATCACCACGGGGGTCCGGGAGGTCGCGGGGTCGGTCCGGATCTTCCGGAGCAGGTCCAGCCCGTCCATCCCCGGGAGCAGGATGTCGAGGAGGATCAGTTCCGGCTCCTCCGTTCTCGCCTTCTCCCACCCGGTCTCCCCGTCGGGAGCCACCGTCGGCGAAAATCCTTCCCTGCGGAGGTAGTGGACGAGCAGGTCCCGGATTTCCTTCTCGTCCTCCACGATGAGGATGGATCGTCCCACTGCGTCCTCCGGCGGCATCCGGTCGGGACCCATTATATATGGTCGGGGAAGGGGAGGGAGAACCGGGACGCACCGATGGTGTCCAACCGCCGGACGGCGGATTTCCCCCGGCACGGAAAGGAATCTCGTTCCCCGCTTATGCCGGGGAGGGCCCTGCCGGTTTCTAGTGCAGCGTCTCGCAAATAACCTGGCATTCGACCGCCGCTGCATCCGCTCCGGCTGCGTTGCGCTCCTTGCGTCGTACTTCTTCAAGTACGCCTCAGTCGCGCGCCTTGCCGGCGCGGCGCATCGACGGTCTCGGTGCGTCAGCCTATTTACGAGACGCTACACTAGCCGGGATAGCCGGGAGGCACGACGACCCGGACGGAGACGTTCGTCATCTCGAACCGGACGGGAAGAGCCCCGAGGTACTCGCCGTCCACCTGAGCGGCGGAGGGGATCCGGGAGCGGACGAGAACCGATGTCGTCTCCTGGATCAGGACGTCCGGGGACCCGGCGTGTTTTCCCCGCAGGATGTTCCACGCGAACCGCAGGATCGATAAGCGCCCGAGCCTGCGGAGGGCGACCACCTGGAGCGTGTCCCCCTCGAGGTTCCCGGAAGGCGCCATGATCACCCCGCCGCCGTACTTTTTCCCCCGGCAGACGATAGCGGCCTGCACCTCCATCCGCTCCTTCCCCGGCAGTTCCACCCAGAGACTCGGCTGTTGCCGGAGGAGATGCACTGCCCCCGCCAGGAAATACGCCCCGATGCCGAGGTAGTGCTTTCCCCGGGCGCCCATCCGCTCCAGCACCTCGGCGTCGAACCCCGCGGAGGCCAAAAGCAGAAAGTGCCTCTCCCCCGCTTTCGCGAGCCTAACCGCGATCGTCTTCCCCGCGGACAAAAGGGAAAGGCATCCCTCCACGGATTCGGGAAGCCCCACCTCGTCGGCGAACACGTTCCCCGTGCCGTGGGGGACGACCAGGAGCCGGGTCGTCGACCCGGCAAGCCCGTTGGCGACCTCGTTCACGGTACCGTCTCCCCCGACGGCGATGGCCGCTTCCATCCCGGCATGGGCGGCTTCCCGGGCCAGGAGGACGGCGTCCCCGGGGCCGGCGGTTTCGCGGATTTCGAACGGGGTCTTTCCCGCCGAAAGGATCTCCCGCACGCTGCCGATCTTGCGGACCATCTTCGGGCCGGCCACCGGGTTGTAGATGACGCGGATCATGATGAAGGATTATAGATGGTTTCCCCGGCTTCCGGTGTGGGATATCGTACAGGCATGAGGAATCTTTCCCGGGGAGGAGGGAACGCGTCCCCGATCGTCATCGCACACCGGGGAGCTTCCCGGCGCGCCCTGGAAAACTCCCTCGAGGCGTTCTCGCTCTCCCTTTCCGACCGCGCCGACATGATCGAGTTCGACGTGAGGCTGTCCGCGGACGGGGAACCGGTGGTCATCCACGACGCCCGGACGGGACGGACCGCGAGGGAAAACCTGGCGGTGTCCCGTTGCGACGCGACGCGGCTTCGGAAGGTCCGGCTCCGGAACGGGGAGCCGGTCCCGTTCCTCACCGACGTCCTGGACCTGATCCGCGGGGCCGTCCCCGTAAACATCGAGTCGAAGACGGACGGAGGGATCCACGCTTCCCTCCGGGTGATCGGCGGGATGCGGTACGAAGGGGAGGTCCTGCTTTCTTCGGGGCTGCGGGAAGAGTGCCTGGCCGCGCGGGCATCCCGCCCCGGCATCCCCTGCGGCCTGGTGACCGGCCGCCCGTCGGCGTCCGACATCGCCTTTTGCCTTCGGCACTCCCTCTCGTCGATCCACCCGGATCACCGCGATCTCTCCGTGCTCCGCATCCGGAGGGTGCGCGAGGCGGGACTGCCCCTCATCCCGTACACCGTGGACGACGAGCAGCTTTTTTTCCGGCTCGTCGAGGGCGGGGCGGACGGCGTCTTCTCGAACCGGGCGGAAGAGATTCGTGCGGCGTGGAGGGGGCGGTTCCGTGGCGGGGGATGAGCGCACGGGCGGCGGCGCTATCTCCCGAGGTCTCCCGCATCGATGTGCTCCTTGGCCGAGTTGACCGCCGTGGCGGCCTCCCCCGCGCCCGCGGAGATGAGCAAAATCTTTCCGGGATAGGTCGCGATGTCCCCCGCCGCGTACACGCCGGGCATGTTGGTGGACATGTCCGTGGCGACGGCGATGCCGCTTCCCACGATGTTCAAGCCCCACTGCCGGAACGGCTCGAGGTTGGTCAGCATCCCGATGGAGAGGACGATCGCGTCGACCTCGATCCGCTCCTCCTTCCCGCTCCGCTCGTTCCAGATGACCGCGCCGGTGACACGGTCTTCCCCGAGGACCTCCTTCAGGGCGAAGTAGGGGAACAGCACCTTCACTTTGGAGGCGAGGAGCCTGTCGACCATCGCCTCGTGCGCCTGGAACTTGTACATCCGGTGCGCGAGCGTCACTTCCGCGGCGATCCCTTCCAGCGAAAGCGCCCAGTCGACCGCGCTGTTTCCCCCGCCCATGACGAGGACTTTTTTCCCCCGGAACGGTTCGAAGGAGGGGAGGTAGTAATGGATCCCGTGTCCCTCCAGGTCGATGAGGTGCGGGATGTCCAGCTTCCGGGGGACGAACGCCCCGCACCCCACGGCGATCACTGCGGTCTGGGTGAAGTGGCGCCCGTTCGGGGTCGAAAGCTCGATCACCCGCTCCCCGCGGACGCGCAGTCCGGTCACCCTCTCGCCCAGGACGACCGTCGGGCGGTACTGCATCGCCTGGTCGGTGAGCTGGGTGATGAGGTCGCGGGCGAGGATCTTCATGTGGCCGGCGACATCGAAGATCTCCTTCTCCGGATACATGGAGATCAGGCGGCCGCCCACCTGCGGGTACATCTCGATGAGCTTCGTTTTGCAGTCCCGCAAGCCCGCATAGTAGGTCGCGTACAGGCCGACCGGGCCGGCCCCGACGATGGTGACGTCGTACATTTCGGACTGGAGGACCATCGCCGAACACTATAACAGAGATGCCGGCACGGGCTTTCCTTTTCTTGGTCGATTCGTTCCCCCCCGTGGTATAGTTCATAGAATTGAGCGGGATATCCCGCGGGAGAGTCCTGATGGCGTTGAAGTACCTGCCGAAAGTGTGGGAAAAGGGGACGGATTTCCTGGGCACCCGCTACGCGATCCTTTGCGGGGCGATGACCTGGGTATCCGAGTCGAACCTCGTCTCCGCGATCTCGAACGCGGGGGGGTTCGGCGTCATCGCCGGGGGGAACATGCCCCCGGAAGCGCTGACGGAGGAAATCCGGAAAACCCGCGAAAAGACGAAGCTTCCCTTCGGGGTCAACATGATCACGGTGGCGCCCAGCTTCCGGTCCCACATCGAGGTCGTGGTCCGGGAGAAGGTGCCCTTCGCCATTTTCGCCGGCAGCATTCCTTCGGGGAGGGACATCGAGCAGGTCAAGGCCTCGGGGGCGAAGGTCCTGTGCTTCGCGCCGGTCCTCTCCCTGGCGAGGCGGCTGATCCGGCAGGGGGTGGACGCGCTCATCATCGAGGGGAACGAGGCGGGGGGGCACATCGGGCCCGTCGCGACCTCCATCCTCGCGCAGGAGTTTCTTCTGAACATCTCGGAAGTCCCCATCTTCGTGGCCGGCGGGATCGGCACCGGGGAGATGATCGCCCACTACCTGTCGCTCGGGGCGTCCGGCGCCCAGCTCGGTACCCGGTTCGTGGTAGCCGAGGAGTGCATCGCGCACCCCCGGTTCAAGGAGGCCTTCATCCGGGCCCAGGCGCGGGATGCCATGCCCACCTCGCAGTTCGACCCGGCCCTTCCCACCATCCCGGTTCGGGCCATCACGAACGAGGGGACGCAGGACTTCAACCGGCTCCAGCTCGAGCTCCTGAACAAGGTGAAGTCCGGGCAGATGTCGCGGGAGGAGGGGCAGGTGAAGCTCGAGGAGTTCTGGGTGGGCGCCCTGCGGCGGGCGGTGATCGACGGGGATGTCGAGCGCGGGTCGCTCATGGCGGGGCAGAGCGTAGCGTTCGCGAAGAAGATCCAGCCCGTCGCCGAGATCATCGAGGAGCTGGTGGAGGCTGCCGAGCGCAAGCTCGCCGAGATGGCGTCGCGGAGCGCGGCGGAGGTCGCCGCTTGCCTTCCGCCCTCGTTCCGCCCCGGGTTGCCGATCAACTAGTGCACCGTCTCGTAAATAGCTTGACGCACCGAGAGCGTCGATGCGCCGCGCCAGCAAGGCGCGCGACTGAGGCATACCGTTGAGTATGGTGAAGAAGCGCAACGAAGCTGGAGCGGATGCAGCGGCGCTCGAATGCCAAGGTATTTGCGAGACGGTGCACTAGATCGTCCGCAATCCTTAAGAGAAGCGAACTCCCGCCTTAAGGAGCCCGTATCATGTTCCGGATCATCCCCCGCGATGAAGCGTTTTTCGCCATGTTCGAGAAGGCGTCGCAGAACGCGTTGGACGGCGCCTTGGTGCTCAAGGACCTATTGGACCATTTCGATGACGTCAAGGAAAAAGCCCGCCAGATCGAAGAGATAGAGCATAAGGGGGACATCCTTACCCACGAGATCGTCAAGAAGCTGAACACGACCTTCATCACACCGATCGACCGGGAGGACATCCTGGCCCTCACCTCCTCGATCGACGACGTCATCGACCTGATCCACGCGGCCGCCACCCGGATCATGCTGTACAAGATCGCCGAGCCCACCCCCCAGGCCAAGGAGCTCGGGTTCCTCATCCTGAAATCGACCCGGGAGCTGCACCGGGGGGTCACACGCCTTTCGACGAAGATGGACGAGGTGTTCGAGCACTGCGTGGAGGTGAACTCCCTGGAGAACGAGGCCGACCGGGTGTGCCGCGACGCGATCGCCCAACTCTTCGACCAGGAGAAGGACCCGATCTATATTCTCAAGTGGAAAGAGATCTACGAGACGCTCGAGTCGGCCACCGACCGGTGCGAAGACGCCGCCAACGTCCTGGAAGGGGTCGCGCTGAAAAATGCCTGAGGCCCCGCTGGTCCTCCTGGGGTTGGTGGTCGTTGCGGCTCTTGCCTTCGACTTCATCAACGGGTTCCACGACACGGCGAACGCCATCGCCACCTGCATCTCCACCCGGGCCCTCTCCATCCGGAACGCCATCGCCATGGCGGCGGGCCTGAACTTCGTCGGGGCGCTGGTCTCCACGCACGTGGCGACGACGATCGGCAAGGAGATCGTGGACCCCGGGTTCGTGACGCAGGTGGTCATCCTCTCGGCACTCTCCGGGGCGATCTTCTGGGATCTTCTCACCTGGCACTACGGGATCCCCGCCTCTTCTTCCCACGCGATCATCGGCGGGATCATCGGCGCGGTGATCGCCTCGCGGGGTTACGGCGTCCTGAAATGGGGGGGGATCTCCAAGATCCTCGCCGCCATCGTCATCTCTCCGGTGGCGGGGACGCTCATCGCGTTCCTCATCATGGTCGGCATTTTCTGGGCCTTCCGGGGGTTCCATCCGTCCCCGCTCAACCGCGGGTTCCGGAAGATGCAGATCCTCTCCGCGGCGTTCATGGCGTTTTCCCACGGGTCGAACGACGCGCAGAAGTCGATGGGCGTGATCACCATGGCGCTCGTCTCCTACGGGGCGATCCATACCTTTCATATCCCCGTCTGGGTCATCCTCTCCTGCGCCGCCTCGATGGCGTTCGGCACGGCGGCCGGGGGGTGGAGGATCATCAAGACGGTGGGGCGCGACTTCGTGAAGCTGCAGCCCGTGCACGGCTTCTGCGCGGAGACGTCCTCCGCGGGGGTGATCCTGACGGCGTCGGCGCTGGGGATTCCCATCAGCACCACCCACGTCATCACCTCCGCCATCCTCGGGGTGGGTCTCTCCCAGGGGCGGAGGAAGGTGAACTGGGACGTGGGTGCGAGAATCGTGTGGGCCTGGATTCTCACCATCCCCGCCTCCGCCGCCGCATCCTATATCGCCTACCGCCTCCTCGCCCCCGCCCTCGTGAGATTGTAGCGAACCGCCGGCAGCCCGGGGGGACCCTAGCGCGCGGGGGGCTTCCTCTTCGCTACGCTCGCGACCTTCGCCCGCTCGCTGCCATTCCGCTCGACGCAATTTCCCCGGGGACATTCCTGATTCATCTCCGGGATGCAAGAGGAGTGTCCCCGCCCAGTCCGAGGAACCCCCCGCTGCGCTCCGGGTCCCCCCTGCGACTGGTGGCGCACGCCGTTTCGCGGGTGCAGGAATGCGCAGCAAGCCGAAGGAGTGGGGGCGCAGTGAGGTTAAGCGCAGCCGTGCAGGTTCCCCGCACGGCGAGCCACGAACGGAGCCCTCCTCCGAGGCTGCGGAGCGAGACCCGCGATCGCTCGGCGCCCACGTTCTCTTTGGGGGGGGACACTCCCGGGTTTCTCGGCGATAATAAGAGGGATGTCCCCCTCATTTTTCCAAGGAGGAGCGCCATGATCCGCAAGATCCAGCACATCGGGGTGGCGGTCAGAAGCCTTTCCGACGCCATCCCCTTCTACCGTGATGTCCTGGGCCTTACGTTCCTCGGCATCGAGGAGGTGGCCGAGCAGAAGGTCCGCACGGCGATCTTCCGCGTAGGGGAGAGCACGATCGAGGTGCTCGAGACGACGTCACCCGACGGACCGGTCGGAAAGTTCCTCGAGAAGAACGGGGAGGGGATCCACCACCTCTGCCTCGGGGTGGACGACGCGGCGACGGCGCTCGCGCACGCGAAGGAAAAAGGAGTCCGCCTGATCGACGAGACTCCCCGCACGGGGGTTCACGGGATGAAGATCGGGTTCCTCCACCCGAAGTCGACCTTCGGCGTCCTCACCGAGTTCGCGCAGGAAGGGGAAGAACCCTGATGGAGGGCGCTCCGTCCCCGCGCGGGAGGCGGGCACTGCTCCTCTGCCTGCACAACCACCAGCCGGTAGGGAACTTCGAATCCGTCCTCGGGGAGGCTTGCGACCGGTCGTACCTCCCCTTTCTCGAAACCCTCGCCCGCTTTCCCGCGATCAGGGTAACGCTCCACTACTCGGGGTTCCTCCTCCGGTGGATCGCGGAAAACCGGCCGGGCGTGTTCGACCTGCTCAGGAATCTCGTCGCGCGCGGACAGGTGGAGATCCTGGGCGGCGGGATGTACGAACCCGTGATGTCCCTCCTCCCGGAACGGGACCGAAAGGGCCAGATCCGGGATCTCGCCGATACCGTGGGGAGGACCTTCGGAAAAAAGCCGCGGGGAATGTGGCTCGCGGAGCGGGTCTGGGAGCCCGAATTCCCTTCGTCCCTCTCCGCGGCGGGGGTGGAATATCTCCCGCTGGACGACATCCACTTCCTGCGGGCGGGGATATCCGGCGAGGAACTCGACGGGGTCTACCTGACCGAGGCGAACGGGGCGACGGTTCGCCTGTTCCCGGGGAGCGAGCGGCTCCGGTACCTGATCCCGTTCGGGGACGTGGAGGAGACGCTGCGGACGGTGGAGCGGATGACGTCGCGGGACGTGCCGTACCCGGCGGCCATCCTGGCCGACGACGGGGAGAAGTTCGGCGTCTGGCCCGGGACGCACAACACGGTATACACGGAAGGGTGGCTGCGCCGGTTCTTCGAGGGGATCGCGGCCCGGGGGGAATGGCTCACGACGATGACGTTCGGGGAATATGCGGACGCCGCCCCGCTTCGGGGGAAGGCCTACCTGCCCTCCTGCTCCTACATCGAGATGGGGGAGTGGGCGCTCCCTCCCGCGCAGGCGGCCCGGTTCGGCGCGCTGCTGCACGACTTCCGCTCCGGCAGGCACCAGGAAATGAAGCCCTTCGCGCAGGGAGGGCACTTCCGCGGGTTCCTTCGCAAGTACGAGGAGGCGAACCAGCTGCACAAGAGGATGCTGTGGGTGAGCGGGCGTGTCCAGGAGGCGGCGGAACTGGGCGGCGGAGCGGAGGCGCGCGATTTCCTGTACCGTGCCCAGTGCAACGACGTCTACTGGCACGGGATCTTCGGGGGGATCTACCTCAACCATCTCCGGGAGGCAACTTACGCCAACCTGCTCCGCGCGGAAGAAGCTTCCGACCGGGTCCTGCACGGCGGGAAGGACGGCTGGACGGAATGCGCGAGCGGCGACCTCGATGCCGACGGCGGGGAGGAGGCGCTTCTCAAGACGCCGAACGTAACCCTTCTCGTCCACGGCCACGACGGGGGCGCGATCACCGAGATCTCCCTCCCCCGGCGCGGGGTCGCCCTCGGGCACGTCCTGACCCGGAGGGAGGAGGCGTACCACCGGAAGATCCGGGATACGGGGGGCGCATTCGACGGACGGACGAGCATCCACGACCTGCTGGTCCTCAAGGACCCTTCCGTGGCCGAGGCGCTGGGCGTGGACCCGTGGCAGCGGGCGTCGTTCCGGGAAGCCTTCTACCGGGAGGAGGACTCCGTCGAGGCGATTCTGCTTGAAAGGATCCCGCCGCGGTGTGCGACCGCGGGAAAGGAAGCCAAGGGAAAGATCACCCGAAGCAGCGAGCGGATCGCCCTCTCCATGGAGGTTTCCCTCCGGGGGGATGGCGCCGACCTGGCCCTCGGGAAAACCGTGACCCTTGAGGTGTCCGGAGAACGGTTCGACGTACGGTATCGGCTCCGCAACGGCGGCAACCGGCCGGCATGGGGGAAGTTCGCCTCGGAGTGGAACCTCAACTTTCTCACGGGCTCCGGCCCGGACCGGTATTACGAGGGGATCGGGGAAAGGGAGGAGGAGTTGTCCTCCCGCGGGGCAACCGCGGCCCTGCGGTGGTTCCGCATCGCCGACCGCTTCCGGAGGATCTGCGTCGAGGCGAGAACGGATCGGGATTTCACTCTTCTTCGGTACCCGGTCGAGACGGCGTCCCTGTCGGAAACCGGGGTGGAGAGGATCCACCAAGGGGTGTGCCTCCGGCTATTGTTCCCCGTCCGCCTGCAGCCTGGTGAATCTGAAGATTATTCATTGTCCTGGTCCGTAATTTCCGTTGCGGTCTGATCGGTAAAACGCTATGTTGAAGCCACTTTGAACTAGTGGGGCGGGCCACGCCCACAAGGAGGGGAAGCGATGAGAATCGGGAAGGTACTGGCGTTTCTTGTCGTACTGTTGTTTGCCGCGACGTCGGCGATGGCGGGCGGGTTCCGCCTCCCCGAGGCGGGGGCCAAGGCGATGAGTATGGGGTTCGCCTTCACCGCGCAGGCGAACGACCCGTCGGCGATCTACTTCAACCCCGCGGGGATCGTGCAGCTGGAAGGAAACAACGTGAAGGTCGGCGTCACGTACATCAAGGAGAACGGGGGGACGTTCACGGGGATCACTCCGCTGACGGGCGGCGCTTCGGTGTCGGAGACCCAGAAGGACCTCGACTTCTTCGTCCCGAATGCGTTCATCACCAGAAAGGCGTCGCCGAACTTCGCCTACGGGGTGGGAATATTTTCACCTTTCGGCCTGGGGCAGGAGTACGAGAACCGGAACACGAGCATCTTCCGGAGCCAGATCACCAAGATCGACCTGATGACGCTCGTCGTCAACCCCACTGTAGCGTGGAAAGTCAACGAGTTCCTGTCCGTTGGCGCGGGGATCGACTTCATGTACGGGAAGGCGGAGCTGGCGAGGACCCCGGTTGGGATCGACAACGCCACTGGTTTTCCGGCGAATATCTTCAACTCGGGTCTGGAGGGCGACGGGACGGCGTGGGGGTACAACTTCGGGGTGCTCCTGACTCCGACCAAGCAGTTGAAGATCGGTGTCGCTTACCGCAGCAAGTTTGACCTTGAAATAAAGGATGGTGACGTTGACCTGTCCAACGTTTTTTCCGGCAATATCAATACGCCCTTGGGCCCACTTCCGCCGCAAGGACCGGCTCCCATCGGGTTTGGCGGTCCCTCCTTCAACACCACGGGGTCTGCGACGCTCCACATCCCCGCGACATTGGATCTGGGCGTCGCGTATATTCTCGACCGTCTGACCCTCGAGGTGGATGCATCCTGGACCTTCTGGCACAGTTGGAAGAGTCTTAATATCGATAATAAGGACAATCGGGCGTTCCTGCCGGATACGTCAAGCCCGAAGAACTGGGACGACGTGGTGGCGATTTACATCGGCGGCGAGTACCGCGTGACCGACCCATTGGCCCTGCGCCTCGGGTTCCGATGGGATCCCACCCCGGTTCCGGCCGAGACGATGGGTCCCGAGCTTCCCGACGCCGACAAGCTCTACTATTGCGCGGGGGCGGGATACAAGGTCAGAAACTGGACGTTCGATCTCGCATACATGTACGTGGACAAGAAGGACCGGACGGAGAACAACCTGAGGACGGAGGGAGGAATCCCGGTCGGCTTCAACGGCAAGTGGACCGGCGACGCGCACCTCGTCGCGTTCGATATCGGGTACAAGTTCTAACCTGCACGTACCGATTGCCGGGGAGGCCGGGATGGCCGCCCCGTGGTTTCCTTCGGGGGTCGGAATCCGGCCCCCGTTCTGATTCGTGGTACGATAATTTCTTGCGTTCCCGCATGGAAAGGAGTCGCCCATGAGCCTGAGCGTCCTCCTCGGGGAGTTGGGGGACCTGCTGCGGCAGGGGAAGGACCGGATCGGAAAAATCCGGGGCCTGGGGGAGGCCGAGCGGTTCCGCAACGCCGAGCTCTTCCTGCTCCTTGACCGGATGGACGGCCAACTGGGGGAGTTCGAGAAGAAGCTCACCTCCGCGTTCGGCTCCGGCCTTGCCGATTACGAAGCGGTGAAGTTTTTGAACAACATGTTGCAGCTCGAGTACCGGGGGATCATCGACTACAACCTGTACGCATCCGCCTTCGCCGACCGCGACATCCGGGAGAAATTCAGGAAATTCGGGGCCGTGGAGATCGAGCACGCCAGGATGATCATCGCCCTGATCCGGAAGATGGGGGGGACGCCGCATCCCGGCTCCGGCTCCGTGCGCCGGCAGCGAAAGGTCACGATCAAGGAGCTCTCCGAGGAGCACCTGGCGGTGGAGACCGAGGCGATTGCGCTCTGCGAAAGGGGGATGAACACCTTCAGCCGGCCCGATCTTAAGTGGGCGCTCGGGACGATCCGCCTCGACGAGATCGAGCACTCGAGGGAGCTTTCGAAGATCTACGAGAAGTACAAGCTTACGACCGAGCAGGTCGGGATCAACCGGAAGTACGTCCCGCCGAAGGAGATCGATTTCGACGGCGACGAGCCGTGGACCGGATAGATCGCATTCCGCAGGATCGATACCACCCGAGAGGAGACAGCCACGATGAAGAGCCCGAAGGCGTCGAAGCAGTTGCTGGACCTGTTGAACCAGGGGGTCGCGAGGGAACTCCAGGTTTCCGTGCAGTACCTGTGGCAGCACGTGCAGTGGATGGGTGTTACGGGATTCGCCGTGAAGGACGAACTGAAGAAAGTCGCCATCGCGGAGATGAAGCACGCCGAGGCGATCGCCGAGCGGCTCGTCTACCTCGGAGGGAAGCCGACCACCAAGCCCTCCCCCATCGTCGTCGGGGACACCCTCAAGGAGATGCTGGAGACGAACAAGAAGGACGAGGAGGGGGCGATCACCCTTTATCGGAAGATCATCGAGGTAGCCAGGAAGGAAGGCGACGAAGTCACGGAGAAGATGTTCAAGGAGATCTTAGCCGACGAAGAGGAGCACCACGGCACCTTCACGGGGCTCCTGGAAGGCATGTAACACCAGTATCGTCTGCAAGGCCGTCCTCATGACTTCTGGGGAAGGAACCCCGGCCGGGGCGTCCCGGAAGATCCCGGATGGAAGACGTCTGCGCGCGATTTCCCGCCGGCTTCTTGCGTGGTTCGACCGGTCGGCAAGAGAGATGGACTGGCGGGAGACCGACGACCCGTACCGGATCTGGGTGTCGGAGGTCATGCTCCAGCAGACCCGGGTGGAAACCGTCACCCCTTATTACCGCCGGTTCCTCTCCGCGTTCCCCACGGTGCGTGCCTTGGCGGAGGCGTCTCCGGACCGCGTGATGAAGCTCTGGGAGGGGCTGGGATACTACTCCCGGGCCCGGAATCTCCACCGGGCCGCGCAGGTTGTCGCCCGGGAGCACGGCGGGCGTTTGCCGGAGGATCCGGAAGCCCTGGCAACGCTTCCGGGGATCGGGCGGTCCACGGCGGGGGCCATCGCGGCGATCGCCTTCCGGAAGGACGTCCCCATCCTCGACGCCAACGCGAAACGGGTCATCGCCCGGCTCTTCGCCGTGACGGGGAGTCTTTCCCGGCCTTCCGCGGAGCGCGGCTTGTGGACGATCTCCCGGGGGCTGATCCTGCCGAAGAAGGGGAGGGAGACCGCCCTCGCCCTGATGGACCTGGGCGCGACGGTGTGCACGCCCCGCCGGCCGGCTTGCCCCGCATGCCCCCTTGCGCAACACTGCGAGGGGCTTCGCAAGATGATTCAGGATACGATCCCCGGGAGGGCCGCGAAAAAGGGTCTCCCCCACCACGAGGTGGTCGCCGGGTGGATTTCGGACGGGAAGGGGAGGGTCCTCGTCGGCCGGCGGCCCGAACGCGGGCTTCTGGGCGGCCTTTGGGAACTCCCCGGCGGGCGCCGTCAATCCGGGGAGACGAGGGAAGAGGCCCTCCGGAGAGAGCTCCGGGAGGGATGGGGAATGGCCGTTGTGGTGGGGGAGCTCCTCGTCTCCCTTCCCCACGGTTTTTCCCATTTCCGGATCACGCTGCACGCCTACCGGTGCGGCCGGACGTGCGGACGGCCGCGGACGGAAAGGGAATGGCGCTGGGTGCGGCCGGAGGGTCTGTCCGGCCTCGCGTTCCCCCGGGCCTACCGGAAGATGATCGAGGCGGTGAGCGGTCGCCAAGAACAGGGACGTTCTTAAAACTTTTCAACCTCTGTGGCGGGCGCCCGGATACGAGGAACCCAACGACCGGGGGACCCGGGGCGATGCGGGGGGGTCGACGAGGCGGCCTGTGGAGCGAGGAAGGACTTGCGTCGAGCGGAACCGGCAGCGAGCGGGCGCAAGGTCGCGAGCGTAGCCGAGGGGACCCCTCCGCGAGTCAGGGTCTCCGGTTGGCGGAGCGCAGCCGTGCAGATTCAACGCACTGCGAAGCCACGAACGGAGCCCCCCTCCGAGGCTGCGGAGCGAGACCCGCGCCCGTCCGCGGACCGATCCCCGCCTGCCGGTTACAGGGCGGAAAGGGCCTTTTCGATCGTTTTCACGTGTCCGATCTCGAAGGCCGCGAGATGGTCGAAGACCTTCTTGATCCCGGGGTCTTTCGCTTTCGAGGAGGCATTGCGGAACAGGTCGTACGCTTCCTTTTCCAGCAGAAGCGCCATCTGGAGGACATCCTTCTTGTTCTTGAGGTTCCGGATCTTCCCGAGCAGCTCCTTGTGGGTATCCTGCACCAGCTCGTCGATTTCGGGCAGGCCCTCCCGGCTCAGGATGTCCTTGTAGGGGGCCCAGCACTCGGAACGGACGTTCTTGTCGTAGGCGTCCTCCAGCGACAGGAAGTGGGCCTTCTCATCCATGGCCAGACCGTCGAGCACCTTGCGGAGATCCTCGTCCCCGATCATCTTCGACGCCCGCCGGTAGAAGACGTATGCCGCAATCTCGGAGTTGATCCCCAGGTTCAGGAACTTGAGCGCATCTTCGGTCACTTTCATCGATGACATCCTCCGGTCGAAGTGGTTGGGTCGGGCAACAGAAATAGCCATACCACAAAACCGCTATCCGTTTCCCCCGGATCCTTCGCGGCGCACGGCCGCGGTCGTCATGCCGCTCAGGTGCCGCCGTAGCCGATCGTCACCTTGTCGGCGTCGAGGATGACGGGGACGTCGCGCCGTCCCTTGCAGAGAGCCATCATCTCCGCCATCGCGGACTTGTCCTGCTGGACGTTCTTGTACACCACCCGGGCGCCGGCCTTCTCGTAATCCATACGAGCGTTGGTTGTGTACGGTCAGGTGTCCTTCCCGAAAATCGTCACGATGCGCGACACGGTTTCCTCCTTCCGGGATCAGGATCCAACAGCCGCCGGCGCGATTCCGGCCATCGCGTTCAACCGTTGGATGCGCAGCGCGGTCGATGGATGCGTGGAAAGAAGCGCGGAGGCGTCGTCGCCGAAATGGCGCAGGGGGTTCACGATGAACAGGTGCTGGGTCCCCCGATTCTCGCCCGGAACCTCGGCGCCGGTCTGCGAGATCTTCCTGAGCGCAGCGGCCAGTCCGAGGGGATTTCGAGTGAACTGCGCGCCCACGGCGTCGGCGTGATACTCCCGCTGGCGGGAGATGCTCATCTGGAGGATCTTCGCGGCGATGGGGGCGAGGATCGCGAGGAAAAATCCGAGCACCAGGAAGGCGGCGTTCCCCCTTCCTCCCCCTCCGGACCGGCCTCTCCCGCGGAAAGGCGCCCCGCGGAGGAACATGTCGGCCAGGAGGGCGATGGACCCCACCAGGACCGCGGCGCAGATGTTGTAGAGGGTGTCGCGGCTCTTGATGTGGGCCATCTCGTGGGCGATCACCCCCTGCAGTTCTTCCCGGTTCACCCGCTCGAGAAGACCGGTCGTCACCGCGACGAGGGCCTCTTCCGGCCTCCTCCCGGCGGCGAACGCGTTCATCCCCCGGCTCTCCATGACGTAGACGCGGGGCATCGGGATCCCCGAGGCGATGCTCATTTCCTCGACGACGTTCCGCAGTTTCCGGTGGATGGCGGGGTCCGCCTCGCGGGCGCCGTGGATCGAAAGGACGAGGGAGGACCCGGTAAAATACGCCGTGGAGGCGAGGATCGCGTAGAGGATGAGCGCGAGCGCGACGCCGTAGCCGACGTTTCCGTACGCGCTCCCGATCCCTCCTCCGACGGCAAGGAAGGTGGCAAAGAGCGCCAGGAAGAGCAGCCGGGACATCCGGACGTTCCGGGATGCCGCTTCGTAGAAGGAGAGCATGGGAACCGGGCGCAGGACCGGGGCGGCCGGCCCCGGGGAACCGCCTGTCGCCTCCCCCGCGAACCGGGAGACGCCGGTGGGGAAAAACGATTTCTGGCACAGGTTGCAGTACGCGGCGTCCGGGTGGTTGGCCGTTCCGCATCCCGGGCAGATCATCGAATTTATCTAAGGTCCGCCTTCGGCACGCCCCGGCTTTCCTCCCCTGCCTCGAAATATTCCGCCGGGGAGAAGTCGAACACCGAGGCGATGAGGTTGGACGGGAGGGACTGGATCTTGTTGTTGTACGTCATCACCGAGTCGTTGTAGAACTGGCGCGCGAAGGAGATCTTGTTCTCCGTCGCGGTCAGTTCCTCCTGGAGCGAGGCCACGTTCTGGTTCGCCTTGAGCTCGGGATACCGTTCCACGACGGCGAAGAGGCTCTTCAGGGACTCGGTCAGGGCGTTCTCGGCCTTCCCTTGCTCCGCAGCACCCTTCGCGGAAATGGCGGCGCCGCGGGCCTCGATGACCCGGGTGAGCGTTTCCTGCTCGTAGGACATGTAGTCCTTGACGACCTCCACGAGGTTCGGGATGAGGTCGTACCGTCGCCTCAGCTGCACGTCGATCTGGTGCCAGGCGTTCCGGAACAGGTTGCGCAGCCTGACGAGGGCGTTGTACGTCAAAACGAACCAGCCGACGAGCACGATCGCAAGGATCGCCGGAATCCAGCTCATTTCACCTCTCCGAAAGGGGGTTTTTCCCGGGTTTTCCCCGAACGCTATTTCCCGGTAAGTCTATCGGATGTAAGATGAATGTCAAACGAAAAGGGGCTGATCCTATCGGCCGGACAAGGGTTTGCGGCCGGAACGCCCCGAGGGAGCGTTGTTCCCCGTGAAAGCCGGGAAACGGATTGAAGATCTTTTCCCCAAATAGCAGGAGAGGGACGCGACGCGGCGAACGATCCCCGAGCGGGCCCGCCGTGCCTGCCCGGACGTCTTTCCCGGAGCTTCTGGCCCCGGCGGGCTCGGTGGAGTCGTATTTCGCCGCCGTTTCCGCCGGGGCGGACGCGGTCTACCTCGGGCTTCAGAGGTTCAACGCGCGGGAACGCGCCGAGAACTTCACCCTGGCGGACCTGTGCCGGATCCTGCCCCACGCGCGAACCCACGGGATCCGCGTGTACCTCGCCATGAATACGGTCCTTACCGAGGCGGACCTCCCCGAGGCGATTTCGATCCTCCACCGGGTGGCCCCCCTCTCCCCCGATGCCCTCATCGTCCAGGATCTCGGGCTCATGCGGGTCCTGCGCGACTTCTTCCCCGGGATGAAGTTCCACGTCAGCACGCAGGCGGGCTGCGCCTCGGCTTTCGCCGCCGACGTGTTCGCGGCCCTGGGCGCGGACCGGGTGATCCTCGAGCGTCACCTGGACCTCTCCGAGGTGCGCAGGATCGTGTCGGCCAGCCGCGTCGGCATCGAGATCTTCGTCCACGGGGCGATGTGCTACTCCTACTCGGGGAAATGTTTCTTCTCCTCCTTTCTCGGGGGAAAGAGCGGCAACCGCGGGGCGTGCGTCCAGCCGTGCCGACGTCTCTACGGGCACCAGGGCGGCGAGGAGGCGGTTTTTTCCACCTGCGACCTTTCCCTGATCGACCTCCTTCCCGAGCTGGTTCCGCTGGGGTTCGCCGCGTTCAAGATCGAGGGGCGGATGCGGAGCGCGGAGTACGTGGGCGGGGTCGTGTCCGCCTACCGGCGGGCCCTCGACCGGATCCGCGAGGGCAGGAAGGCGGAGGCCGTTGCCGAGGGGAGGGAGCTCCTGCAGCTGGTGATCGGCCGCGAGAAGACGCCCGGCCTCACGGGGGGCGCGGCCCCCCGGGAGGTCGTCGCCGGGGGAGCCACGGGGAACGTGGGGGAGCTGGTGGGCCCGGTCCGGGAGGTCCGGGAAGGATGGGCCCACGTCGCGGCCGAAGCCACCGTCACGCAGGGGGACCGGCTCCGCGTGCAGTTTCAGAGCGACGGCTCCGGCAAGGGGTTCTCCGCGCTGTCGATGCGCGCGGATGCCGGGGACCTCTACGTGCGGATCCCGTTCGACGTCTCGCCGGGAGACCTCCTCTTCCGCGTCGGCGGAGGGGGGAGGTCGGAGATCACCCGTTCCGCCCGGCGGGAATGGGAGGCGTTGCCTCCCGGCGGGGTACGGTTCCGGGTCGTCGTCGGGGACGGCGTCGTATCCATCGAGGCGTCGTACGGCAAAGTGCACAGGGAGTTCTCCTTCCGCGTTTCCGGCGCAGCCGCGCACGGTGAGGGGAGGATTCCGCCGGACGCCGGGGATCGCCTGCGCGCCGCCTACCGTTCGGATCTCCCGCCGGGGGAGATCCATGTCGAGGGGAGGGGGGCCACCGTTTCCTGGCAGGACGTCGTGGCCCTTTTCCTCAAAGCCGCGCGGAAGTTCGACAAGGATTTCTACCTTTCGGGGAAGGACCTGCGCCTCACCATCCTTCCCACCCTCCGGGTGCGGGGAAGCCGCCGGGAGACGCTGCCGACCGTCTTCTTCGTGGGCTGCCGGGCCGAACAGCTGGAACGCCTGCCGCACGTCCCGGAGATCATCCCGGTGGTGGAGTTCACCCGGTCGCTTGCGCGGGACCCGTCCCCGGGAAACCGGGGGTTCCGGGAACGGGCGTATTTCCGGCTTCCGCCGCCGATGCGGGAATCCGACGCCGCTTTCTTTCGCAGGACCGTGAAGGAAGCGGTCGGGAAAGGGCACCGCCGCTGGGTGGTCTCCGACGTGGGGCACTTCCGGCTCTTCGCCGGGTTCGAGCCGGGGAAACACGTAACGCTGGTCAGCGACCATTACCTCTACGCCTTCAACACGGGGTCGCTCTCCGCCCTGTCGAGGCTGGGGGCCTCCCGGATGATCCTCCCGGTGGAGGCGAACCTGGCCGCGCTGCGGGCGGTGGGGAAATACCTGCACGACCTGGGGGTAGCCATGGCCTACGGCGCCGTCCCCCTGATGATCTCGCGCCTGGTTCCGTCGTCCGGCGTCCGGGGCGAGGTGGTAAGTCCCAGGGAGGAGCGCTTCCTGGTCGATGCCGACGATCGGGGATCCACCGTCAGGGCCGCCGTGCCGTTTTCCGCGTCGGGGTCTCTCCACGAGATCCGCGCGGCGGGCATCCGGGATTTCTTCGCGGATGTGCGGGACGTCCCCGACGGGGAGATCGGGAAGGTCCTGGAGGCGCTCTTTTCCGACCGCGCGATCCCCGGCACCTCGCCGTTCAACCTGTTCCGGGGGAACTTCTAGGATGGCCCACGCGGACCAGGTCCGGAACATCGGGATCATCGCGCACATCGACGCGGGGAAGACGACCCTGACCGAGAGGATCCTCTTCTACGCGGGGATAAGCCACCGGATGGGGGAAGTCCACGACGGCGACTCCCAGATGGACTACCTCCCCCAGGAGCGCGAGCGGGGGATCACGATCACCGCGGCCGTCACCCAGTTCCCGTGGCTGGGCGCGGAAGTTCACCTGATCGACACGCCCGGGCACGTCGATTTCACCATCGAGGTGGAGAGGTCGCTCCGGGTGCTCGACGGGGCGGTCGTCGTCTTCTGCGGGGTCGGCGGGGTAGAGCCCCAGTCCGAGGTCGTATGGAGGCAGGCGGACCGGCACAAGATCCCCCGCCTGGCCTTCATCAACAAGCTCGACCGGCCGGGAGCCGATTACGACCGGGTCGTCGCGGAAATGGAGAGGAAACTCTCCGCCCGGGGAGTCCCCGTCACGGTCCCGTTGAACGCGGACGGGGGTTTCCATGCCGTGGCGGACCTGGTGACGAGGGAGAAGGTGGAGTTCCCGGCGGAGGACCAGGGGACGGTTGTGGCGAGGTCCCCGCTTTCGCCGGAGGAGGTCGCGAAGGTCGCGGCCTACCGTGAGGCGCTGCTCGAGGCGGCCGCCGACGTCGACGACGGCGTCGCGGAAAGGTACCTCTCCGGGGAGGAGGTCCCCCCCGAGGCGATACGCCGGGCGATCCGCAAAGGGACGGTGGCCGCCAGGTTCTTCCCCGTCTTCGCCGGCGCGGCTCTCCGCAACAAGGGGATCCAGCCGGTGATGGACGGGATCGTGCACTTTCTTCCCTCCCCCGCCGAGGTGCCCCCGGCCACGGGGGACGACCCGAGGACCGGGGTGCCCGTCGCCCGCGAGCCCCTTCCCGCCGCGCCGTTTGCCGCGCTCGTTTTCAAGGTGATGATCGAGGAGGGCAGGCGGACGGTCTACCTGCGCGTGTATTCGGGAAAGGTGTCCGAGGGGGACGTTCTGTGGAACGCCTCCACCGGCGAGACGGAGAAGGTGGCGCGGCTTTTCCGGATTCACGCGGGGAAGAAAGGAAGGATCGCGGAAGCCGTGGCGGGGGACATCGTGGCGATCCGCGGGATCAAGAACGCGCGGACGGGGGATACGCTCTGCGACCCGGCGGCACCGATCATCCTCGAGTCGATCGAGATCCGGAAGCCGGTGGTATCGGTCGTGGTGGAGCCGAAGACGCTCCGGGACATGGACCGCCTTCGCGAGACGCTCGCGAAGATGGTGGAGGAGGACCCGACGCTGTCCCTGAAGGAGGATGCGGACACCGGGCAGATCATCCTGTCCGGGATGGGGGAGCTGCACCTCGAGATCCTGGTGGACCGCCTGGGCCGGGACTTCGGGCTCGCCGTCCGGACCGGGAACCCGCAGGTCGTCTACCGGGAGACGATCGGCTGGGAGGGCACCGCGGACGCGGTGTTCGAGCGCGAGATCGCGGAGCGCCTGGTGACCGTGCGGATCGTCATGGTGGTCCGCCCCGGCCGGCGGGGGTCGGGAATCAAGGTCTCCGACCGGCTCCGGATGCTCGAGCTCCCGCAGGAGGTCGCCGACGGGGTGGAGGCCGGCGTCCGGGAGGGAGCGTTCACCGGAGTCCTGGGGTATCCCGTGGACGACGTGGAGGCGGAGGTGACGCACGTGGAGTTCCTCTCCGGGACGGCCACGCCGCTCGCGGCGAAGGTGGCGGCGGTGAGGGCGTTTCTCGCCGCCTACGAGAACGGGAAGCCGTACCTYCTGGAGCCGGTGATGGCGGTGGAGATCACGGTGCCCGAGGAGTTCCTGGGGGGCGTGATCGGGGACGTCAACGCCCGCCGGGGTCGGGTCACCTCGGTCGACCGGCGCAACGAGGTGAGCCACCTCTCCGCCCTCGTCCCGCTGAAGGAGATGTTCGGGTACGTCACGTCCCTGCGGTCCCTCTCCCAGGGGAGGGGAACGTACATGATGAAGTTCTCCCACTACGACCGGGCGGCACGGGTCGCATCGTGACCAAAAGTAAAGGGACGTTCTTAAAACTTTTCATCCCTGGCTCGAGTGTCACGTTGAGGAGTGTCCCCGGGGAATGCGTCGAGCGGAATGGCAGCGAGCGGTCGCGAGCCACGCTCCGCCTCGGAGGGGGGCTTCTTCGGCTTGCCGTGCTTTTTTGTGCGGCTGGCGACATCTGCGCGCCTTGGTGCGGGGCGTCATGGCCGGCTTCCGCATCCTCGGAGGGGGGTCCTCGCTCCATCGCTCGACTCGCGATGAACCCGCGAGTCTGCGCTTGACCTCCCTCCCGGAAAGTTCCGCTCGGACCCCCCGTCCTTCGGCTGCTCACCCGGCAACCGGAGGACCCGGGGCGTAGCGGGGGGTTCCGCAAGGCGGCCTGTGGAGCGAGGAGGAAATCGCGTCGAGCGGAACCGGCAGCGAGCGGGCGCAAGGTCGCGAGCGTAGCCGAGGGGACCCCTCCGCGAGCCAGGGGCCCCGACCCACCGGGAGCATTCCCCGAGGTTGCCGGCAGGACGGTTGAAGGAGCGTCTCCGCCCAACCGGGTCACCGGCCGGAGAACCGCGGCTTCCGCTTCTCGGTGAACGCCTTCTTCCCCTCCTTGAGGTCGTCGCTTTCCATGCACCGGCGGATCCATTCTTCCGCTTCTTCCGCCTCGCGTGGGGGCAGCCCGCGGAAGGCCATGCACAGCGAGAGAATCCGCTTCGTCCCCCGGATGGAGAGCGGCGCGTTCTCGGCGATCTCCCTGGCCATCTCGTACGTCACCTGGGGAAGTTCCTCCGGGGGGCAGACGCGGTTGACGAGTTTCAGGTCGAACGCCCGCCTGGCGCTTACCTTCCGGGCGGTGTAGAAGAGTTCCTTCGTCGCCGGCAGCCCGATCGTGTTGACGAACCGCATAAGCCCCGCGGGACGGTAGATGACCCCCAGGCGCGCGGGGGTCATCCCGAAGACGGCCTGGTCCGAGGAGACGCGGATGTCGCAGGCGATCGCCAGTTCCAGGCCGCCGCCGAAGGCGAAGCCGTTCAGCATGGCGATGACCGGCGCGGGAAACGATTCGACGGAGCGGATCATGTCGTCGAAGGGATTGCTGGAGAGCAGCACCTGCGCCTCCCCGGACCCTCCCGCGGGGATCGCGGCGATGTCGTACCCCGCGCAAAACGCCTCCTCCCCCTCGCCCCGGAGCACGACGCACCGGGTCTCCTCCCCGGAAAGATCGGAGAAGGCCTTCCGGAGTTCACCGAGGATTTTCAGATTCAGCGCGTTCTTCTTGGCGGGGTGGGAAACGGTGACGGTCGCCACCGGCCCCTCCCTGTCGACGATGACTTTTCCACCCATCATTTCCTCCCGTTCACCCGGATTCCCGGGTCATCGTATCTTTATAAGGAAAAGGCGGGCCGGGTGCAACAGCGCGCGCGTTCTTAAAGGTCTTGCGCAAGCCGGGGAATCAGCGGGAAGGTCGCAGGGCGGCGCGATTGACAACTATACCGGCGGGTCCTATAATTTCAAAACATTATTTTATAGCGTGCCTGCCCACCACCCTGGGGAAAGGAGGACCTGCGCCATGGCACGGGAATATCCGAAAGAGGTGAAGGTAAGGGACGGAGGCACCATCGTGCTGAAACCCTTCGAGAAGAAGGACAAGGATGCTCTCTTCCTCTTCTTCCAGAAACTGCCGGAAGGGGACCGGCTGTTTCTGAAAGACAACGTCACCGACCCCGCCGTGGTGGAGCGGTGGGCCGTGGAACTGAACTACGACAAGGTCTTTCCCCTATTGGCATGGCGGGGAAGCGAGGTCGCGGCCGACGCCACCCTGCACAAGAACCTCGGGGGGTGGATGAAGCACGTCGGCACGATCCGGATCGTGGTGGGGGGCGAGTATCAGCGCCTGGGGCTGGGCAGCATCCTGGCGAACGAGCTCTTCCTGCATGCCCTGAAATGCGGCCTGGAGAAGATCGTCGCGGAGATGATGGAGACGCAGCAGGGTGCGAAGAAGGTCTTCGAGAAGCTCGGCTTCCGGCAGGAAGCGGTGTTCCACGGGCACGTGCGCGACCAGATCGGCGTTCGCCACGATCTCCTCGTCCTGACGAAGGACCTCGAGGATTTCTGGGCGAACATCCAGACCCACGAGTACTTCTCCTACCCCTCGCGGCCGATGGAGGGATAAAAGTAAAGGGACGTTCATGAACTTTGGAGAAAAAATTGTAAGAACGTCCCTCTTCTTTTCTGAAAAGTTGTAAGAACGTCCCTTTGCTTTAGGGAACGCGAGGTCCTGCGGCGTCGTGACCACGATCGCCCCCGCGACCGGGGTCAAATTCTCCTTTTTTGCTGAAGCGTTCCCCCCCCATCGATTATAGTCAGTAGGATGGTCCACTCGCCCTCGCGACAGATACGACGCGCCGCGGCGGTCATGATGGCGTCGGTTTTCCTGAGCCGGATCCTCGGGTACGCGCGGGACGCGGTGATCGCCTACCGGCACGGGGCGACCCCGGAGACGGACGCCTACTTCGCCGCCTTCACCATCCCCGACTTCCTGAACTACCTCCTGGCCGGGGGTGCCCTCTCGATCACCTTCATCCCGATCTTCGCCCGCTACCTCGCGGAAGGCAGGGAGGAGGACGGGTACCGGTCGTTCTCCTCGATCGCCACGGTCATGGGGATCGCGATGCTTTTCTTCGTCATCGTAGGCGAGTTCCTCACCGAGCGGCTGATTCCCTTGATCGCCCCGGGGTTCCCCCCCGACCAGGTCCACCTCGCCGCCCGGCTCACCCGGATCGTCCTCCCGGCGCAGCTGTTCTTCTATCTCGGCGGCCTCCTTATGGCGGTCCAGTACGCGCGGAACCGGTTTTTCCTTCCGGCGACCGCCCCGCTCATCTACAACGCCGGGATCATCCTCGGGGGCCTGCTGCTGGGAAGGACGATCGGGATGGCCGGATTCGCCTGGGGCGTCCTGGCGGGCTCGTTCGTGGGGAACTTCGTCGTCCAGGCGATCGGCGCCCGCCGCACGGGCCTTGCGTTTTTCCCCCGGTTCGACCTCCACGACCCGGGCCTGAAGGAGTTCGTCCGCCTGTCGATCCCGATCATGCTCGGGTTCTCGCTCGTGGTGGTCGACGAGTGGATGACGAGGATCTTCGGGTCGTTCCTCCTCGCCGGGGCCATCACGTGGCTCAACAACGCCCGGCGGCTCATGCAGGTGCCGGTCGGGATCTTCGGCCAGGCCTCCGGAGTCGCCTCCTATCCGTTCCTGTCCGCCCTCGCCGCGCGGGGGGAGAGGGAGGCGATGTGGGAGACCCTGTCGGTCACCCTGCGCTGGGTCTTCCTCGTGTCATGCGCTGCGGCTGCGGTGACGAGCGTGCTCTCCCGCGAGGTCGTTCTCGTGGTCTACCAGCGGGGGGCGTTCACCATCGAGGATACGCTGCATACGGCGGCGGCGCTCGCCTTCTTCTCGGTCGGGATCCCGATGTGGTGCGCCCAGACGATCGTCTCCCGGGGATTCTTCGCGCTGAAGGATACGTGGACCCCCACCCTGGTCGGCACCGGCGCGTGGCTTTGCACCCTTCCCGTCTACTACTGGCTCACCCAGCGGATGGGGGTCAGGGGCCTGGCGCTCGCGAGCACAATAGGCATCTCCCTGTACGCCGTGGCCCTGTTCGGGATCCTGATGGGGAGGACGGTGGGAAGGAAAGGGGTCGGGGAGATCGGCGAATACGTCAAGACGGCAGTCGCCGGGGTGGCCGCGGCGTTTGGCGGAAGGTACTTCCTGGATGCGTTTTTCCGGTGGGCGTCGTGGGAGACGTTCCCGGGCGCACTCACCCGGCTCGCCGCGGGAGGAGCGGCCGTTTTGTTCGTCTATGCCCTGTGCGCGATCCTGTTGCGAAGCCGGACGGCGAGGGAGATCCGCGGCAGGGAAGACCTGTTCCGCCCGCCCCGGTTTCCCGACGCAGGGGAACCGGATGAACCGCTCGCCCCGGAGCCGACAGACCCGCCGTCTACAGGCGCATGAACGTGTCCTCTCCCTCGAGAGCCCGCCGCAATCCCTCCATGTCCGCCACGTTAAACCCCACGCGGCAGCTCCTCCGGCCGAAGAAGGCCTTGGTCCCCCCCGCGATCGCCACCCTGGCGAGCTCGATGCGCCTGGTGCGGAGCCCGAGCGTTCCTTTCCCCCACTGGCGGATCTTGAGGAGAACAAGCCCCAGCCAGACCTTCTTTGCGCGCCCCTCGCACACGACCCCCACGATCCGGACCGGCTCCCGGCTGCCCGGGGAGGCGTGGCGACGCACCTCGGACAGCGCCTTCGCCGTGGAGTTCGCCACGATCACGGTGTACTCGTTCTTCCCGGCCATCTTTCCGACCTTGGCCATCTCTTCCTTCGAGAGGCAAAAAGGGAGCAGGAGGATTTTTCTCATTCACGCCGCCGCCGTCCGGGGATGGAAATCATTGTATGATACCCCGATTCCCGCCTCCCCTGCCGGGAAACCCCGGCAACGCCCGTGATCCGGCGTCTCTCCGACCGGATCTTGCTGATCGAAGGCGAAAAAGGCGGCCGGTACCCGCATTCCCACTCGCTGTACCTGCGCGACGGGGGCGGCATTCTCGTCGACTGCGGGTCGGACCTGGGCGAAATCCGCCGCCTGAAGGCGGAAGAGGGGCTCATGGCGGTCCTTTTGACCCACTACCACGAGGACCATTTCCTCTTTCTTCACCAGTTCCCCGAGGTGGAGGTGTGGGCGTCGGAAGAGGACGCCCCCGCCCTCGAGTCGCTCGACGTTCTCCTCGACCGGTACGGCGTTGCGGGGACCGATGAGGAACCGTTCTTCCGGGACCTTTTCGCTTGCAAGTTTCCCTTCCGGCCGCGCAACGTCGCCCGCCGTTTCGCCGACCGCGAGCGTCTCCGGTTCGGCAAAACGGAGGCGGTCATGATCGTCGCCCCCGGCCACACGCCGGGGCACCTGTGCCTTCATTTCCCCTCCGAGGGGATCCTTTTTTTGGCGGACTACGACCTCTCCGCCTTCGGACCGTGGTACGGCGACAAGCCGGGAGGGATCGGGGAGTTTCGCCGGTCGGCTGCGATGCTCGCGGCGATCGGCGCGAGGACGAACGTCGTCTCCCACGAGGCCCCCGTACACGAGGGGAGCATCCAGGCGAAGGTGGAGACGTACCTCTCGGTCATCGACCGGCGGGAGGAGTCGCTGCGGGAGTTTCTTGACCGGCCGCGGACCCGGGAGGAAATCGTGGCGAGACGGATCGTCTACGGGGAGGGTCGGCCGGGCCCCTGGTTCGATTACGGGGAGTGGGCCTTGCTGGGAAAGCACCTGGAGGGGATGATCGGCCGGGGAGAGGCGTTCGTCGAGGAAGGGCGCTACGCCTTGCGCTGAAGGGGGCTGGGGGCGCCTTGCGGACTCCTCGCACCCGTCCTTATTTTTCCTTCAGCAGAGAGTTCAGTTCCCGGCAGACCTGCTTGGGGTCGAGACCCTTGTGCCACGAGGTGTAGTGGATCGTCTCCAACCGGTTCGACTTGCACTGGAGACATTCCGCCCCGAAGAACTCCTTCACCTTTTCGCGCACGGAGGGATACCGGCGCAGGATATCC
Source organism: Deltaproteobacteria bacterium CSP1-8 (assembly GCA_001443455.1). Lineage (GTDB taxonomy): Bacteria > Desulfobacterota > Deferrimicrobia > Deferrimicrobiales > Deferrimicrobiaceae > CSP1-8. Next base: position 874 of record LDXO01000021.1, on the reverse strand, counting down.
CCCAGGAACATCTCCGGCCGGATCGGCCCTTCCCTCGTCATTTCCGTTTTCTCCCCCTGACCGAAGATCCGTTCATTATAGCAGGAACGTTTCTCCTCTCCGGTTTTTTCAGAATGTAGTAGGTCGCGGAGCCGAACGCCACGACCTCTCCCTCGTCGTTCCGGATCTCGGTTGCGCCTACCGCGATCGTCGTCCCCAGGCGCAGGATCGTCCCGTAGGCGGTGACTATCCCTTCCGAGACGGGCTTGAGGAAGTTCACCTTGTACTCCACGGTGGTCATCCAGCAGGAAAGGTCCATCACGCTTCGAAGCGCGGTCGCGACCGACATGTCCACGAGGGCCCCCATCACCCCGCCGTGCAGGGTCCCCGCGGTGTTCCTGAGCAACGGGCGGATCCGGCACCGCATCACGCTTTTCCCTCCGCCCGACGACAAAAGCTTCATCCCCATCAGCTTCACGAAGGGGAACGTGTTGACCCGGTCCTTGTAGAACTGCTCGTCGAACTTCTTCATCGGTCCTCCTTAACGCCGGGCAAGCGCGCATCCCACGGCAGCCGTTGCCTGCGGCGAAAGGACCCTGGCTCGCGGGGGGCTTCCGCTCGGCTACGCTCGCGATCTTCGCCCGCTCGCTGCCGGTTCCGCTCGACCCAATTTCCTCCTCGCTCCACAGGCCGCCTTGCGGAACCCCCCGCTACGCCCCGGGTCCTCCGGTTGCCGGGTGAGCAGCCGAAGGACGGGGGGTCCGAGCGGAACTTTCCGGGAGGGAGGTCAAGCGCAGACTCGCGGGTTCATCGCGAGTCGAGCGATGGAGCGAGGACCCCCCTCCGAGGATGCGGAAGCCGGCCATGACGCCCCGCACCAAGGCGCGCAGATGTC
>LDXO01000020.1 GCA_001443455.1 Deltaproteobacteria bacterium CSP1-8 | reverse complement strand
ATAAATGAAATGCACAATTTTTGCCATCTGCGCCGGAGTGGTGGAACTGGCAGACGCGCGGGACTCAAAATCCCGTGGCCGCAAGGCCGTGAGGGTTCGACCCCCTCCTCCGGCACCATTATTTTTCAGGCAGTTACGTGCCCCATAGTATTCGCGGAAGGGTCGTTTTGGTCGACTGTGCCACTAAACTGTGCCAGTAGACTGCTTGTCTGATTGATTGCACGGTCGATTACCGCGACCGCGCCCTGCAAATGCCCCGGCGAAAGATGGCTGTAGCGTTTGGTCATGCTGGCCGTTTTGTGACCAAGGATCGTCCCTATCGCCAGCAGACTGACTCCGCCCATCGCCATGAATGATGCCGCATTAAAAACTCACGCGATACAATTGCTGGCGGCAGAATCTCATCACGACTTGGAACCGTGAAGCGGGTAGGCGGGGCCGGAATATTTTACTCGGAAGAAGTATTTTCACAATAATAGACTAACGGGACTTCTCCTTCTTCATCGACTTTTTCTTGTCGGATGATTTGTATCCTCCATGACCGTGCCTTGATTGATTCCTCCTTCGTGGACCGAGAACCTTCTCCACCAGTGCGTCAAGGTCTATGGCATCGGCACGAAACCTTTCCATATAGGCGTCAAAGCCTGACTTGAATATGATTTGTCGTCCATCCGGTCGATAGTAGACAATTTGAGATTGCCGCCCCCTCAACCCTCTGCGTGACCGCCAGAGATAGGCATTCGCAAGGGGAAGAGATAAATACCCGTCGCTTGTAGCGGTTATGTGACGGGGGCGAATTTCTTGCTCATCCATGTCTTGAACTCTCGCCCGTGGTGAACGTCTTGTGCGCCCGGATGAATGCAACGATCTCCTCCCCGTCGAACCGGATGACACGCCCGAACTGCACGGATGGCAGTTTTCCCTTCTTCGCCATGATGTATACGTGGGACTTAGACACCTGGAATCTCTTCGCAACCTGGGCTGCCGTGAGCGGTGCCTTCGTCATCACTTCACCTCTCCGTGACCATTCACACCGTAATATATCAAGAACTCTCTAACGTCCATACGAAGACGTTCCGCAAGGAGGAGTCAACGATGAAGGTCGAACTGACGTTCCCGGAGGAGTTCGCAGAGCAGGAAGCGAAGGCGAAGAAGGTCGGCCTGTGGCAAGAGAAGAATCCGGTATCGCCGTGGGAGTTCAGGTATCCTCCACGGTAACGATCCCTTGCAACCTTCCTCGCTGAAAGACACATTTCATCCATAATCTTCCTTTAACCATACCCACCCATCGACAGTTCTTCATCCCGTGAACCTCCAACCGGGGATGCGATGAAGAAGGCAATCAAGTTTATTGGAGGATCACCTGACGTTTATCGACTGGCTCCGAGGGCAGATCAACGCCTATCTCGCCGAGAAGGAACCGAAGGGGAAGCGGCGAAAGGGAAAAGGGACGTGAAAGATGGGAGTCTGGGAAAATACAGGTATATGTGTAATTGCGGCGATCTTGTTTTATGACAAAGGTCATCATGTTTTGTTTTGGTCTGCTGTAATCACCGGAATCGTTGCGTTCGGGAGCCACGGCATAATGCAAAACTATCTGCAGCGAAAGGGATACGGCGACTCGAGAAAAATACCAAATTGGTTGTCTGCATTAAATATGCTTGCAACATTGATAGGTATTGGCCTACTTATCACGGCAATAGTATTCCGGTACAGGTAAACGCGAAAGGAGGTGAGATAAATGGGCGTCAAGGTGCGGGAGCGCAAAGGGATGGATCGCTATCTGACGTTCGGTTTTCTCATCCTCATGTTCTCTATATCAATGACTGTTTCAGCGTTCGGGGGACAATTCGAGGATGCTACTGCCGCCTATGAGCGGGGCGACTATGCAACAGCATTTAGATTGATGAAGCCATTGGCCGAAAAAGGGGACGCCAAGGCCCAACACAACCTCGGCGTCATGTACGATTACGGCCGAGGCGTCCCGCAGGATTACACCAAGGCATTGAAGTGGTACCGAATGTCTGCTGAGCACGGAATCCCCGAAGCCCAGCATAACCTCGGCCTCATGTACTACCAAGGTCAGGGCGTACCGCAGAACTACGCCGAGGCGGCGAAAGTGGTACCGAAGGGCCGCCGGGCAGGGAATGGCCGATTCTCAGGTGAACCTCGGCATTATGTATTACCAAGGCCAAGGTGTATCGCGGGACTATGTTCTGGCGCACATGTAGCTCAATCTTGCGGCTTCACAGTACCCTGCGTCAGTAAGAGAGAACCTGTATGATGCTGTCCATTATAGAGATATCGTCAACTCCCTGATGACCCCCGCCCAGATCGCTGAGGCGCAACGGTTGGCACGGGAGTGGAAGCCGAAGAAGGAGGGAAAATATTGGAAGTCAAGGTCCGAGAACGCAAGCCTGAAAAGGGGCGTGAGGGATGGGGATGTAGATCATGAATAAAAAGCAGAAATACATATTGTTGGTGGGACTTTTCATAATCGCAGCTATGGGCCTTTTACCTCCGTGGTATTTCAGTTTCGAAGGAAGTGTTGTTGTAAATAGACCTGGGCCTTATGCTTTTATTTTTTCACCACCAACGTACAAACCGTATGGCGTCGAAGGGGCGCCCCATATAGATACCTCTCGCCTAATGGTGCAATGGGCCATCGTCGTGGGCATTTGCTCTGGTTTATTTATTTTTCTGAAGGACAAGGAATAAACCCAGCCGGAAAGGAGGTGAGATAGATGGGAGTCAAGGTGCGATAAAAAAAGGCCCGCACCTGTATGATGGTATTCCTTTCATGACGGACGATGAAGCGTCTTCAATCCGGTCCTGTTTTCAGGGAAGCAAGAAGAAATTTATAACTATGTTCTGGCAATATCAATATAAAAATAAGGGAACATATTTTAATAGAATAACAGTATTGACTGACCGTCCTCACTTCCTCCCCCCCCTACACGGAGCGGATAGGGTGCGGAAGGTATGGAATTCGAACAGTGAAAGAAAGAAAAAGCATGCAATAAAAAGGAAATTGTTCTCTTTGCCTATCTTGCCTCCGGGATGTTTTATAAAATATCATTGCATTTTCAATCAGATAATGATTTTACCCATGTCCCGTACAATGGCATTCTCATTGCTTTACGTATTCTCCGGTGGCCGCGTTGGGTGAGTGGGTTACTGGATGGTGTTTCGCTGGAATTTCAATCCAACGAACCAAACGACGCTTGGGTGGATGGCGATTCCAGGGTACCGAACATCATAGAAGGCCCACTTCACTGCCACCCCTATGGGCGGCTCCAGAGAAGAGCCGCCCATCCATTTTGGAGCCGGCCCCCACGAAATCAATTTTCCTATAATTTTTGCCTTCAACCAGGAAGACGCAGCAGCGAATGCAGGACAATCCCTGACTGCAACCCAAACCTTCGCGTAGTTCAGGCGCCGGCCGCCCCTCGTCTTTCCTTCCTTCCCCTCCGAAATGGTCACATGTCCCCTTGAGTCGTCCATCGTCCTGTTCCTCTTCCCCCACCGGGTCGTATTTCCTATGATGAAAACTGGCAGCGGCAAGAACCTGCGCAAGGAAAGGAAGGCCACTCTGCGACGGAAAGAGGTCGAAGGGGAAAGGGGAATCGGCAACAACGGGTACAGCCCATGAGCAAAAGAAAAATTGTCGTCACCGGCGCGAGCGGCAACATCGGCACAAGGTTGTGTAAGGACCTCGCGGGGCAATACGAACTCGTCCTGCTCGACCGGAAGACGGGAAGCACCGGGGAGATACGGCACGCGGATTTCCGGGCGTACGACCCACGGTGGGTCCGCCACTTCGATCAGGTGGACACGGTGATCCACCTCGCGGCGAACCCGTACACCAATGCGCGGTGGTCGGATCTGGTCCCCGACAACATCGATGCCGTTATGAACGTATGTGCCGCCTGCGCGGAAAAACAGGCTCGGCGTCTTGTTTACGCCAGTTCCTGCCAGACCATGGAAGGGTATCGGGATTCAGGCCTGAGTCGCATTACGGTGGATATGGAACCCCTCCCGACCAACGATTACGGAATCAGCAAACTGATCGGGGAACGGATCTGCAGACATTACGGGGAGAGGCATTCCTACTCCGTGGTGTGCCTGCGGATCGGCTGGGTTCCCAGGGGCGACAAGGGTCCCGGAGCCGAGGCGGCTCCCTGGCAAAGAAGGAAGTGGCTGAGCAACGGCGACCTGGTCAGGATATTCGTGAACTCGATCGAAGCGAAGCATGCGGACTTCGGGGTGTATTTCGCCCTGTCGGAAAATGAGGGGATGGTCTGGGACCTCGGGGAAAGCAAGCGGGTGCTTGGCTACCGGCCCCAGGACGGCTTGAAATCCGCAAAGACCCCCTCCGGATAGGGATCCAATTCCTTGAATCCCCCGATGGCTACTTCAGGCATTCGACAGGCAAGAGGCCCCGATGGAGGGGGCGGGAAAGCGTATTTCTTTTATCGACCGTTTGGACGGGAGGTGTGCACTGTTTCGGAGAGTTTGCCGTACAGCCCGGCATAGACCCCCCCTGGGTGTAGACTCAGCTCCCGGTGGGTGCCCTGTTCGGCAACCCGGCCGTGATCCATGACAATGATCCGGTCGGCGCGGGCGACGGTGGATGGGCGGTGGGCGATGATGAGGGTGGTCCGGCCCGCCATCAGGCGCTCCAGGGCCTCGTATACCAGCGTCTCGGAGGGCTGATCCAGGTTGGAGGTCGACTCGTCCAGGATCAGGATGGGCGCGTTTTTTAAAAACGCTCGGGCGATGGCGATCCGCTGCTTCTGACCCCCCGAGAGCTTTACTCCCCGCTCGCCGATTTCGGTCTGAAACCCTTCGGGGAACTCGGCAATGAAGGATATGGCATTGGCCCGTTCGGCAGCTTCCATGACCTCCCTGCGGCCGGCGCCGGACTTGCCCACGAGGATGTTGTCCTCGATGCTGCCGCTGAACAACACCAGGTCCTGCTGCACGAGCGCGACCTGGGAGCGCAGCGAATGGAGGTCCACCCCTGCAATATCCTGCCCGTCAATGGTGATCCGCCCCTGCCATGGGGCGTGGAAGCGGATGAGGAGTTTCACCAAGGTGCTCTTCCCGGCGCCGCTTTTTCCTACCAAGGCCACGCGGTGACCGGGGGCGATGTCCAGATCGATATCCTTCAGCACCGGCAGTTTGGGCCTGTAGCCGAAGGTGATCTCCCGGTATAGGATCTTTCCCCGCGGCACCCGCAGCATGGGAACGTCCCTCCTCGGCCTCACTTCCGGCTCCCGGTCGAAGAACTCGAACAGGCGGTCGATGGCCGCCAGGGAATCGGAGAGCTGAATGTTCATGTCGCTCAGACGGTTGAGGGGGTTGTAGATCATTTCCAGGTAAGCATAGAACGCCATCAGGGCGCCGATCGTCAGCTCCTCCCGCAGGACAAGGTGGCCACCTGCCCACAACACCAGCACCGGCGGAACGCGGGTGAGAAGAGCGGTCGTCCCCAACGACAGGGTCTGGGTTCGGATGTTGGAAAACGCACTCTCCAGGTAGTGCCGGCAGGCTTGCCGGAAGCGCAGGGTCTCTTCCCGCTCGCGGGTAAAGCTTTTGATGTCGGCGATGCCGGTGATTGTTTCGTGCAATCCGCCCTCTACCTGCTCCATGCGGCGGCGCGCCTCCCGGGAATTCTGGCGCATGCGGTGCCCCAGCCTCTTGTGCAGGACGACATAGAGAGGCAAAGTGGCGAAGGCGACCAAGGCAAGCTTCCAGTTTATAGCCATCACCACCACGCTGATGGCAAGGAGACTGGTAAGATCCATGAACACGTTCGTTCCGGCCAGGCTTATGAATTTCTGGGAGAGAGCTGCGTCGGTGATCAGGCGCGAGGCGATGGCGCCGGTTTTCTGTTGCTGGAAAAAATCCATGGAGAGCGTCTGAAGATGCCGGAAGAGGTCGGCCCGCACATCGAGGAGGATGTTCTGCGAAAGGCGATCGGCAACGTATGAGCGAAAATAGGTGATGACCGCGTAGACCACGAACAGCAGGACGGAGAAGGCCATGAGCTGGTCGAAGCTGAAACCGAGCTGGTTCTCCCGGCCGCTCAGCAGCCGGTCGACAACGTCCTTGAGGATGAGGGGGAAGAGAACGGGCAGGTTGTACTTCAGGATGCCGAGGCAGGTCGCCAGGACCAGGGTCCTGCGGTACGGTTTTGCGTAGGAGAGAAACCGCCGAAGGTTCGACGACCGGCCAAGGATTGGGGGAAAGGATATTTCCATTGACATGCCCCGGGTATGGGGGTAAGTACTGATTATAAGGGTCATTCTTTCCGTAAAACAACTAAATTAGCCCTCAGACTTCCGGCTCCGCCCTTTTTTTCCAGGAGGGACGTGTGACGGTATATAAGGCTCAATCCACTCCAGGGGAAAACAATAATCGACAAAAATGATGCCTCCACCTCTCCGAATACCCTCTACTCCCCTGAAATCGTCCTGTGGGGGGGGGATGGGGTACGGAATGATGATGAACTATCCAGGAAAATGCCCAAAGCCGCTCTCGAACCCTGCCTGAACATCATCCTCGGACCGCCGACGGATGGCCGGCAGAGGGGCATGTTTACCCTGTACCAGCAAGGCTGGAAAGAAGAAGATGAGTCCAAACTCAAAGACTGGGAGGAATTTGAACGCGGCACGATAGATTTCCTGTTTCACTGGGAACATGATGCCCCAAGCACGATGGATGAATTGTTTTCCAGGTTGCAGAGGGTGCCTGTAAAAATTTCCGGATATGAATTGGTAACCGGTTTCCATGGCGGCTATTGGGTCATCGGGATTTCCATACCCGTTTCCCGCGTGTTTGTCGCCGGTCCGGATGGTGCTTGGCCACCGGACAAGAACATCTGCGATGACGCTGGAAAGGCACTCGGGTATATCCTGAGGAGAGAGTGGGTTCGATGGTATGCAATTCTTCCATCGAAGGGAATTTCCGAATCTATCGTATGGTTATCAAGTCAGGGGGATCGATCCAAAATGGTGTGATGGTTCACGCGGCCCGGTCATGATCTACTCGAACCGAATGTCCCGTATGTCTTTTTCCTCCCTATCGCCCGGGGGGCGCTTCGCTTCGATTCTTCCAAGGGACGATTCGATTTTCTTGAGGGTCGATCGGATTGCGGACAACTCCGAGGAAGCAGACGCGATTTGTCTCTTCAGGCGGTTGATCGATGAAACCATCGAGTACAAAATCACCAAGACAAAAACCGCAAAGAGTACCCCCCCATAGTTCGGATCGAACAGGGATGCAGATAGGTCGGTAATCGCCTCAACCATCCAGGAAATCAGCATGCCGGGGGTTTCCATCGTTTTCCCCTACATCACCAGGATGGAGCTGTCGATGCCTTCTCCCTTTTCAACGAGCATTCCCTCCCTGAAAGGTTTCGGAAAAAGGAGTGTCTACGAAGGGGAAGATGGATTTACCGGTGGCACGGGACGGTGTCAAGCATCACTGGACCCGGTAATAAGCCGGAACCCTTTTCCCAGGAAGTTTATCCTGTCCCCCGGTATCCTGATTACGTTCTTTGCGGTCGATTCCGATTCCGCGCAACCGAAAGAACATTGAAACGCGTTCTGGTAAAACCAACCATCCGGTCGAGTAGAGGGATACCATACATCCTTGCACACTTGACATTCAACCTTGCCGCGGTCGAAATCAACGAGTTTTCCTGTCCCTTTCGCCAGCGTCATACTGCCATTCTTCATTGGTTCGGGGGTTCGGTTTTCCTTGGATATCCGAACCTGTTCCTCGACAGGGGTTGCCTGTCCCACTTCCGGCGAGGGAGAGTGTTCTCTCCTGGCGAGGGAAACGGCAGGGGCGGTTCTCCGTTTGTCGGATCGATCCCGTGAGGCAGTCACCTGGTTCAACACATACATCTCGGTGATAATTACCCCGGGATTCAAAACGATCATGGAATTCCCGCAACTGCGGCAGCGGACCTGTATCCCCTTGGATCCCTTGAACATCGCTTCGTCCATACGGTAACGCGCCCGGCAGTTATTGCAATCGACGTTCATTCCCGAATCTCCCAAATCAACGGGTCATTCAGTGGAGACGTTGGATGAGCATTTTTTCTGCCCTGATTTTTTATTTAGTTAGGCTTTTCCCTATAGCATGAAATCGGTCAACTTCCAAATTCTGGAACAACAACTATTCAATTTGCACTTTCCGTGGTGACAATCTAAATGAAAAACAGGGTTACAATAGCAACAAAATAAATAGGGGTCAAGAGGTAATCTTTTTGGACCAATCGTGATGTCGCAACCGACCCAACGCCCCCGATGATGCTTTTATTTACGAACAATGTTTCACCCTTGTACCTTGCTTGCTCCCCCCGGCATCGCGATAATGGCCGTAGCCAGATCGAAGTGGTGCAGAATGCCCGGTAGGTCTCATGTCGAATTCGTCCAAACCCTCGCAATCGCCTTTTTCCTGCTCGTTCTCGCTCCTTTTTCTTGCTCCCAGGAGGGGGTTACCCCCGCTTCTCACCCCGCACCGACCGGGACGGCGAAAAACATCATCCTGTTCATTGGGGACGGCATGGGATTCGAACAGGTCAAGGCGGCGGGGATGTATGAGGGCGGGGCGGCCGGAACCTTGTCCTTCGAAGCCTTCCCCTACCGAGGTTCCACAAAGCCCCTTAACGCGGAAGGAGGCGTGACCGACTCGGCCGCCTCGGCGACCGCCATGGCCACGGGGAACAAGGTCAGCAACGGGGTGATCAGCATGTCCATCCCCGGGAACGGAAATCCGTCGGTAACCGTCCTGGAGCTCCTCAAGGCGGAAGGGAAAAGCACCGGGCTGGTGACCACCACATTCGTTACCCACGCCACGGCGGCCGCCTTTGGCGCCCACGAACCGGACCGAAACAACTACGTAAACATCGCCGGTGACTATCTACGCGATGCGCGGCCCAATGTGCTGTTTGGAGGGGCCAAGTACGTAACGAAACCCGCTGCCGCAGCGGCCGGATACACGGTCGTGGCAGACCGGGCAGGGCTGCAAGCCCTCGACACGGAAACAGAATCGATGGTCTCGGGACAGTTCGGCGGGGACCACATGCCCTACGAACTCGACGGGCTGGGGGGGCTACCGCACCTATCGGAGATGACGCTTGCGGCGCTTCATATCCTGGACAATGACCCCGACGGTTTCTTCCTCATGGTCGAGGGGGGGCGCATCGACCACGCATGCCACGCAAATGACATCGAGCGGACCATCCGGGAGACGATCGAGTTCTCCCGGGCGGTCGCCAAGGCCGTCGAATGGGGCAGGAACCGGTCCGATGTCTTGATCATCGTCACCGCGGATCACGAGGCGGGGGGATTGCAGGTCCTTGCGAACAACGGGATGGGGATTGTGCCCACCGTCACATGGGGCACCACGGGGCATACCGCGAGCGAAATACCGGTCTACGGATGGGGGGCAGGCGCCGCATCGATCTCGGGATCCATCGAAAACACGGACATCTTCCGTATCCTCATGCAGTCGTCCGCCCTTCCTTCCGTCGCTTTTTCCTTCCTTTCGATGCGATCTCCAGCATCTTTTCATTCGCCTTGAGGCCGTGGCCCGTGAGCGGGGCCACGACGTCGCCAAACCTCACGCCGGGGTACTTGAGGAAGGCCGCTACCGGCAGGGCGGAGGTCGGTTCCACGTAGAGCCCTTTGCCGCCCAGAAGGATCAGCGCCTTCTCCACCTCCGCGTCGGACACCGCAAGAACCTCGCCCCCCGTCTCCCGGACGATGTCGACGATCTCCTTCCCGCGGACCGGGTTGGCGATGGCGACTCCCTCGGCGATCGTCTCCCGGGTTGCGATCACAGGGACCGAGTCGAGGCCGTTCCGGAACATGGCGAGGAGGGGGGCACAGTTCTCCGCCTGCACGGCGATGTGCCGGGGCATTATGTCGACCAGCCCGTTCTCCTTCAGCTCCCGGAACCCGATCCAGGAGCCGATCAGGAGCGTTCCGTTTCCCGTGGGAAGCAGGAGTGCGTCTGGTGCACGAAAGCCCAGCTGCTCCCAGACCTCGTAGGCGAACGTCTTCGTCCCCTGGAAGAAGAAGGGGTTCCAGGAGTGGCTCGCATAGTAGGTCGTCTCCGCTGCCGCAAGAGCCGCGTTCGCTGTATTTTCCCGGCTTCCGGGGATCCGGCGCAAAGCGGCGCCGTAAAGAAGGATCTGGGCCAGCTTCCCCGGCGAGGTGCTTTCGGGGACGAGGATCTCGCATTCGATGCCTGCCTTCGCCGCATAGGCGGCGATCGCGCAACCGGCATTCCCCGAGGAGTCCTCGACGACCCTGGCGATTCCCATTTCCTTCGCCTTGCTGATCAGCACCGCCGCTCCGCGGTCCTTGTACGACCCCGTCGGGAAGAGCTGCTCGAGCTTGAGAAGCAGGCTCCCCGCCCCGAGGTCGACCGGGATCATCGGCGTCATCCCCTCCTCGAAGGACACAACGTGGTCGTCGTCATCGATCGGCAGCGCCTCCCGGTACCGCCACATCGTCGGCTTCCGCCTGACGATCTTCTCCCTGTCGAAGCGGGCCCGGAAGCAGACGGTAAGGAGACCCCCGCAGTCGCACCGCCACCTCGGGTCGTTCATCGGGTACATTGTCCCGCATGACTTGCACAGAAGCCCGTTCACGGGGGAGTCTCCTTTGTGTCCCGCAGTGTACCACCGAATTCAAGGAAGCGGCCTCTCCCGCCGGACGGCGGACGGGGAGGCCGTTTTCAGGGGACGCAATCAACGGGGGCACCTCGAAGGAAGGACGGGGGGATGGCCCCCCTGGACCGGCACCTCCCGGAGAAAGGAACCGTCATGCCTCCACGAAGCGGATGAGGTCCCTCGCTTTCTGGCTCAGGGCATCCGTGAAATCCAGCTTGTGGACCCTTTTTACGTGATCTCTGATGACCTTCGCGATCTCTTCCTCGGACTCGTCGTGGACCTCGAAGTTGCAATTCATCCCCAACGCCCTGCAACTCAGCCGCTTTTTCATCGTTCCCTCCCTATTCGATGGTCACCTTCTTTGTCTTTTGCCTGGCCTCTTCGGTCCTGGGGAGCCGGATTCCGAGAACCCCGTCCCGGAACATATCCACCGACGGGGCGATCTCGCGTACCTGATTGATCCTCATCTTGATCCCTCCTGACCCTTGCCGAAGGAGTGAGATTGATCGACGGTTTCCAGAATCCTCCGCACTTCTTCCGCCGAATCGGCGACCGGAAAGCCCTCCCGAGGGATGCGAACGACAGGAAGAAGGACGATTCCGGCCCCCGGATCAGCAGGAGCCCCCGATGGGGATTCGGTAGGGGCAAGCGGTAATTTGGCGTCCATCGGACAGCCTTGCGCTCGGCGGGCAGATGGATGGTTCACGATGGGATACTTGTATACTGTATACAACATTTCTCAAGGAGGATCAAGGAGAACTTTCCCCTTTTTCCCAAGATCGCAAGGGTTCGCTCCCTCCACGGGCACCAGAAATGGTTGAGCCCGTGAACGCCGGCTTTTTTATTGGGTACAATGAACGCTCGTCCCCCTGCCGGGGAGATCATTGTGGGACGGGGGAATGCAGGGTTGATACCGGAGACAAAGTCGATTCCCGGTTCCGGGATGGCCCAGAGGAAAAATCCGCGCCGGCGGATAACCGTTATCGCTGTATTGGCGATCGCGCTTCTGTTTCCCGCCCCGCCGGTTTTCTCCGCGGACCTCGTCTTCGGGAACTTCAGTGCCGGGGAACTTACCGGGTGGACTCCAAAGGTCTTTAAGGGAGAGACCTCGTACACCCTGGTGTCCGACGGAGACCGGCTCGTCTTGAAGGCGCACAGCCGCGGGACGGCGTCCGGGCTGTACAAGGAGGTAACCCTCGACCCGCGGAAGTACCCGGTCCTGCGCTGGTCGTGGAAGATCCGGGGAACGATCCCCAACGGGAACGAGAGGACAAAGGAAGGGGACGACTACGCCGCCCGGGTGTACCTCGTTTTCCCGAGGACGCTCTTCTGGAGGACAAGGGCGATCAATTACATTTGGGCGAACACGCTCCCAAAAGGGGAAACCCTCCCCAACGCCTACACCGCGAACGCGATGATGGTCGCCGTCGAATCGGGAGACGGAAAGGCGGCGACGTGGATCACCGAGGAACGCAACGTGTACGAGGACTACCGGGCGCTCTTCGGGGAGGACCCGCCCTCCATCGGCGCCGTGGCCCTCATGACCGACACGGACAACACGGGCGGCGAGGCGGTGGCGCACTACGGGGACATCTTCCTCGGACCAGCGCGGTGACCCCCTGCACCGGGTGATTTCCCGGAGGCGATGCCGGTCCCGGGGCCTTCCCGCCAACGGGCGGGAAATGAGCTCCGCTCACGGTCGCCCTTCCAACGGACCTGGGGCCTCGCACGCGGTTCGCTACACGTGGTTGCGGAGCATCAACTCGACGGGATGGGGGTTGAGGAACACCTGCCGCTCGAGGTAGGAAACCTTGTACTTGCGGACATAATGGGCGATCAGGGTCACCGGGACGATCAGCGGGATCAGCTTCTGCCGGTACCGGGAGATGACCTCGAGGAGTTCCTGTTTTTCATCCGCCGTCAGCACCTTCCTGAAGTGCCCCGTCATGTGGAGCAATACGTCGGCGCATTTCTTCTCCGTGGGGCGGGCGGACAGGGCCTCCATGAGAAGGTGCTGGTACCGGTCGTACAGGGCGGAAAGGGAAAGTCCCTTTGCGCCGGCCACGAGCCGGCCCATCTCCGCGTAGCACTTCCTGCCGTGCGACAAGAGGAGCAGCTTGTGATCGGTGTGGAACGCCACGAGCCCCCCGCGCGTCTTTCCCACCGCGAGGAGATCGCGGAACCGGCGCAGGATGAACACCTTCTCGATAAACATCTCCCTCAGGACGGGGTCGTTCATGCGACCCTCCTCCTCCACGGGGACCAGCGGGAAGTGCTCCATGAACGCCCGGGTGAACACCCCGGCGCCCACCTTCGCGGGCGCCCCGGTATCCCCGTACACCTTGACCCGCTCCATCCCCGAACTCGGAGAATCTTTCTTGCAGATGTAGCCGCATAGCCCCAGGGTTTCCAGCTCCTTGAGCTTCCTTCTGGACCACCCGAGCATCCGCTCCGTGTGGTCGATCCCGCCCTTGCTCGTAACCAGCCGGGGCGCGGCGGGATTTCCGACGAGCCGCATCGCCTCCCGGGGGGTGGGCAGGCCGCAGTCGACCTCGGGACACACGGGAACCCACTCCACGAACCTCCCCAGCGTCTCCACCAGGAACCCTTCCCGCTTGTGCCCCCCGTCGTAGCGGACCTTCTCCCCCAGCAGGCAGGAGCTTATGAGGATCCGTATCGGCTCCCCCATGATCGTTTCCTTTTCCTGCACTCAGGGCGGTTCCGGGGCACCGGAACCGTGCGCGTGACCATCGTCCCGGCTCTTCCCCCCCGATGCGTATTGGGATATACATTTACTCCTGGCATTATATTCCCCTGCGTGCCCCACACGGAAGGGCTTGGAATGGACATCGCCATCACGCTCGCGACGCCTGAGCAAAGGAGGCAAAAACCCGGGGACGAGTCCTCGTTAGGCTTCGGGAAGTTCTTCTCCGACCACATGTTCCTCATGCGGTACCGGGAAGGGACGGGATGGCACGACGCGCGGATCGTCCCCTACCGGCCTCTGTCCCTCGACCCGGCGGCCATGGTCCTCCATTACGGGCAGGAGATCTTCGAAGGGCTCAAAGGCTACCGGGGGGCGGGAGGCACCGTGTGCCTCTTCCGCCCGGAGAAAAACTTCGAGCGGATGAACCTGTCGGCGAGGCGGCTCTGCATGCCGCAGATCCCCGTGAAAGAAGCACTCGCGGCGGTCACCGCCCTTCTTCGCGTGGACCGGGGATGGATCCCCGGCTCGCGCGGGACGTCGCTGTACATCCGCCCGACGATGATCGCCACCGAGCCCGGCCTGGGCGTCAGGCCTTCCGCGGAGTATCTCTTCTTTATCATCACCGGCCCCGTCGGGAGCTATTACGCGCGGGGGCTCGAGCCGGTCCGCATCCTGGTGGAGGAAACGTACGTGCGGGCGGCGAAGGGGGGCCTGGGCGAGGCGAAGGCCGGGGCCAATTACGCCGCCAGCCTCCTGGCGGCCAAGAACGCCAAAGAGAGCGGGTACGACCAGGTGCTCTGGCTTTCCGCCGACGGACGCGAGGAAGTGGAGGAGGTCGGAACGATGAACATCTTCTTCGTGATCGGGGACGGGATCGTCACCCCTCCCCTGTCGGGCTCGATTCTGCCGGGGGTGACCCGCGACTCCGTCCTTACGATCACGCGCGACTGGGGGATGAACGTCTCCGAGCGCCGGATCGGAATGCAGGAACTGCGGCGGGCGGCCGCGGACGGGGCCCTGCGCGAGGTCTTCGGGACCGGGACCGCCGCCGTGATATCGCCCGTCGGGGCTCTTCGCTACCGGGGAGATGAGCTCGTGGTCAACGGGGGGGCTCCCGGGGATGTCTCCCGGAAGCTTTTCGCCGAGATCAGCGGGATTCAGTACGGAGAGATCTTCGACCGGTACGGGTGGGTGCACCGGGTGGAGTAGCTCCGCCGTTTTCGGGGATCGTACCCCATTTCACGTTGGGGGGTGCCCGATGGATTTCGGGATACGGGGAAAAGCGGCGCTTGTGTGCGCGGGAAGCAGGGGGATCGGGCGGGCGTGCGCCGAGGCCCTGTCCGCCGAGGGGGCCCGCGTGGCGGTCTGCGCCCGCAACGAGGAGACGCTCTCCCGGGCGGCGGAGGAGATCGCGGCCAAGACGGGGAACCCGGTTCTTCCCGTCCGGGCGGATTTGACACGGAACGAGGAGATCGACGCGCTCTTTGCCCGGATCGGCTCCGAGTTCGGCACGCTGCACATTTTGGTAAACAATGTCGGCGGACCGCACCCATCCGGGTTTCTCGGGGCGTCGGACGAGGACTGGGTGAGAAGTTTCCACCTGAATTTCTTAAGCGCGATCCGGTGCATCAGGAAAACCCTCCCCTGGATGACCGCCCAGAAGTTCGGCCGCATCGTCAACCTCACCTCGTTTTCCGTCAAGCAGCCGATCGACAACCTGATCCAGTCCAACGCGATCCGCAGCGCGGTGGTCGCCATGGCCAAGACACTCTCCCGGGAAGTCGCCGAGAACAACGTGACCGTGAACAACATCTGCCCGGGGTACGTGCTGACGGAACGTCTCCGGTCCCTGATCGAGAAGCGGGCCGCGGAAAGCCAGGTGTCCGTGGAGGAGGCGATGGCGGCGGGGATCGCCGAGATCCCGGCGGGGAGGTTCGGTACCCCCGAAGAGGTGGCTGCGCTCGTCACGTTCCTCGCCTCGGAGAGGTCGTCCTACATCACCGGGGCAACGATCCAGGTCGACGGGGGACTAATCCGGGGGCTCCTCTAGGCCGAGACGGCGGAAGAGGCTCGCTCGCGACATTCCGGCGACGCGGACGACTTTCCTGCGCCCCCGGAGCCCGGTGACGATCTCCACGTCGGCCCGGGAGAGGCCGAGCTCGCCAGCAAGGAACCGGACGAGGGCCTCGTTCGCCCGGTTCGTAAGCGGCGGGGCGGTGAGCCGGATGCGGATCGCCCTCCCGSAGAGGCCCGCCACTCCTTCCCTCGAGGCGCGGGGCAGCACGTGGACCGTAACCGTCGCGGCCTTCCCGCTCACGACATCCTCATCGCCAGGTCGAACAGAGTCCTCACGACGAAGTACTGGAGGAACAGGATGGCGAGAATCGCCACCATGGGAGAGAAGTCGATGCTGCCCGCCATCAGCGGGAACCGCCGTCGAAGCCAGGAGAGGACCGGCTCCGTGATGGAGTAGAGACCCCGGACAATGGGGTTGTACGGGTCGGGGTTCACCCAGGAAAGGACCGCCCGGATGATGAGGATCCACATGTAGGCGGACAGGGCGATGTCCAGGATTCTCGCAACGGCAAAAAAAAGGTTCTTCGCGACGAACATCGTGGTCTCCTTACCCGGACAGTTCGCGGCTTCTCTGCCAGGCGGCGAACACCGCCGACAGCACCGTCCCCCGGAAAGCACCCATCTCGAGCGCCGCGATCCCCGCGGCCGTCGTCCCTCCGGGGGAGGTGACCATGTCCTTCAGCTCCCCCGGGTGCTTCCCGGACTCCCGCACCATGCGGGCTGCTCCCTCCACGGTGGCCGCGGCAAGCCGGACCGCCTCCTCCCGCCCCATGCCGGCGCGAACCGCCCCGTCGGCGAGCGCCTCGATGAAAAGGAACGCGTACGCGGGGCCGGATCCGGAGAGCGCCGTGACAACGTCGAGCAGTTCCTCGCGGGGGAACTCCGCCACCTCCCCGAAGGAGGAGAAGATCTTCCGGGCCCACTCCTTCTGTTCCCGCGAAACTCCTCGGGCGAAGAAGAGGCCGGTGCTCCCCATGCCCACCTGGGCCGGGGTATTCGGCATCGCGCGGACCACGCGTGCGCCTTCCCCCAGAGCGGAGAGGAAACCTGGGTCGGCACCCCCGCGGCGATCGTGACAAAGAGCTTTCCCTTAACGTCGCCCGCCCGGACCTGGCGGAGCACCTCCCCCACACCTTGCGGCTTGACCGCGAAGACGATCGTGTCGCACTTCCGGAAGAGGTCCGCCATCCCCCGCGCGGTCGCGACGCCGAAACGCTTGCTGAGCTCCCTCCCGCGTCCGGGCCGGACGTCCAGGACGACCACCTCGCGGGGAGGGACGAGCTTCGCCGCAAGGATCCCCCGGATCATCGCCTCCCCCATGTTCCCCGCTCCGACGAATCCCAGTCCCTTCATGCCTCTCTCCTTGCCCGGCTCCCGAAGATGGCCGTGCCGACGCGGATCATCGTCGCGCCCTCCTCGATCGCCGTCTCGAAATCGTTCGACATTCCCATCGAAAGCTCCGTCCATCCCGGTCCGGCCCCGCCCCGTAGGGCGCACTCGTCGAACAGTTCCCGAAGCCGTTTGAAATACGGCCTGCTCTCCTCGGGGTCCTCCGTCCACGGGGGGATGGCCATCAGCCCCCGCAGGCGGATGCCGGGAAGGCCCGGGGCGGCCTCGATCAGCGCGGGCAACTCCCCTGGGGTCAACCCCGCCTTGGTTCCCTCCCCGGCGATATTCACCTCCACCAGGCCGGGGAGGACCTTCCCGGCCTCCCCGGCACGGCGGGAAATATCCAAGAGAAGCCCGAGGGAGTCGACCGTCTGGATCCACGAGAAGAGCGCGACGGCCTTTTTCACCTTGTTCCTCTGGAGCCTCCCGATCAGGTGCCACTCGGCTGAGGGGAACGCTCGGATCTTTTCTTCGGCCTCCTGGACGTAATTCTCCCCGATGACGGTGAGTCCGGCCTCGAGGGCCTCTCCGATGCACCAGGCGGGTTGCGTCTTTCCGACCGCCACCAGCCGGATCTCTTCGCCTGTTCGCCCGGATCGGGCGGCGGCCCTCGCAATCCGGTCGAGGACCCGTGCCGCGCGCTCCCGGATCGATTCCCCGGCGCTCATTTTCTTCCCGCAAACCCGTACCAGCCGCGGCCCGTCCGGGAAACAGCGATGAGTTTCGCCCGGAGCAGCATCTCGACCACCCGCGTCATGGGAAGGCCGACGACATTGGTGTACGAGCCCACGATCCGGTCGATCAGCAGGTTGCCCGTCCCTTGCGCGGCGTACGCGCCGGCCTTGTCGCCCGTCTCCCCCGTCCGGAGATAGGCCGCGATCTCCCGGCGGGACAGCCCCCGGAAACGGACATGCGTCGTTTCGCACGCCTCGTCCCGGTAGCCGTCGCGCATGCGAAGCAGGAAGACCGCCGTATGCACCAGGTGCTCCCTGCCCGCAAGCAGCCCGAGCATCCGGGCGCCGTCTTCCGGATCCTTCGGTTTCCCCAGGATCAAGCCGGAGACGACGACGATCGTGTCCGCCGCGAGGACGAACGATTCCGGGTACCGTCCCGCCACCTCCTCCCCCTTTTCGCGCGCGGCCCGCCTGACGAAGCGTCGGGGGGCTTCGCCCCGCGCGGGAACCTCCTCGACCCGCGAGGGGACCACGCGGAACGGGATCCCCACCGCGCGCATGAGCGCATCGCGCCGGGGAGAAGAGGAAGCCAGTATCAACGTCGGAGGCGACGCCACGTCCTCCCCATTATATCGGCAACCCAATTCCTTGACCCACCCAAACTTATTGTGCTACAAGAGGAAAGCCTGATACCGACAGGGGAGCTCATGAGTCTCAAGACCATCACGGTCCGCACGGAAAACCCCCAGCAGTTGATCGACATCACCCACACCGCGAGGCTCATCGTGCGGGAAAGCGGCGTCACCCGGGGAACCTGCCAGGTATTCATCCCGCACACGACCGCCGCGGTCACGATCAACGAGAACACCGATCCGAATGTGAAACAGGATCTCCTGAATATCCTCGAATCGGTCGTCCCCTCGAAGGGAACCTACCTCCACACCGAGGGAAACGCACACGCGCACGCGAAGGCGAGCCTGATCGGCTCCTCGATCATGGTGTTCATCGAGTCCGGGCAACTGGTTCTCGGCACGTGGCAGTCGATCTATCTCTGCGAGTTCGACGGGCCGAGGACCCGAAACGTCCTCTTCCGGGTCACCGCCGGATGATGCTCTCGTAGCGGGACCGCAGCCCCCGCCGGGGCAGGCCGCCCTCGACCACGTCCCAGGGAAAGTACTCGTCCGCATCCTTCTCCCGGAACACGACCTCGGAGAGCGCATCCCCGCGGGGGAGCCTGGCCCGTCCCGTTTCCGCCTGCCGGAGAATCCCCTCGACGCGCCGGTCCGAAAGCCCCAGGTAGCCCTGGAAGAGGGAGGAGCGGGGGGAATCGGCGCGGACGCGAACGTTCGGCAGGGACCGGACCCCTGCGGACACGCCCCGCTGGCGGCCCCTGAGATCTTCCTCCCGGGCCATGGGAGCCCATTGCAGCGGGGTGAAGGGCTTGGGGACAAACGGGGAGATGACCGCCGTCACCGTTCCCATCCTCCCGACCGACTTCGCCTCGGCGAGCACCTCCCGGCGAAAGGCGGCGAGGAAGTCGACCGCCCCCTCCACCTCCTCGTCCCCCCCGGCGCCGGGGATCCCGCAAAGAAAATACAGCTTGAAGGAGACGATCCCGGCGCGGGCCAGAGTCCGGGCGGCCGAGAAGAACACCCCGTCCGCGACCCGCTTCCCGATCCGTGCCCGAAGTTCCTCGCTGCCGGCCTCCGGCGCCAGGGTGATCGTCCTGTGACCGCTTGCCGAAAGGATTCCGGCGATCTCCTCGTCCACGAGGTCCGCCCGGACGGAGGCGGGGGAAACCGCCCCGCCGCGAGCCAGGATCTCCTTCGAAAAGCTCCGGAAGTGTCTCCAGTCCAGCACCGCCGCCCCGATGAGCCCGACCGTCTTCCGATGCGGCCAGAGGGCGTCCACGGCCGCGCGCACGTAGTCCAGGGGAACCTCGCGGAAATCGGGGCAGGCGTGCGCGGCCGCGCAGAACCCGCACCGCTTGGGGCAGCCGCGCGACGTTTCCACCAGCGCCATTCTCCCCAGCTCGGCGTCCTCCGCGAGAATGGGAACAACCGGGGGGAACTCCTCGAGAGGAACCGTCTCCCGGATGACCCGCGCGGGGAATCCGGGGCGGGGCCGAATGCCCGCAAGCCTCCCGTACCCTTCCGTCTCGCTCCCCTCCGGAAGGACGTACTCGGGAACGTACCCGGCCGGCACGAACAGGCCGGGGATCGCGGCGAGGTCCTTCAGGTATTTATCGTCGGAGGGCCGGGGAGACCCCAGGTCGAGGATCGATCCGACCGCCCTCTCCCCGTCCCCGACGACCACGGCGTCCGCCACGGTTCCCGCCGGTTCGGGGGACAAAGATGCCGCGAATCCCCCCGCCAGGACCAGCGGCCGTTCCCGACGCGAGGGAAGCGTTCCTCCGCCCCGGGAAGCCCGGTCGACCCGGAAAGGGGGAACTCCTCCCGCGGCAAGCAGACCCGGAAGGTTCAACAGATCGTTCTCGTAGGAGAGGGAGAAGGCGACGATATCGAAGTCGGAGAGGGGCCGGCTGCTCTCCAGGGTGGAAAGGAGCATCCCCCGTCGCGGGGACCGGTTGCCGCCGCGACGGAGGATATGCTTCTCTTGCTCCCCGGGCAGGAAGGCCCTCTCGCATACGGCGTCCGCCCGGGCGTTGAACCGGTCGTAGACCGAGAGGAACCCAAGGTTCGACATCGCCGCCTCGTACCGGTTCGGGTAGACGAGGGCGACCCGGACCCGCCCTCCCCACTCCTTGCGGACCCCACCGACCTCGCGGGACAGGATCTCCTCGTGAAGCCGGCGAATCTCCCACGTCATGCGCCGGGGGGCCGGCGGCGAAGGAACGTGGGGATGTCGAACTCCTCCAGGATTTCTTCCTCGATCGGCGACTCGGGCACCGGGAGCGGCTCAATCCTTTCCGGCTCTCTCGTCTGGGCGGCGCGCAGGAAGGTCGGCTTCTCCA
Organism: Deltaproteobacteria bacterium CSP1-8; assembly: GCA_001443455.1. Lineage (GTDB taxonomy): Bacteria > Desulfobacterota > Deferrimicrobia > Deferrimicrobiales > Deferrimicrobiaceae > CSP1-8. The sequence goes on along the minus strand of LDXO01000020.1, from coordinate 16,979 downwards.
GGTCCTCGCGCCCCACCAGCTTGATCGTGCGGCGCGGGCTTTTCCAGATGCTCTCGGCCACGCCCGATTCGAACCCGGTGGCAATGACGGTAACCTTCAACTCCTCCCCCATCGTGTCGTCGATCACGGTCCCGAAGATGATGTTTGCTTCCTCGTCCGCCTCCTCCTGGATGAGCGTTGCGGCCTCGTGCACCTCGCTCATGGAGAGGGAGGGGCCGGCCGTGATGTTGAAGAGGACCCCGCGCGCGCCCCGGATGGCCACATCCTCGAGGAGGGGGCTGGAGATCGCCTTCTCCGCGGCGGCCATCGCCCGGTTCTGGCCCGCGGCGCTTCCGGTACCCATCAGGGCCACTCCGGAACCCGACATGATCGTCTTGACGTCGGCGAAGTCGAGATTGATGTACCCCGGCTTGGTCACCAGCTCGGAGATCCCGCGGACCGCCTGGTACAGGACCTCGTCGACCTTGCGGAACGCCTCCACAAACCGCATCTCCTTGCCGGCGATCAGGAGGAGCTTCTCGTTCGGGATCACGATGAGGGTGTCCACGATGCTGCGGAGCTCTTTGAGTCCTATTTCCGCCTGCCTGCGCCGGGTGGCGCCCTCGAACGAGAACGGGCGGGTCACCACCGCGACGGTTAACGCCCCCAGCTCCCGCGCGACTTCCGCGACGACCGGCCCTCCCCCGGTGCCCGTGCCGCCCCCCAGCCCCGCGGTCATGAACACCATGTCGGCGCCCATGAGGGCCTCGCGAAGGATGTCCCGGTCCTCCAGGGCCGCCTGGCGGCCCGTGTCGGGGTTCGCCCCCGCGCCGAGGCCCTTGGTCAGTTTCGCGCCCATCTGGATCTTCAGGGGAGCAAGGTTTTTCGAGAGGGCCTGTGCGTCCGTGTTCGCGGAGATGAACTCCACGCCCGTGAGCCCCTCCTCGATCATCGTGTTGATTGCGTTTCCGCCGCCGCCTCCGAGGCCGAACACCTTGATGACCGCGCTGCACCTGTTTTCCTCTACGAGAGTGAACATGTCTGCCTCCTTTTCGCTCTTCCCGGTGTATTAGAAGAACTCCGATAGGATCTGCTTCACCCGGGCCATCCATCCGCCCGGGGCCTCCTCTTCCGCTCTGCCCATACCGCTCTCCGCCAGCTTCGCCCCGTAAAGAGCAAGCCCCACGGCGGTTGCGAAGGTCGGGCTGTTGACCACCTCCACCACCCCCCCGATCCCGATGGGCCCCCCCCGCCGGACGGGCAGGTGGAAGACCCGTTCCCCCAGATCGGGGAGGCCGTCCAGGCGGGAACCGCCGCCCGTCAGCACGATTCCCGCCCCGAGCATCTCCTCGAATCCCGAGCGCAGGATCTCCTTCCTCAGGAGGGTGAAGATCTCCTCCGCGCGGGGCTCGATGATCTCGCTCAGGTATTGCCGCCGGATCGGCCTCGGCTGGCGCCCCCCCACGCCGGGCAATTCCACGAGCTCGTCCCGCCGGACCTTCTGGATCGCGGCGCATCCCGAGGCGATTTTCAGGCTTTCCGCGTCCGCTGCGGGGATCCGAAGTCCCACCGCCACGTCGGCGGTGATGTTCCCGCCCCCCAGCGGCAGCACGAAGGTGTGACGGAGGGCGCCGTCATAGAAGATGGCCATATCGACGGTCCCGCCGCCGAAGTCCAGCAACGCCACGCCCACCTCGCGCTCTTCCGGGGTCAGCACGGCCTCCGCGGAGGCCAGGGGGGAGAGCACGATGTCGACGATGTTGATCTCCGCCTTCTCGACGCACCGCACGAGATTGCGCGTGCTCGGCAGGTCGTCGGTCACCACGTGCACCCGCGCGTCCAGGCGGATGCCCGTCATGCCGCGGGGGTCCTTGATTCCGGGCATATCGTCGACGATGAACTCCTGGGTCAGGACATGCAGGATCTCCCGGTCCGCCGGTAGCTCCACCGCCTTTGCCAGATCGAGGACCCGCGCCACGTCCGTGTCGGTCACTTCCCGCTCGTTCCGCACGGAGACGGCCGCATGGCTGTTGAACGACTTGATCAATGGGCCGGACACGCCGACCAGCGCGGAAGAAACCGGGAGGCCCGTCATCTTCTCCGCCTCGGAGACGCTCTGCCTGATCGACTTGACGGTCGCGTCCACGTTGACCACGGACCCCTTGCGCATCCCCTCCGTCGGGCAGATCCCCATGCCGAGGATCTCCACCCCCTCCGGGGTTTTCCTCGCGATGACCGTTGCGACCTTGCTCGACCCGATATCCAGGCCGGTGATCACCGGCCCCGTCGCCGATTCCATTTATTCCCCCGGCCGCACGAAGATGCGGCCCTCCGTTTTCAGGTCGACGACCCCCTTCGCCTGGCCGAGACTCGCCAGTTTCGGCATCGCCTCCTCCACCCGCTGCATCGCCTTGGTGAAATCCATCGTCCCGATCTTCAGCCGGAGGCCGAAATCCCGGGTCACCAGCGTGTACCCGTCCTGCGCATCGTAGTGAACCTCCGAGAGATTCCGGCGCAGGACCCCGGCTTCCGCGTTCTGCAGGAGATCGATCGTCTTCTTCAGGTTCCGGATCGCGACCGGGTCCTTCGCCGCCAGGTCCTTCCGCGAGAATCCGGTGAGGATCGGGAGGTTCTTCGCGTCGTACGCGGTCAGACGCTTGAAGATGCTTCCCCGATCGTCCACGTAGTAGAGGGCGTCCAGGTTGATCATCGCGACCGGCTCCCGCTCCTCGATTCGCACCACGAGCTTGTCCGGGAACGCCTTCCGCACGGCCACCTCCCGCACGAACGGATGGGACAGGATCCGCCGGCCGATCTCCTCCCTGGAAAGCGACCAGATGTTCCCCCGGCCGACCCCCTTGAGAACTCCCGCGATCTCGTCGCTCGAGACGTGGTTGCACGGGTTCATGTCGACGATCCGCACCGAGAAGATGTCGGAACGGCCCAGCCAGGAGTAGGCGGCCGCCCCGGCCGCCCCCAGGAGGAGAATGACCAGTGCCACCGCGGCGATCGGGATCGCCTGCCGGAACCGGGACCGGCCGGGGCTCGCCTCCTTTCCCTTCTTCTTCTTTTTTCTCGCCGCGTGCGGCCGCATTCGCTTTCCGAGCGATTTCTTGTGATATGCCTTGTACTCGATCATCTACTTGGTCAACCCCGCATCGTCCAGGATCTCCTCGACGAGGTCCTCGAAGGAGACGCCGTCGAACCGGGCCGCCTTCGGCAGCAGGCTCGTTTCCGTCATTCCCGGGATCGTGTTCGCCTCCAGGAAGAAGAGGTTCCCTGCCGGGTCGACCCGGTAATCCAGCCTTGCCGCGCCGCGCAGCGAGAGGGCGGAAGCCGCCGCCCGAGTGAACTCCGCAGCCCGCAGGAGGATGTCGCGGTCCATCGGAACGGGGATCACGTACTCCGTTTGCCCGACCGTGTACTTGGAATGGTAGTCGTAGAGACCCGAGGCGGACTTCGGCACGATTTCGATCGCGGGGAGGACCCTGCCGTTCACGATCCCCACCGTGATTTCCCTGCCCGGCACGTAGGCCTCGACCAGCACACGGGTGTCGTATCTCCCCGCTTCGGCCATGGCGCCGGCCCATCCCCCGAGATCCCGGACGACACTGACCCCCACCGTGGATCCTTCCCGGTCCGGTTTCACCACGAGGGGGAAGCCGAACGCCGGCGGGGCGGGTGCGGCGAGCGCCTCCCCTTCGAATACGGTGTCCGGCGCGCAGGGGACTCCGACGGCGGCCACAACCCTTTTGGCAAGCACCTTGCTCATCGAGACGGCGGAGGCGGCGACGCCCGACCCCGTGTACGGCACGCGGGCAAGCTCCAAGGCGCCCTGGATGCAACCGTCCTCCCCCAGGCGGCCGTGGAGCGCGATGAAGGCCACGTCGATCTCCGCCTTCCGGATCGCCGAAAGCCAATCTCCCCGGATGTCGATCTCCACCACCGGATATCCCTTCCGGCGAAGCGCTGACGCGGCGGCGCCCCCCGTCCGGAGCGACACCTCCCGCTCCGAGGACTCTCCGCCGAGGAACACCCCCACCGTCTTCCCCCGAAACCGTCCCTTCTCACTCATCGGCGAATCCCCACATCTTCACCTCGGTGGCAAGCGTGATGTCCGCCAGCTTCCGCACCGCCTCCCTCCCGCGCGCGATGAGCCGCAAGATGTCGGACGCGCCGGCCCGCCCCCTGTTGATCATGAAATTGGCGTGCTTCTCCGAAAACATCGCGTCTCCCTCGCGGGCGCCCTTCATCCCCACCCGCTCCAGAAGGACCGCCGCCCTCTCCAAGCCGGGGGGATTCCGGAAGGTGGAGCCGAACGTCCGCTCCCCCCAGGGCTGGCTGGCGCGGCGCCCCTCGTTGAGCGTCTTCATGCGGGAAAACGCGTCGTCGGAATGCCCCGGACGGAGCCGGAACCCCGCACGGGCGATGATCCCCCCCACGGGGTACTCGGCCGTCCTGTAGGAAAAACGGATGTCCCTCGCCGCGACCCGGTGCAGCGTCCCCTCGGGATCCACGATTTCCACCCACTCGACGATATCCCCGATGGCACGGCCGTACGCCCCGGCGTTCATCGTCAGCGCTCCGCCCACCGTACCCGGGATCCCACCCAGTTCCTCGGCCCCGGAGAGGGCGGACAGGGCGCACAGGACCGCGAACCTCGGGAGCATCACACCCGCGTCGGCAACCGTCGTCCCCCCCGAGGCGAAGAGAACCTTTCCCATGTTCTTCTTGAGGCAGACCACCGTGCCGCGAACGCCGCCGTCCGACACGAGCAGGTTGCTGCCCCCCCCCAGCGCCCTCACTTCCCGGTTCGCGGCGCGCTCCGACGCGAGGATCTCCTGGATCTCCCGCACCGAGCGGGGGAAGACCAATCGTTCGGCCGCCCCACCGATTCCGACGGTGGTGAACTCCCGCATCTTGGCGCCGAACATCTCCTCGATCCTCTTCATCCCCCCTCCCGGCTGGCTCCGACTCTCCCGGCCCTTAACGGGATACAACACCTTCTGCCAGTTTCCAGACATCTCCGGCCCCCATGGTCAGAAATATGTCGCCCGATAGCAGTCGGGGCAGAACCTCCCCCGCCGCTTCCCCGGCCTTCCCTGCGAAAAAGGTCGCCTTGTGTCCGTGGTCCCGTATCGCATCGCAGAGCCGCTCGCCCGAGGCCCCCGGGATCGGCTCTTCTCCCGCGGGGTACACCTCGAAAACGAAGAGCAGGTCCGCGTCATGGAACGCGGAGACGAACTCCTGGAACAGGGCATGTGTCCGGGAGTACCGGTGCGGCTGGAAGCCGACGACGATCCGGCGGCCTGGCCACACTTCCCGGGCAGCAGCGAGCGTTGCCCGGATCTCCGCAGGGTGATGCCCGTAATCGTCCACGACCGTCACGCCTTCCCGTTCTCCCTTGATCTGGAACCGCCTGTGCACCCCCCGGTAGTCGGAAAGCCCCTCCCGGATCTTGTCGAAGGAGATCCCCAGCTCCGAGGCCACCGCAACCGCTGCGAGCGCGTTGCTCACGTTATGGCGGCCGGGCGCGGAAAGCGAAACCTCTCCGAGGCTCTTCCCGCGGTGGATCACCCGGAACCGGTTCGTCATGCCCTCGGGCGCGACGCCGTCGGCCCGGTAATCCGCCTGCAGGGAGAAACCGTAGGTGACGTACGTCTTCTGGAGCGCGGGGATGAGCTCCTGGACGTTCGGGTGGTCCACGCACAGGACGGCGAACCCGTAGAAAGGAACCTTGTTGAGGAAATGGAGGAACGTCTCCTTGATCTGTCCGATGCCCGAGTAGTAGTCGAGGTGCTCCGGATCGATGTTGGTCACAACCGCCACGGTGGGAGAGAGCTTCAGGAACGACCCGTCGCTCTCGTCGGCCTCGGCCACCAGGAAATCCCCGGATCCGAGCTTGGCGTTGGAGCCGAGGCTGTTGAGCTTCCCCCCCACCACGGCGGTCGGGTCCCACCCGGCCGTCGCGAGGATGGTGGCCACCATCGAGGTCGTGGTCGTCTTGCCGTGCGTTCCCGCGATGGCAATCCCGTATTTCATCCGCATGAGCTCGGCAAGCATCTCCGCCCGGGGGATTACCGGGATTTTCCTGCGGTGCGCCTCGATCACTTCCGGGTTGTCCGGGCGGACGGCCGAGGAGACCACCACCACGTGGCCGTCCTCCGGTATGTTGCCAGACGCGTGCCCGGCCCGGATCTCCGCTCCGAGACGTGTAAGCCGGTCCGTCGTGTCGGAGAGACGCAGGTCCGATCCGGAGACGCGGTATCCGAGGTTCAGGAGGAGCTCCGCGATTCCGCTCATCCCGATCCCGCCGATTCCGACGAAATGAATCCGCAACCCCTTTCTATACACCCCCGTCCACTCCTCTCCCCATCTCGCGCAGGGCCGACCGGATGATTGCCTGGGCCGCTCCCGGCCGGGAGAACCCCGCAGCACCCTCCTCCGCCAACTTCCTCCGGGCGGGATCCCCTGCCCAAAGGGAAAGCGCCTCGCGCACCTTCGTAACGGACGCCTGCTCCTGCCGAAGGAAGATCCCGCCCCCTCCCGCGCAAAACTCCTCGGCGTTTTTTTCCTGGTGGCGATCGGCGGCAAAGGGGTACGGGATCAGCACGCACGGCTTGCCGAAAAGCGCCGCCTCCGCGATGGAGAGGGCTCCGGCCCGCATCAGGACCGCGTGGCACCGGGCGAAAACGTCCCCGATCCGATCCGTGAAGGGAAACGGCTCGATGGGGAGCCCCTCCTCCCTCACAACGTTCTCCACGGCGGCGAACTCCTTTTCGCCGGTCTGCAGGAGGAACCGCATTTCGCCCTCCCCGCCCTTTCCTTCCCTTCCCATGCCGAGCACGAGCTCGTTGATCGCCCTCGCTCCCTGGGACCCCCCCATCGCGAAGACGGTGAAGGGTCCGGGGGGCGGAACCCGTTTCCGGGACTCCGCGGCCGCTTCCACGATTTCCCGCCGTACGGGGTTCCCGGACACCGACGCCCGCCCCGGGGGAAAGTACGGGACCGCCCCCCCGAATCCCGTGTACACGCCCCTGGCGATCCTCCCGAGCATCCGGTTCGATCTTCCCGGTACGGCATTCTGTTCCTGCAGAAAAAGCGAAACCCCTGTGGCTGCCGCCGCCAGAGAGACGGGCACGGAGGCGTATCCGCCGACTCCGAACACAAAGTCGGGGCGCCTGCGGCGCAATACCCGGAAGGAGGCGCTAAGCCCGCCGATCATTTTGGCCACCCCCGTAAGCCCGCCCGCTCCCCGGCCCCGGACCTGGCCCGAGGAGACGAAATCGATCTCGATCCCGCGGGACGGCACCGCCCTCGCCTCGAGGCCTCCTTCCGTCCCGACGAAGGATACGGATCCTCCCGGGGAGAGGGAGAGAAACGCCTCAGCAAGCGCTATCCCCGGGAACACGTGCCCGCCGGTTCCCCCGCCTGCGATTACCAGGTTCAGCGACAAAACCTTCCGCTCCTTTCATCGAGATGTTGGTGAGGACCCCGACCGCCGCCAGGTGGAGGATCAGCGAGCTTCCCCCGTAGCTCAGGAACGGCAGGACCATTCCCTTCGGCGGGAGCATCTTCAAGCCCACCATCATGTTCGCGAGGGCCTGCACGCCGATCACGGTCGATATGCCCATCGCGAGATACTTCCCGAACGGGTCGCGGGCGCGCCGGCCGATCCGAAAACCCACCCAGACGAGCGTCATGAAGCAGGCGCCCACGACGACGACTCCCGCGAACCCGAGTTCCTCACCGATGACGGAAAAGATATAGTCCGTGTGCATCTCCGGAAGGTAGAAGAGCTTCTGCTTCCCGGCACCGATCCCCGTCCCGAGAAGACCGCCGTTCGAGAACGCGATCAGGGACTGCACTACCTGGTATCCCGCCGCCTGTGCCTGGGAGAACGGGTCGAAGAAAGCCGAAAGGCGCGCCATCCGGTACGGTTTCGCGGCGATCGCGAGAGCCACGCCGATCACCCCCAGGATGCCGCATCCCGCGAGGAGTTTCCACGGGAACCCGGCGATATACAGCAGCGCCAGGAACGACGCGGTTACGACCACCGCCATCCCGAAATCCGGCTCCTTGAGGATCAGCACCACGGTGGCAGCCAGGACCGCGAGCATCGGCAGGAACGCCCGCCCGCTCTCGCGGAAGTTCTCCCCCCTCCGGTCGATGGTGTAGGCCGCGTAGGCAATGAGGGAGAACTTGGCCAGCTCGGAAGGCTGGAAGGTGAAGAGCCGCAAGTTGATCCACCGGGACGCGCCGTTGGCCGTGTGCCGGATCCCGGGGACGTAGACGAGGATCAGGAGGACGAAGGTTCCCCCCAGAAGGAGAGGGATGTGCCGGCGAAAGATGTCGTAATCGATCCGGGAAAGGAAAAGGGCCAGGGAGGCTCCCACCACGAAGAAGAGAACCTGCCGTTTGAAATAGTACGCCGCGTCGTGCCCGAGCCGATCGGACGCCCCTGCCGTGATTGACGATGCGCTATACACCATCACGGCTCCCAGGCCCACAAGGATCAGCGTGCAGAGAGTGAGGATCAGGTTTTCGTGCCGTTTCCCGATGTTCATTCCGGCAACCTCATCACCACCTCCCGGAACACCTCGCCGCGCTCCTCGAAGTTGCGGAACATATCGAAGCTCGAGCAAGCCGGGGAGAACACCACAACGTCGCCTTCCCGCGCGCACTCCGCGGCCTCCCGGACCGCTTCGTCCAGGGAGCCGGCCAGCAGGAGGGGCACCGACCCCGCGAGTTCCCGTTTCATTCTCTCCCGTGCCTCTCCCAGGAGGATCGCCGCCCGGGCTTTCCGCCTCAAGGGATCGCGAAGGGGTCGGAAATCCACCCCCTTGTCCTTCCCTCCGGCGATGAGCACCACCGGCTCGGGGAACCCCTCCAGACATTTGAGTACCGCGCCGACATTGGTCCCTTTCGAGTCGTTGAAGAAGGACACCCCGTGCACCTTCCGGACGAACTCCACGCGGTGCGGCAGCCCGGCGAACGCCGATAGGCTTTCCCGGACGGTGTCGGGAGGGATCCCCATGCGGCGGGCCGCCCCGATCGCGGCCATGGCGTTCTCCACGTTCTGGAGCCCCCGGACCCGGAGAAGTGAAGACTTGTACCTCTCCTCGACGGAGCCGTCCCGGTAGACCATGTCCTCCCCGTCCCGGAACACTCCCGCCACAAGCGGCCGGGAGAGGGAAAAAGGGATCCGCACGGAGGGGACCGCGCGGAGCCTTGCGGACACCTCCCGATCGTCGGCGTTCACGATGGCCACATCGGCGGGACCCTGATTCCGGAAGATCCCCATCTTCGTGGCGGCGTAGGTGGAAAAATCGGGGTACCGGTCCCGATGGTCCTCCGTGATGTTCAGGAGGACGGCGACGGAAGGCCGGAAGGCGTCGATCGTCTCCAGCTGGAAGCTCGAAACCTCCACCACGGCCCAGTCATGCGAGCCGCCTGCCGCGCTGGCGAAGGGGGTTCCCAGGTTTCCCCCGATGAAGACCCGGGGAAAAACGCGCGACGCCATGTCGCCCAACAGCGTCGTGACCGTGGATTTGCCGTTCGTCCCCGTCACGGCAGCCACTTTCCCGCCGAACCGGCGGAAACCGAGCTCCAGTTCCCCCCACACGGGCGTCCCGGCGCGGACCAGCGCCGGGAGAGGGAGCTTCTCCCTGGGGACCCCGGGAGAGAGGACGACGAGTGCCGTCTCAAGCGCCGCCTTCTCGGTCATCCTCCCGTGGACGAACGCGATCTGCGGGGGGACGGGGTGCCCGAGGGACCGCTCCACGGCCTCCTTCGGACGCTCGTCGAAAAGCGTGACCCGGGCTCCCTCGCGCAGAAGGAGGAGGGCCGAGACGAACCCCGAGATCCCGGCCCCGATCACGAACGCGTCCCTCCCGCCGAAGGTCTCCATCTCACCGTATCTTGAGGGTGCTGATGGCCAGCAGCGCCAGGATGATCGAGATGATCCAGAAACGAACGATGATCTTCGGCTCCGCCCATCCCTTGAGTTCGAAGTGGTGGTGGACCGGCGCCATCCGGAAGATCCGCTTCCGGGTGGTCTTGTAGGAGAAGACCTGAAAAATCACCGAGAGAGCCTCCATCACGAACACCCCCCCCACCAGCACCAGGACGATCTCCTGCTTCACCATCACGGCCACGACGCCGAGCGCGGCACCCAGGGAAAGCGACCCGGTGTCCCCCATGAACACCTGGGCGGGATAGGTGTTGAACCAGAGAAAGCCGATCCCCGCCCCGGCCATGGCGCCACAGAAGATGGTGAGCTCCCCCGCCCCCGGGACATAGGGAATCTGCAGGTAGTTCGCGATCTTCACGTGCCCGGTGAGATACGCGAACAGCATGTAGGTCCCGGCGGCGATGATGGAAGGGCCGACGGCAAGCCCGTCGAGACCGTCGGTCAGATTGACGGCGTTCGACGCCCCCACGATCACCAGGATAATAAACGGGATGTACAGGATCCCCAGTCTCGGGTTGAGCTTCTTGAAAAAGGGGATGCTCACCTTGTCCTGGATCCCGATGTCCATGTAGATCAGCGTCGCCGCCATCCCTGCGAGGATGATCTGGCTCGTGAATTTTGCCTTCGCGCTCAAGCCCTTCGGATCCTTCCGGATGACCTTCTTGAAGTCGTCGAGGAAGCCGATTGCCCCATATCCGACGGTCACGAAAATCGCGATCCATATATAGGGGTTCGAGAGGTTCGCCCAGAGCAGGGTCGGGATCACGACGGCGATGACGATCAGGAGGCCTCCCATCGTCGGGGTTCCCTCCTTCGCGAGGTGTCTCTCCGGCCCGTCCCTCCGGATGGTCTGCCCGATCTGGTGGGAGCTGAGCTCGCGGATAAGCCACGGCCCGAGGATGAAACACAGGAGGAGCGCGGTGATCGAGGCGTAGATCGTGCGGAACGTGATGTACCGGAACACGTTGAAAAACGAATACTCCACGTGCAGCGGGAAGAGCAGGTGGTACAGCATCAGACTAGGCCCACTCCTTTTCCACGGCCTCGGCGATCTCCTCGAGCCGCATTCCTCGGGATCCTTTCACCAGGATGATATCCCCTTGCCGCAATGCACCCGCCACCGCCTCGCGCAGCGCGCTCCGGTCTTCGGCGTGCTGGATCCGGCCAGGGTCCATCCCGCCCTCCCGGGCCCCGCCGGCGATCGCCGCCGCCTCGTTTCCGTGGGTGAACAGGAGGTCCGGCCTCATCCCGGCGAGCAAATGCCCGATCCGGAAATGGGAGGCACCGGACGCCTCCCCCAGTTCGAGCATGTCCGCCAGGACCACGACGATTCTTCGCCCCCGCCGAAGGGCCATCAGGCTCCGCAGGGCCGCCTCTACGGAAGCGGGATTCGCGTTGTAGGTGTCGTCCAGGAGCAGCCCCCCTCCCCGCAGGGGGACGGGGCGGAATCTCCCGCGGGCGGGGTCCACGGAACGGAATCCCTCCTCCATATCCCCCGGACGCAAGCCCAGGGCATATGCGGCGGCAACGGCAGCCAGCGCATTCATCAGGTTGTGCTCGCCCGTGAGCCGGAGGGAGGAGATGAACCGCCCGGAAGGGGTCCGGACCGCGATCTGCATCCCCTGGTCGTCCATGGACAGCACCCGCCCCGATATCTCGTTTTGCGCGACGCCGTAGTAGATCTTCGCGGCCCGGCAGCGGCCCGCCTCCCGCATCACCCGCAGGTCCATCGCGTTCACCACCGCCGTCCCCGATTCCGGAAGGGCCCGGTAGAGGTCCCCTTTCTCCCGGGCCACCCCCTCGAGGCTGCCGAGTCCCTGGAGGTGCGCGGGCGCGATGTTGGTGATGACCGCCACGTCGGGAGCGGAGATCGCCGAAAGCCTCGCGATCTCGCCCGGATGGTTCGTTCCCATCTCCAGCACCGCGACGTCATGGTCCCCGGAGAGTTCCAGCAGGGCAAGCGGCAATCCGATCAGGTTGTTGCGATTCCCGGGATTCTTGAGAACCTTCCTGCTCCGGAAAAGCAGAGCCGCGAGCATCTCCTTCGTGGACGTCTTGCCGGAGCTGCCCGTGATCCCCACGAGGGGGATGTGGCGGAGCCGCTCCCGATGCGCCCTGGCCAGATCCCCCAGCGCCTCGACCGAGTTGCGCACGACGAACACCGGCTTCCCGGCCAGAATTTCGTGGGGGACCTTCCGCGCACCCTCCTCCGACACGATCGCCGCCCGAGCCCCCTTGCGGATCGCTTCCTCCACGTAATCGGCGCCGTCGACCCGCTCCCCGGGGAGGGCAACGAAGAGGCCCCCGGGCGCTACTTCCCTGCTGTCGGCAGTCACGGATCCGATGGGCTCCCGGGCGGAAATCTCCCCTCCCCCACGCAGCGGATGGAGGACCCCGATCACGTCCCCCAGCGTCAACCTACCCGTCACCGGCCAGGATCGCCCTGACCGTTTCCCTGTCGTCAAACGGCAGGCACCGGTCCCCGATGAGCTGGACATTCTCGTGTCCTTTCCCGGCGATCGCGACCGTATCCCCAGGCCGGGCGATCTGAAGCGCCCGCGCGATGGCCGATTTCCTGTCCGGGATAACCGTGTAATACCCATCTTCCCACGAGACGGGCCCCGAGGCCTTAAGGAACCCTTCCGCGACGATCCCCGGAACAATGTCCCGCAGGATCGCCTCGGGGTCCTCGTTCCGGGGGTTGTCGGAGGTGACGATCACCACGTGGGACCTGCGCGCGGCAATCCGCCCCATCTCCGGCCGTTTCGCCCGGTCCCGGTTCCCTCCGCAGCCGAAGACGGTGATCATCCTCGCCTCGGCAAGCCCGCAGAGGGCGGTGAGCAAGCGGTCGAGCCCGTCGGGGGTGTGGGCGTAGTCCACGAAAACGTGCAACCCGCGGGCGTTGGAAATCTCCTCCATCCTCCCGGGGATCGCCGGCAATTTCTCCACCCCTTCGCGGATCGCCCGGGGAGGGACGCCGAGCAGGATTGCCCCGCAGACGGCCGCCATGATGTTCGACGTGTTGTAGGCCCCGATGATTTTCGCCCGTAGCTCGATCGGCCCCACGGGGGTGGAAAGGGAAAGAGATGTCCCCTCCCACGTCATGTCCACCGAGAGGGGATGCACCGTCCGCTCCCGGGAGAACCCGAAGGTCAGGGCGTCCGGATACTCGCGCGCAAGCCTCACCCCGTACGGGTCGTCCGCGTTGAATGCCATGCCGGTCCTCTTCCCTCCCGCCGGGAGAAACTCCCTGAAAAACCGGGCCTTGGCATGGAAGTACGACTCCATGTTCCCGTGGAAGTCGAGGTGGTCGTGCGACAGGTTCGTAAACAGCCCCGCGTCGAACCGCACCCCCGCGACCCTCCCCTGGGCCGTGCTGTGGGACGACACTTCCATCACGAGGTGGCTTGCGCCCGCGGACACCGCGGCCGCCATCACCTCCTGGAGCTCGTGGGGAAAGGGCGTGGTCAGCCCCGTCCGCAGAACCTCCCCGGCCAGTCGGTAATTGATCGACCCGATCACGGCCGTCCTGCACCCGGCAGCTTCGAGGATCGACTCGAGAAGATAGGTGACGGTCGTCTTTCCGTTGGTGCCCGTGACCCCGATCACCGCGAGCACAGAAGACGGGTCGCCGAAGAAACGGACCGCCACGGCGGGCAGGATCGCGGACGTCGACGCAACCCGCACGCAGGGAAGCGGGGGAGGGGGGACTTCCCGTTCCACGAGGGCCGTCGCCGCGCCTGCCCGCGCGGCGGCGGCGAGAAAAACATGGCCGTCCGAACGCTCTCCGCGGATGGCGACGAACAGGTCGCCGGGCCGGGTCTTGCGGGAATCGATGGAAATGCCGCCTATCTCGAGCGATCCGAGAGAACTCTCCACCGGTGTGATGCCCGCCAGGACATTCGCCAATCTCATCTCTCGCCTTGCTCTGCCCCGAAGGTCACGGTGACTTCCGTGCCGGGGGCCAGAATCGCACCGGGTGCGGGGGACTGTACTCGGGCCAATCCGGTACCGACCAGCCGGATCTTTACCGAATACCGCCCCATGAGGTCGACCACCCTTCCCATGCTTATGCCCTGGAGGTCCGGCATGACCAGCGCACCCCCTCCGGGGCCCATTGCCACGCGGGACATCCGGATGCCGTAGGGTCCGGTCTCCTCCCGGATCGCCTTGGCCACGTCTCCCCCGACCTGCTCCGTGGGCGTGATCCCCAGGTAGTAGGCCGTCTTCAACGTGATCTGGTTGAAGGCGGGGGCCGCGACCACGCCGCCGTATACCGCGCCCTTCGGTTCGTCGATGACGACGAGGATGAGAAGTTCGGGGTCCTGCAGGGGGAGAAATCCGATGAAGGAGGCGATCCGCTTGTCCGGGGAGTACCGTCCGGTCCCCTCCTCCACCTTCTGCGCCGTCCCCGTTTTCCCGCCGATGTGAAAGCCCTTGATGCGGGCCTGGGTGCCGGTTCCGTCCTCCTGGACCACTTTCCCCAGGATTTCCCGCATCTGCGCCGACGTCTTCGGGGAAATCGTCCTCCGGAGCTCCTTCGGCTCGCCGCGGTATACCACCCTCCCCTCCGGATCCGCGATTTCCTTCACGATGTACGGCTTCATGATCTTCCCTCCGTTGACCACGGAAGCCATCGCGGAGGCAAGCTGGAGGGGCGTCACCGCGATCCCCTGCCCGAAGGCGACGGTAGCGCGGCGGATCCGGCTGAACTTGTCGCGGGGTGGAACCAGGCCGCCCGATTCCCCGTTCAGCTCCACCCCCGTCTTCGTCCCGAACCCGAAGGCCTGGATCATGTCGTGGAACCGTTCGGGGGCCATCTTCTCGCTCACCTTGATCATCCCGATATTGCTCGAGAACTTGATCACCTCGGGGACGGTGAGCCATCCGTACTTGTGGGTGTCGTGGATCGTCCGCCCGGCGTACCGGTACGTTCCGTTCTCGCAGAAGATCTTTTGTCGGGTGTCGATCGCGCCCAGCTCCAGCGCGGAGGCCAGCGTGAACACCTTGAAGGTGGACCCCGGTTCGAGGCAGTCGGTGATCACCCGGTTCTTCCTCGCCTCCGGCCGGGCCGCGGAGAGGCTGTTCGGGTTGAAGGTGGGCAGACTCGCCATCGCGAGGATCTCCCCGGTCTTGGGCTGCATGACCAAGGCCATTCCCCCGCGGGCCTTGTACTTTTTCACCGCTTCCATGAGCTCGGTCTGGGCCACGTGCTGGATGTTCCGGTCGACCGTAAGGGACACGGAGTGCCCCTCCGAATTCACCTCGATCGGCGTGTCCGCCGGGACCATGATGCGACCCCGGGCATCCCTTTCGCACACGAGATACGCGCTCTCTCCCCGCAGATACTTGTCCAGCGACAGTTCGATCCCCTCGATCCCGGCGCTGTCCACGTCGGTAAACCCGATGATCGACGAGGCGAGTTCGCGGTTCGGGTAGAAGCGTTTCGGCTCCTCGACCGTGCCGATCCCGTCCGCTCCTCCGCCGCCCTTTCCTTTGCCCACCGCTTCCCGCACCTCCCGGACGATCTCCTCGGCCATCGAGGAGGGCATCTGCCGCTTCACCCAGAGGAAATTTTTGTCCGACGCAAGCTCCTTCCGAAGTTCGGCGGCGGGGCGGGAAATCCGGCGGGAGAGCAGGTTCGCGGCGACATCCGGCGAAGAGAGCTTGGACGGCTGGACGAAGATCGACTTCGTGGAAAGGCTTACGGCGAACTCGTTCCCGGTCCTGTCGAGGATCACCCCCCGCTTCGGGAGGAGCGGGATCTTCACGCAGTATTGCCTGGCCCCCCGGTCGCGGATCCCCTTGACGCCGAGAACCTGGATGTGGAACGCCCGGAAGACAATGAGAACATAGACCCCCGCCAGCACGCCGAGGATGATCCGGGCGCGGGGGTTCATTTCACCCGGATGATCCTTTCCGTCTTCGGGTCCACCATGCCGAGCTGACCCCGGGCGATCGCCTCGATGCGCGCGGGGCTCCTAAGCGTCATGATCTCCGTTTTCAGGAGCGCCTGCTCTTTCTGGAGGGCCTGCTTCTCCTCGAGGGCGACCGACACCGCGTAGCCGACCCGGTAGTACTTCCCCGACAGCCAGACGCTGAACAGGGCTACGGCGAGGACCAAAACGGCCAGCCCCACGATCCCGCGTCTCCGGGGAACCGTCGGGAACACGGGAGCCTCCCGCCGGATCTCGGTGATCATGCCGATGCTGTTTCCGATCAGGATCCTTCTCATCATTTCCCTCCTGTGCGTTTCGCCTTCGCCGCGCGGAGCCTTGCGCTGGCGGCCCTCGGGTTCCTTGCGATTTCCGTCTCCCCGGGGACTACCGGCTTGCGCGTGAGCAGGCACAGCGAAGCCGTGATTCCCGCCGACATCGTCCTGAATGCGACTTTCACCATCCGATCCTCCAGCGAATGAAAACTGATTACCACCACCCTTCCGCCCGGCGCCAGATGCGATGCGAAACGGTCAAGAAAGGCGGCGAGCGACTCGAGCTCCCGGTTCACGGCGATCCGGAGCGCCTGGAACACCCGGGTGGCGGGGTGGATCGACCGCGGCCACGCCTTCCGGGGGATGGCCGATTTGACCAGGTCGGCAAGCTGGGCGGTGCGCTCGACCGGCTCCTTTCGCCTCCGCTCCACGATCGCCCGTGCGATCCGCCTCGAAAACCTCTCTTCCCCGAACCGGAAGAAGATGTCCGCCAGCTCCCGTTCGGTCGACCGTCTCAGGATCTCCCGCGCGTCCCTCCCCCCCGCCCCGGGATCGCGCCGCATGTCCAGGGGGCCGTCGCCGCGAAACGAGAATCCGCGGGAGGGATCGTCCAACTGCCGGGAAGAGAGCCCGAGGTCGAGCAGCATCCCGTCGAACATCCTCCCGCCCGCCGCTTCCCGAAACCTTTCGAGGTCGGAGTAGTCGGCATGGACCATCCGGACCCAGGGGAACCGGCGGAGACGTTCCGACGCCGTCGCAAGCATCGCGGGGTCGGCATCCGCGCAGATGAGCAGGCCGGCCGGGCCTACCCCTTCC
>LDXO01000019.1 GCA_001443455.1 Deltaproteobacteria bacterium CSP1-8 | reverse complement strand
TGCGCCCGGCTCGGCGTACCGCCAGTACGCCTGCGCCGTGCTCGGTCGTCCTTCGCGGTCTGACGGCGCATCCGCTTCGCCTCGGCTGCCGACCCTTCCGGGGACAGGCCCCTCGCTCCCGCTTCGTTGCGCTTCTTCACCATACTCAACGGTATGCCTCAGTCGCGCGCCTTGCTGGCGCGGCGCATCGACGCTCTCGGTGCGTCAAGCTATTTACGAGACGGTACACTAGAAGAACGTCCCGTCGAGCGGGGAGGACGCCGTGGCGTAGAGCTTCTTCGCGATCCTTCCGGCCAGAAACGCCTTCCGGCCCGCCGAGACCGCCTCCCGCATCGCCTCGGCCATCAGCACCGGGTCCTTCGCCCCCGCGATCCCCGTGTTCATCAGGACGCCGTGGCACCCGAGCTCCATCGCCACCGCCGCATCGGATGCCGTCCCCACTCCCGCATCGACGATCACCGGGACCTTCACGGTCTCCAGGATGATCTTGATGTTGAACGGGTTGCGGATCCCGAGGCCCGACCCGATGGGAGCCGCCAGGGGCATCACCGCGGCGCAACCGGCGTCCTCGAGCTTTTTCGCCATGATCGGGTCGTCGTTGGTGTACGGCAGGACGATGAACCCCTCCTTGACCAGGTGCTTGGCCGCCCGGAGAAGCCCCTCCGTGTCGGGGAAGAGGGTCTTTTCGTCCCCGATCACCTCCAGCTTCACCATGTTCGACATCCCCGCCTCCCGGGCGAGAAAGCAGGTGCGCACCGCGTCCTCCACGGTGTAGCAGGCGGCCGTGTTGGGAAGGAGGAAGTATTTCTTCGGGTCCACGTGGTCCAGAAGCGACTCTTTGCGCCTGTTAAGCTCCACTCTGCGGACCGCCACCGTCACGATCTCGGCGCCGGAGGCCGCAAGGGCCCGCGCCATGGTCGGGTAATCCGGGTACTTCCCCGTGCCCACCAGCAACCGGGAGCGGAACGTCTTTCCCCCCAGCGTAAGCGGAGTGTCCATCCTCTATCCTCCTCCCACGAATGTCACGATCTCAAGTCGGTCCCCCTCGCTAAGGACCGTCTCGGCGAACTCCGCCTTCCGGACGAGGGACAGGTTTCGCTCCACTGCAACGCGCGTCATGGGCAAGGAGAGCTCCCGGAGCAGCGAGAGGACCGTCGTTCCCTCGTCGATCCGTCGTCTTTCCCCGTTCACGATGATCTCCACGTGCCTCCCCGTCGTTTCAGAAGTAGAGGTCCTTCTCTCCCGCGAGTACCCGCGAAAGCATCCGCTCGAATGCCTCGGCAAGGATCGACCCTTCCATCTCCTCCTTCCCCTCCCGGACCGCGGCGAGACATTCGTCCCGCAGGCGGGGATCCCCCGCGGAAACCGCGTACTCGGCCAGCGTCAGGAGCGCGTTGGGAAGGCAAAAACCCCGGATCTGCCCGTCGGCCGCCATCTCCGTGAAGGCGTCTCCCGTACGGTTGCGCCGGTAGCAACTGGTGCAGAGAGAGGGAAGGTATCCGCGCCCGAGGATCATCCGGATGATCTCCTCGACCGGTCGCGTATCGTCCAGTTCGAACTGCTCCGAGTCGACTCGCCGGACACCCTCTTCGTACCCGCCCGGGTCGGTCTTCGACCCCGCGCTGATCTGCGACGCCCCGATGTCCAGGACCCTGTCGCGCAGCGCCGCCGGCTCCCGCGTGGTCACGACGATGCCGGCCGTCGGGACGGAAAGCCGGTAGACAATCACGATTTTCTCGAACTCGTCGTCGGAAACCGGCCGGGGTGCCTCCCGCAGGGGTGAACCGAAGGCCCTCTTGAACCGGGGGACGGAGATCGTGTGGGGGAACGTCCCGTACGCCTCCCGAAGGGATTCCGCGTGCCGGATGACCGACAGGACCTCGAACCGGTAGTCGTAGAGTCCGAGGAGTGCGCCGATCCCTACGTCCCGGAACCCCGCCCTCATCGCCCGGTCCATGCACGTGAGTCGCCAGGCGAAGTCCGCTTTCGGCCCGGAGGGGTGCATCGCCCGGTAAGTCTCCGGGTGGTACGTCTCCTGGAACACCTGATACACTCCGGCGCCTGCCTCCCGGAGGAGCCGTAACTCCTCCTCGGGCATCGGGGCGGCGTTCACGTGCAGGATGCGCATCCCCGTCCCGCGATAGATCGCCCGGAGGACGTCCGCGATGTACCCTGCGTCGGTCTTTCCCGGATGTTCCCCGCTGACCAGCAGGAGACGATGGAACCCCTTTCTTTCGAGGAACCGGGCCTCCCGGACGGCATGTTCGGGGGAAAGGGTGATCCTCCCGGCTTCCCGGTTGTCCTTGCGGAACCCGCAGTACAGGCAGTTGTTTCCGCACTCATTGGAAAGGTAGAGGGGAGCGAACAGCACGATCCGCCGCCCGAAGACCTCTTCGCGCACGGCCCGGGCCATCCCCGCGGCCGTTTCCCACACCATCGGGTCCCCGGTGGCCAGCAGGCGGGCGGCTTCCGGGAGGGAGAGCCTGCGCTTCGGGGACAGGGACGCAAGCAGGGAAAACGCCTCGCGCCGCCGAAAGGGCGCGGCATCGTCTTGAAGCCGGGAGATCTCCCCCGGAGAGACGGGCAGGAGGTCGCTCCGGGATTGCATGTTCTGCGGAAGCATCGACATGATTCCCCCGAAAATGAAAAACCGCGCCACAATCAGGCACGGTTCGAAGAGCACCACGCTCCCTGCGCCGGTATTATCCGGATCAGGTTCGACGGGTTGCCCGCTCGAAAAGCGCGGGCTCTCAGCGAAAAGCACCCCTGGCGGCTTTTATTTCATGGTATTTCCCCCCCTTGTGGTTGTCAAGCGGGAGAACAGCGGGAGACCAGCGGGAGGCCTTGCGATTGCGGCGAAGTGCCCGCCCGTATTTACTTGACGGGGGGGTTCAAGTAGACTTTCCGGAACAGATCAAGCCGATCCCGGTCGCAAGGAGTATCCGTTTGGCAAGACCCACCGTGGCGGAAATCCACCTCCCTGCACTGCGCAACAATCTCAGGATCATCCGCTCCCTCCTTCCCTCTTCGGCCTCGATCTTCGCGATCGTCAAGGCGGATGCGTACGGGCACGGGGCGGTCCCCGTTGCCAGGACGCTGCGGGGAGAGGGCGTGCGCATGTTCGGGGTGGCCTTGGTGGAGGAGGGGGTGGAGCTGCGACGGGCCGGGATCACCGAGCCGTTGGTGGTGCTGGGGGGTGTGGACGAGCAGCAGGCCGAGGAGGCCCACGCCGTCGGGCTCTCCGCCGCGCTGTTCGACCTGGGGCAGATCCCCTACCTCTCGCGGGTAGGCGCAAGGAGCGGGAAGCCCTTTCCGGTCCACAT
The DNA here is from genome assembly GCA_001443455.1 of Deltaproteobacteria bacterium CSP1-8. Lineage (GTDB taxonomy): Bacteria > Desulfobacterota > Deferrimicrobia > Deferrimicrobiales > Deferrimicrobiaceae > CSP1-8. The sequence continues at coordinate 34,184 of LDXO01000019.1, read as the reverse complement.
CAAGATCGACACGGGGATGGGGCGCCTCGGGCTTCTCCGCCGTGCGACGAAGGCGGCGATCGAGGCGATCGGGTCCGGGAGTGCCCTGCGAGTCGACGGGGTCATGACCCACCTCTCCTCGGCCGACGGAAGCGCCGAGGCGGACAGGGAGTTCACCCGGATGCAGCTGTCCGCGTTCGCCGAGGAGGTACCGCTGGTCCGGAAAGCCTTCGGCGCGGCCGTGCGCGCCCATGCGCTGAACAGCGCGGGGATCCTGTCGTACCGGGAGCATGTCTTCGACATGGTGCGCCCGGGGATCACCCTCTACGGGTCCCTGCCGGCGGAAGGGGCAGGGGCCGACCTGGGCTTGAAGCCGGTGATGCGGCTGCTCACCAGGATCATCTCGCTCAAGGAGCTTCCCGCAGGTCACCCGGTGAGCTACGGTCGTCACTTTCTCTGCGCGGGGAAGCGCAGGATCGCCGCGGTCCCGCTGGGATACGCCGACGGTTATCGCCGGGGTTTCTCCAACGCCGCCTCGATGTGGGTGAACGGGCACCGGGTGCCGGTGGCCGGGAGGGTCTGCATGGACCACACGATGCTGGACGTAACCGATGTTCCCGGTGTGTCGGTCGGGACGGATGTCGTCGTGATGGGGGAAGGGGGGGCGACCGCGGACGAGCTCGCCCGCATCTCGGGGACGATCCCCTACGAAATTCTCACGCAGGTCGGGCGACGCATCCCGAGGCGTGTCGTTGACTGACAACCGGAAAAGAAACGGCGTCACCGCTTTCCTGGAAACCTTTGGGACCCGGGTATTCCGGATGGTCGAGGACCTGGGGAACCTGTTCGTCTTCCTCCTGCAATGCCTCACCTGGATGTTCCGGCCGCCCTCGGAGATCCGGAACATCGTCAAGCAGATGGAGGAGGTGGGGGTCAACTCCCTGCCGGTGGTGCTGGTCACGGCGACCTTCACGGGGATGGTGCTCGCACTCCAGAGCTGGTCGGGGTTCCAGCGGTTTCAGGCGACGAGCTTCGTCGGAACGGTGGTCGCGCTCTCGATCACGCGGGAGCTGGGACCGGTGTTCGCCGGGCTCATGGTTTCGGGACGCGTGGGGGCATCGATGGCGGCCGAGCTGGGGACGATGAAGGTCACGGAGCAGATCGACGCGCTGGTGACCCTGGCCACGAACCCGGTCAAGTATCTCGTCGTCCCGCGGGTCGTGGCCTCCACCCTCGTCCTCCCGGTGCTGGTCGTCTTCGCGGACCTGGTCGGTGTCCTGGGGGGGTACTTCGTGTCCGTGTACCTCCTCGGCGCCAACCCCTACGTCTACGCGGACAAGACGTACCAGTACCTCGAGTTCCGGGACATCTACACGGGGCTCGTGAAGGCCGCCGTCTTCGGGTTCCTCATCGCGCTCATCTCCTGTTATAACGGTTTTATCGCCCAGGGAGGCGCGGAAGGGGTCGGGCGCGCCACGACGAAGGCGGTGGTTGCTTCGTCCATGACCGTGCTCGTGTCGGATTACTTCATGACGTCGTACATGTTTTAGAGGACCGCCGCGGGACGGGCGCCCATTCGGAGTCAACGAAGGGAGCACGAACGGCCGATGATCGAGATCCGGGGGCTGCACAAGAGGTTCGGGAAGAACATCGTCCTGGACGGGATCGAGCTGGTCGTCCCCCGGGGGAAGAACACCGTGGTCATCGGGGGGAGCGGCACGGGGAAGTCGGTGCTCATCAAGTGCGTGGTGGGGCTTCTCCGCGCGGACGAAGGGGAGATCCTGATCGACGGGGAGGACGCAACGAAGATGGACGAGCGCGAGCTTGTCCGGATCCGGCGGAAATTCGGCATGCTGTTCCAGGGGTCCGCCCTGTTCGACTCCATGGACGTCGGGGAGAATGTGGCGTTCTCGCTCCGGAGACTTCACCTCTACCCGGAACGCCAGATCCGCGACGTGGTGGAGGAAAAACTCGCCATGGTGGGCCTGCGGGATATCCAGCACCTGATGCCGGCGGAGCTCTCGGGCGGGATGAAGAAGCGGGTCGGGCTGGCCCGTGCGATTGCCGCCGAACCGGAGATCCTCCTCTACGACGAGCCGACCACGGGGCTCGACCCGATCATGGCGGACGTGATCAACGACCTCATCATCTCCTTGCGGGAGTTGCTCGGGGTGACCTCGATCTCGATCACGCACGACATGGCCTCCGCCTACAAGATCGCGGACCAGATCGCCATGTTGTATAAAGGAAAGATCGTCGAGGTGGGAACGCCGGAGGAGATCCGGAACACGCGGAACCCCGTCGTCTCCCAGTTCGTCGAGGGGCGGGCGGAGGGACCCATCACCGCCGAGCACGAGGAATTCGTCCGCTTTGTCCGGCGCTCGGGCGAAACCGGGACGCAGGGAGGACGTTGATGTCGAAAGAGGCGAAGGTGGGGATCTTCGTGCTGCTGGGGATCGTGGTTCTCACCTACTTCACGTTCAAGGTCAGCAAGCTGGGGGGGATCGGGGAGAAGGGGTACAACCTGACCGTCGACTTCGAGACGGCGGCCGGGCTCGAGCCGAAGGCGAACGTGAAGATGGCGGGCGTTCCGGTCGGGAAGGTGGAGGCGATCCGGCTTGTCGGGAACAACGCCCGCCTGGTGCTCCGGATCCAGGAGGGGGTGCAGATCCCGATCGACTCGGTGGCGTCCATCCAGACGCAGGGCCTCCTCGGGGAGAAGTACGTGGAGATCCTCCCGGGGAAGGACACCTCCCGGATGCTCCCCGCCGGGGGCCGGGTGGCGAACACGATCCCTCCCGCGAATCTCGACGAGATCATCCGCAAGGTATCGCTGATCTCGGAGGACTTGAGGAAATTCACCCAGACCCTCGCCTCGACCCTGGGCACGGAGGAGGGGAGGAAGGCGGTCTCCGACATCCTCCGGAACGTCCAGGAGACGACCGAGGTCCTCCGGACGGTGGTGGCGGGGAACGAGGAACGGCTGAACCGGATCTTGGCCAACGTCGATACCCTGTCCGGGGACCTGAGGGATATCTCCTCCGCCAACAAGGAGGACCTCCGCGCGACGATCGCCAACCTGCGCGCCTTTTCCGAGACGCTGAAGACCGAGGGGCCCGGCCTGGCCCGCAAGCTCGAGGAGATGAGCGAGCAGGTGAGCGGAGCCATCGGGGAGAACCGGGGGAACATCCGGGAGAGCATCGAGAACTTGAAGAACGCCTCGGCGAAGCTCGACAACACCCTCGAATCGGCGAGCAGGGTGCTGGCCAGGATTGATCGCGGGGAGGGAACGCTCGGCAAGCTGGTGACCGACAACACGACCGTCACCTCGCTCAACGACACGCTGGACGGAATCAACCGCTTCGTCCGCAAGACGGATGCGCTCAAGACGTTCCTGGACTACCGCCTCGAATACCAGACCGAGCCGTCCGAGTTCAAACATTACGCGAACCTGCGCCTCCAGCCCTCGGCCGACAAGTATTACCTGATCGGGATCGTGGACGACCCGAGGGGGAAATTCGACTCCACCGAGACGATCACCACGACCACGCCCGGGGGGACGGTGCGCACCCAGCAGGAGTCGTTTTCCAACGACCTGAAGTTCACGGCGATGGTCGCGAAACGGTTCTCGGCACTCACGATCCGGGGCGGGGTCATGGAGTCCACGGGGGGAGTGGGGCTCGACTACCACCTGATGAAAGACCGCATGAGCATCGGCGTGGACGCCTTCGACTTCGCCCGGAAGGACCAGCCGCCGCATTTGAAAGTGTTCGGCAACTATGATATCGTCAAAAACTTTTTCATCACGGGCGGCGTGGACGATGTCTTGAACGACGAGGCGAATCTCCGCACCCTCTTCTTCGGGTTCGGGATCAAGTTCGCGGACGAGGACTTGAAGACCGTATTGGGGGCCGTCCCGATCAGGCCGTAGCCGGCCGCACAAGTCGGGGAAAAAAGGAAGGGCGAAGATCCATGGCACGAATCCGCAGGGCGATCGTGAGTGTTTCCGACAAATCCGGGGTCGCGGAGTTCGCAAAGGGGCTGTCCCGCCTGGGAGTGGAGTTGTTCGCCTCGGGAGGGACGGCCAAACGGCTGCGGGAGATGAAGGTCCCGGTCCGGCTGATCGAGGAATACACCGGCTTCCCGGAGATGCTTAACGGTCGCGTGAAGACGCTCAACCCGAAGATTCACGGCGGACTCCTGGCGGTCCGGAAGAACGCCTCCCACATGAAGACGATCGCGTCCCACGGCATCGTTCCGTTCGACATGGTGGTGGTCAACCTCTACCCGTTCGAGGCGACGATCGCGAAACCGGACTGCACGCTCGAGGAGGCGATCGAGAACATCGACATCGGCGGCCCGGCGATGCTGCGCTCCGCGGCCAAGAACTTCCGGGATGTGGCGGTGGTCACCGACCCGTCGGACTACCCCGACATCCTCGGGAAGCTCAAGAAGGGAAACGGCAACCTCGATCCCGGGACGCACACGGACCTGGGCCGGAAGGCCTTCGTCCTCACGGCGCGGTACGATGCCGCGGTCTCCAACTATCTCGGCCGCGGGGGGGGCGAAAGGGACGAGTACCCGCTCACGTTCACCGCCCAGTGGCGCAAGGTCCAGTCGCTCCGGTACGGGGAGAACCCGCACCAGAGCGCGGCCTTCTACGCCGATTCCCGCCTGCCCGACGAGCCCACGCTCGGCGGGGCGAGGCAGCTCCAGGGGAAGGAGCTCTCCTACAACAATATCGTGGACCTCGACGCGGCGCTCCAGCTCGCCATGGAGTTTACGGAACCCGCGGCGGCAATCATGAAGCACACGAACCCCTCCGGCGTGGGGCTGTCCCGGCGACGGCTGGTGGACGCCTTCAAGAAGGCGAGGGAGTGCGACCCGGTCTCGGCCTACGGGGGAGTCATCGGGTTCAACCGGGCGGTGAACGGCGAGACGGCCAGGGAAGTCGCGTCGACCTTCTTCGAGGCCGTCATCGCCCCGTCGTACGACAAGGAGGCCCGCAAGGTCCTCTCCGGGAAGGTCAACCTGCGCCTCCTCGAGACGGGCGGGGTCTTCCGCTGGGGCGGGGACCCCGGGCACGAGATGAAGAAGGTGAGCGGGGGGCTTCTCCTCCAGGGGAGGGACCGGCACGTCCTGTCCCCCGCGTCCCTCAAGGTGGTGACGAAACGCGCCCCTACCGAGGAGGAGCTCGAAGCCCTCCTCTTCGCGTGGAAGGTGTGCAAGCATGTGAAATCCAACGCCATTGTCTATGCGCTCCGGGACCGAACGGTCGGTGTGGGTGCGGGGCAGATGAGCCGCGTCGACTCCGCCAAGATCGCGGTGATGAAAGCCCAGCGCCCGACGGCGGGGACGGTGGTGGCCTCGGACGCCTTCTTCCCCTTCCGCGACGGCCTGGATGCGGCGGCCGCGGCGGGGGCGACTGCCGCCATTCAGCCCGGAGGGTCGGTCCGGGACGCGGAGGTGATCGCGGCGGCCGACCTGCACGGGATGGCGATGGTGTTTACGGGAGTGCGTCACTTCCGTCACTGATCCGACCGGTACGGCGCGGAGAAAGGAGGGGACAGGTGGGCCTGCAGATCCTGGTCGTGGGAAGCGGGGGGCGCGAGCACGCTCTCGTCTGGAAGATCGCGCAGAGTCCTTTGGTGGAGAAGATTTTCGCGGCGCCCGGGAACCCGGGGATGGCGAAGAACGCGGAACTCGTTCCCGTGCCGGTGGACGAGACCGCCAAGATCGTCGATTTCGCCGTGAAGCAGCGGGTGGACCTGACGGTCGTGGGGCCCGAGGCGCCCCTGGCCGCCGGCCTCGCGGACGATCTGGTGGGGCACGGACTGCTGGTCTGCGGGCCGAGCCGGGCCGCCGCGCAGCTCGAGGGCTCCAAGGTGTTCACGAAGAATCTCCTGGCCAAATACGGGATCCCGACGGCGGATTTCCGGGTCTTCGACTCCTACGACGACGCGGAGCAGTACGTCCTCACGCACCGGCTCCCGGTCGTGATCAAGGCCGACGGGCTCGCGGCGGGAAAAGGGGTGGCCGTGGCGGGGACGTACGAAGAGGCGGTCGAATTCCTCCGGGACGTGATGGAGAAGCGGGTCTTCGGCGACGCGGGGGAACGGGTGGTCGTCGAGGAGTGCCTCACGGGCGAGGAGGCGTCCTACATCGTGTTCACCGACGGGGAGAAGATCGTTCCCCTGCCGTCCTCCCAGGACCACAAGCGGATCGGCGACGGCGACACGGGGCCGAACACCGGCGGAATGGGCGCATACTCCCCCGCGCCGGTATTGACCCCCGAGGTCGAGCAGAAGGTCCTCCGGGAGATCTTCGAGCCGCTCCTCGCCGGGATGCGCGCCGAAGGGACGCCGTTCCGGGGCATCCTCTACGGCGGGCTGATGATCGAGCGGGGGATGCCGAAAGTCCTCGAGTTCAACGTGCGCTTCGGGGACCCCGAGGCGCAGCCGCTGTTCATGCGTCTTGTGAGCGACCTCGTGCCGCTCCTGGTCCAGTGCGCCCAGGGGAAGCTTACCGACGCGGTCATGGAGATCGACCCGAGGCCAACCGTCTGCATCGTGATGGCCTCCGGCGGATATCCGGGTTCCTACCGGAAAGGGTTCCCGATCTCCGGCATCGAGGAGGCGGAAGGGTTGGGCGGCGTCCAGGTCTTCCACGCCGGCACGGCGATACGGGACGGGAAGCTGGTCAACAACGGAGGAAGGGTGCTCGGGGTCACCGCCGTGGACGACGACATCCGGAAAGCGATCGAGCGGGGATATCGCGCGGCCGGAAAAATCCGATGGGAAGGGGCGTACTACCGCACCGACATCGGGAAACGGGCGCTCCTGCGGGAGGGGGCATAGACGATGGCGGGCAAGGTTCTGATCCTCATGGGGAGCAAGGCGGACGCGGAGGTGATGGGAGAGGCCGCCCGCGTTCTTTCCGGGTTCGGAATTCCCTATACCCTGACCGTGGCGTCGGCGCACCGCTCACCCGCTCGCACCCGGAAGATCGTGAGCCAGGCCGAGGGGGAGGGGGTTTCGGTCATCATCGCCGGGGCCGGCGCCGCTGCGCACCTCGCCGGCGCAGTCGCGGCGGAAACCCTCCTCCCGGTGATCGGCGTGCCGCTGGCGGGTTCGCCGCTTTTCGGGTTCGACTCCCTTCTCTCAACGGTCCAGATGCCGGCGGGGATACCCGTGGCGACCATGGCGATCGGGAAAACGGGGGCACAGAACGCCGCATACCTCGCCGCGCAGATCCTCGCCCTGTCGTCCCCCGACCTCCGGGAGAAGATCCGGGAGCGCAGACGCCTGATGGCCGAGGAGGTCGCGGCCTCGGCCGAAGAGGTCCGATGATCGCTCTTTCCCCGGAGTGCTTCCCCTGTTTCTTCCGGCAGGCGGACCTCGCGGCCCTCGCGCACGGCGCCTCCGAATCGGTGCGGAAGGCTCTGGCCGCCCGCGTGGCGGGCATTCTTTCCGATGTGCCGGACAAGGAGGTCCCGGCGAGAATCGCCACGGGCCTGCACGAGATGGTCCGGAACGTGCTTGGGACCGACGACCCCTTCCGGGGTGTGAAAGAGAGAGAGTTCGACCGGTTCGGCGAGGTGGCTTCGAGGGCGGAGTCGCATGTCGCCGCCTCCGAGGAGCCGATCTCTTCCGCCGTCTGGATGGCGGCTTTCGGCAACATCATGGACTCGGGGATCATCGAGCGGGAGTCGATGGAGGGTGAGATGGGCCGGCTCGGGGCGGGGGACGGATCCCGGCAGATCCCGGACAGGCTCCGGGACGCGATCCTTAGCGCACGGACGATCGGGGTTCTGTTGGACAATGCGGGGGAGGTGGCCTTCGACGTGCCGCTCCTCTCCCGGCTCGCGGGGGAGGAGAGGACGGTGTGGGTCGGCGTGAAGGGCGGGCCCGTCATCGATGACCTGACCGAGTCGGAGGCCCAAAGGCTCGGGTTGTCCGCCTACGGCGATGTTGTCTCGAACGGCAACCGGGGAGTGGGGACCGACCTGGGGCTCTGCACGCGGGAGTTCCGGGACCGGATCGCGGGCTCCGACCTGATCCTCTCGAAAGGGCAGGCGAATTTCGAAACCCTGTTCGGGCACGTCCGCAACGTTTTCTTCCTGTTCCGGTGCAAGTGCCCCGTCGTCTCCCGGGCTCTCGGGCTTCCCGAAGGGGACCTCGTCGTGCTGGACGGGGAGCGCGCGGGATGACACGCCTGGTCCGCCTGGACTCGAGAAGCGTTTCCTTCCTGCCCCCGGGGGTGATCGAGTCGCTCCGTTCCGGCGGGGTGGTGGTCTATCCGACGGACACGCTCTACGGACTCGGGGTCGACCCCGCCTCGGAGAAGGCGCTCGGGCGTCTTCTTTCCGCGAAGGGAAGGGAGGGGGGAAAGCCGATCCCTCTTCTGCTCGACGAGCCCGCGAGGGCGTATTCCCTTGCCCGGCACGTCCCCGGGGAGGCGTCCCGCCTGATGGAGAAATTCTGGCCGGGAGCGCTGACCATCGTGCTTCCCGCCTCGCCGGGACTCCCGGAGGCCCTCACCGGAAGAACGGGGACGGTGGGTCTTCGGGTCCCCGACCATCCGGTCGCCCGGACGCTGGCGAAGGCGGCCGGCGGAGCGATCACGGGGACGTCGGCCAACCGGTCGGGGAATCCCGGCGTCTGGAGAACGGCCGAGGAGATCGTCAACGAGTTCACGGGCGATGTCGACTGGATCCTGTGGGACGGACCGTCGCCGGCATCTTGGAGCGAAAGAACGAAATCCCCGGCGTCGCCCGGCTCGACCGTCGTGCTCGTCGAGGAGGACAACGTTTCCCTGTTGCGGGAAGGGGTGATCCCCTTCCGGACCATCACCGACTTTCTCGGGAAGGGGTAGGAACATGGCCATCGTTTCGCCGTTTCGGGGGATCCATTACGATTTGTCGCGGGGTACCGACCTGTCGCGCCTCATTTCCCAGCCCTACGACGTGATCTCCCCGGAGGAGCAACAAAGCCTCCACCGGCGTCATCCCCGCAACATCGTCTGGATCGACTTCGGCCTGGATTCGGAAGGGGACGGACCGACGGCAAACAAGTACACCCGGGCGGCCACCTGGTACCGGCAATGGATGTCCGAGGGGACGCTCGTCAGGGACACGGCCCCTTCCCTGTATTATTACGAGCAGGAGTTTTCCCTGCCCGGCCGGGGAGGCATCATGCGGAAGGGGTGCCTCGGAGCCCTTCGGCTGTCGGCCTTCGGGGAGGGGATGGTGGTACCCCACGAGAAGACCCATTCCCGCCCGAAGGAAGACAGGCTCTCGCTCATGCGTGCGACGGAGGCGAACACGAGTCCCATTTTCGGGCTTTACTCCGATCCGCGGGATGAGGTGGCGAAGGTTCTCCGGGGAAGACTCGCGGGGACACCGGATTTCTCGGCCACGGACGACCTCGGCGTGAAGCACCGGATGTGGAGGGTCACCGATCCCGCAGCCCTCCGGGCCACCGCGGAAAAGATGTCGGACAAAAAGGTGTTCATCGCAGACGGGCATCACCGGTACGAGACGGCGCTCGCTTTCCGGGAGGAGATGAGAAAGAAACACGGCGCCAGGGAGGACGCGGCGTACGAGCACGTCCTCATGTTCCTGTGCAACATGGACGACGAGGGGATCGTGATCCTTCCCACCCACCGCGGGATCCACTCGGTGCCGGCCTTCTCCGGGGAGGATTTCGCCGCCCGTGTGAGCCCCCATCTCCCCGTGGAGACCCGCCAGGGCTCGCCCGAGGACGCGCTGAAGGCGATCGCGGAGGCGGGGAGAAAAGGGAAGGCGATCGCCTGGAGCGCCGGAGGAGAGAGGTTCCACATCGTATCGTTCCCCGACCCGGCGCGCTTCGGCGAGGAGAACCTGTCCCGGGTCCCCCCCGCACTTCGCACCCTCGACGTGGTGCTCCTCCACGGCTTCCTCTTCGAGCGCATTCTGGGGATATCCCCGGACGCGGTCACGGCGGGACAGTTCGTCCGCTATTACAAGGAGGCGCGGAAAGCCGCATCCGACCTGGCGCGCGGCGAGCTCCAGGCCGCGTTCTTCCTCAATCCCGTGACGATGGACGAGTTCCGGCACGTCTCCCTTTCCGGCCACGTCCTCCCCCAGAAGGCCACCTTCTTCTACCCGAAGATCCTCACGGGGCTTTTGATCTTCTCCGTGCGGGGAGATGATTCGCTGCCGGGATAGGGGGGGCGCGATCCCCCACCTCCGGGTCCACCAGCCCGAAAAAGGGTATCGATTTTCCATCGATTCCGTCCTCCTCGCCGATTTCGCCGCACCGTACTGCGGCAGGTCGGCCCTCGATCTGGGCACCGGATCGGGCGTCGTTCTCCTTCTCCTTGCTTGCAGGAACGATGTTCTGCGGAAAGGCGTGGGGGTGGAGATCCAGCCCCAGTTGTGGGAGTTCGCCTGCCGGAACATCGGGGAGAACGGGTTCGGGGGTCGTCTCTCCGCGGTCCTGGGCGATTTCCGGGACGACATCCCGGGGCTTTCCCCCCGGTCGGTCGATCTGGTGGTCTCCAACCCCCCGTACCGGAAGATCGGCGAGGGGAGGAGGAACCCGGACCCGCGGAAGGAGATCGCCCGCCACGAGGTGGCCTGCACGATGGCGGACGTATACGCCGCCGCGGAAAGATACCTGTCCCCGCGGGGCAGGTTCGCGATGGTCTGCCCCTCGTACCGCATTCCGGAGATGTTCGCCCTGGGCATCGCCACAGGCATCCAGCCGGAGACCGTCCGGTTCATCCACCCGCACGCCGACGAGCCGGCGAACCGCGTGCTGGTGGCGGGAAGCCGGCGAAAGGCGGCGGAGCCCGCCATCCTGCCCCCCCTGGTCGTCTATTCGGCCCGGGGGCAGTACCATCCGGAAGTCGAGCGGATCTTCGAGGGTTTTTTCCGGGGGTAGGAAGAAGGCCCCTGGCTCGCCGGCCACCAGAGATCCATTCCCTTAAGATCCCGGCATTCGAGGGCCGCTGCATCCCCGCCGGCGAAGTACGCCCGCCCTCACCGTACCGCGGTGGGTACGCTTCGGCCGGGCGCCTCGCCGGGCGCGGCGCATCGACCCTCTCGGTGCACGGCCTCTTCAGGAACGGATCTCTGCAGGCCGGAGCCCCCCGTTGGCAAATGCTCGCGACCTGCGACCGCTCGCTGCCGTTCCGCTCGACGCGATTTTTTCACGCGAACTGGGCGGGGACACTCCTCTCCCGCATCCCGGAGATGAATCAGGAATGTCCCCGGTGGCGAGTTGTCCGTTGAGGAGTGTCCCCCCAGCGTTGAGGAGTGTCCCCGCACACTACCCTTTTCTCCGGGAGGATTTCCGGCAGATCGAGCGCAGGATCTCCCGGGTCTCCGGATCTCGAACGCCCTCGAGGCCGCTCGGTTCGACGAGGGGAAAGTTGTCGTTGCGGGCGTCTTCCCCCGGCGCCGGGGGTCCCTCTTCTCCGCGCGACGATTCTGCCTCGTCCGGCGAAGCGGCAGGAAGGCGGTTTCCGGAACCGACGGTGAACCGGATTTCCCGCACCTTCCCCTCTCCCGCGACGCGACGGATCTTTTCGAGCAACGCCGGTTGGGACAGCTGGAGTTCCTGGGCCCACGCGTGGTTCTGGACGAAGACCGTGAGCACGCCGTTCCGGATTTTTCCCGGGGACGTCTTCCCGTCGAGCAGGGGGCCGACGATTTCCCCCCAGGACCGCAGCAGGCGAACCTGGATCGCGGCAGCGGGGAGACCGAGCGCATCGACGAGGATCGACTCCAGGATCGCCGACAATGGTTTGGCGCTCACCCCGCCCCCGTATCCTCTCCCCGGCGAAACCTCCCTCCCACGATCTGCCCCGCGACGGCACAGAGGAGGAAGAAAGGGATGAACCAGGAGGTGATGTGGTTGGCGATCCGGAGATAGGCGATCAGGGGAATCGAGAGGTGGATGTATACGAACCAGGCGAGCGAATATTTCCGATGGCCCTCGCGCAGGTATCCCAGGGGGATGTTGAGGCCAAGCGCGATAACCCCGATGAGGCCCATGAGAGGTACGGTGTGATGGTCCAGGATAATGGTTTCCCGTCCGTCGGATCTTCCCACGATTATAATGGAGAAATTCCGATCGGAGAACAGGGGGGAGGAAGCGGATGGGACGGACCGCTCCCCCGGAGGTCGTCCTCATCTTCCGGGGAACGCATCAGGTGATGTCGGCGGAGAAGAACCTGAAGAGAGCCGGGGTGCCGATGAGGCTCATCCCCGTCCCCAGGCGGCTTACCTCGGACTGCGGCCTCGCGATACGGATCTCCCACCCCGATCGGGACCTTGCGCGGAAGGTCCTCTCCCGGGCCAGAATTATCCCCCGATCGGTACATATCTTGCTAGATCAAGAAGAATATGAGGAAGTACCTTTCTAATGCGAGGGCTTGCCCGCGATGGAGATTGGGCTTGACGCAGAGGGAATTGCCAAATAAAATAACACCTTATATTTGTCCCACCGGAGGGGATTTGTCGGCTGAGCGGTCGTACCTCGTCCTCGCGTTTCTGACTATTTTTGTCAGTTTGGTCTCTTTCGCGGCACCGGTGCGGGCGGGGGAAAAGGGAACTTTCTCCACGCCGTGGCTGTCGGGCGTGCTCTCCGTTCCGCCTGTTTCCGGGAAGGAAGCGCCCGCCGTTCCCGGCCCCTTGTCATTGTCCGACCCCGGTCCGGCGGCCTCGGGAGAGGCGAAGGCGGTTGTTCCCGTGTCCCCCCTGGTCCCGCAGGGGCAGGGCGCGCTCTCCTCCCCGGCGGAAAAGGAGGAAAAGGGATCCGATCTCGTCCTCTCCCCGAAGGATGTCGAAGGAGAGATCGCCAGGAACGAGGAACCCGAAGCCGTCGAGGAACTGGACAGCGGATTCTTCACCAACGCCCCGGACGAGGTCGAGAAGGGGAGGGAGGGGAGTTACGCGGGACTGACGGGGCGCATCGAGAAGTTCATCCGGTATTTCCAGACCAAGGGCCGGGACCGCTTCGAGGTCTGGCTTGCCCGTTCCGGGAAGTACTCGGACATGATGCGCGGGATATTGGCGAAGTACGGACTGCCGGGCGATCTCGTCTATCTCGCATTGATTGAAAGCGGATTTTCTCCCAAGGCGTACTCGGTGGCCCGCGCTTCGGGTCCCTGGCAGTTCATCACGGGAACCGCGCGCCGGTACGGCCTCCGCGTGGACTGGTGGGCCGACGAGCGCAGGGATTACGAGAAGGCGACCCACGCCGCCGCCTCCTACCTCAAGGACCTGTACGGCATGTTCGAGTCCTGGCCGCTCGCCACCGCGGCCTACAACGCCGGCGAGGGAAAGATCCAGCGCGCCGTGGCGAGATACAAGTCCGACGATATTTCCGAACTCATCCGGCACCGGTACCTGGCCCGGGAGACGAAGGACTACGTTCCCAAGATGCTCGCGGCGCTTACGATCGCGAAGGATCCGGACAAGTACGGTTTCGGAGACGTGCGGTACGAAGAGCCGCTCGATTTCGACAAGGTGGTCATCCCCGGGGGGACCGACCTCGCTGCCCTGGGAGAGATCATCGGGGTGCCCCCCGATTCCCTGAAGGAATGGAACCCGGAGCTGAAGCGCTTCTGCACGCCTCCCAACACGGAGATGTACGAAATCCGCCTTCCCAAGGGGTCCGGCCCGGTTGCCGAGGAACGGATGGACGAGATTCGATCGGATGCCAAGGTGATCTTCCTCCTCCACCATGTCAGGAAGGGGGAGACCCTGGCTTCCCTTTCCAGGAAATACGGCACGCCGGCCAACACGCTCAAGGAGATCAACGGCCTTCGGCGCGACTCGCTCCAGAGGGTCTCGCGCCTCGTGATCCCGGTTACCGGTCTTTCCCCGGAGGATTCCGTCCCGGGTAAGGAGATCTCGCCCGCCCGCCTCGGGCTGGCCCACATGAAGATCGACGAGGGGCTACGGCGGGGGCAGAGGGTGCGGGTGCGCAGTGGCGACACATTGGGGAAGATCGCAAAAAGAACTGGGGTAAGCGTCAAGGAACTGGCCCAGTGGAACGGGATGAAGACCACCGGCATCCTCAGGGCCGGCACCATCATCACGATTCCCCGGAGGGGGTCGGTCTCCCGGGGAGCAAGAACGACGGCCGCACCGGGCGACGGGGGGGGGTTCCAGCACGTCGTCCGTCCCGGGGATTCCTTAAGGGGTATCTCCCGGGCCCACGGTGTTCCCGTCGAGACGCTTGCGGAGGCGAACCACCTCGACCCGGAACAACCGCTTCGCAAAGGGCGCGTTCTTCTCATCCCCACGGAGTCCTGATCTGCGGGACCGTCGCTCCTTCGTCTATCTCGATAACGCGGCCACTTCCCTGCCCAAGCCGAAAGGGGTGGCGGAAACCGTCGCCAGGGCCCTCGGGCGCGCGGGGAATCCAGGCCGCTCGGGGCACGCCCTCTCCATCCGATCGGCCCGGGACCTGTTCGTAGCCCGCGAGAGGCTTGCCGAACTTTTCGGTGCGAGGGACAGCTCCCGGTTCGTGTTCACGGGAAACGCCACCGAGGCGCTGAACCAGGCGATCAAGGGGATCCTGAGGCCGGGCGACCACGCCGTGACCACCTCGGTGGAGCACAACTCGGTGATGCGGCCGCTCCGGCGGATGGAAGAGGCGGGGGTCACCGTGACGGTGGTTCCCGCAGGCCCCGACGGGGCAGTGGACGCGAAGGCGGTCGCGGCCGCCATCCGCAGGAGGACACGGCTGGTGGCCGTCGTCCACGCGTCGAACGTGACCGGCGCGATCCAGCCCGCGCGGCAGATCCTGCGCGCCGCCCGGAAAGCCGGCGCCTACCTGCTCCTGGACGCGGCGCAGACCGCAGGGTCGGTCCCTCTCTCTCTTTCCGATCTTCCCGTCGACCTGCTGGCGGCCCCCGGCCACAAGGGGCTCCTGGGGCCGCAGGGGACGGGATTCCTTTACGTCCGGGAAGGCGTGCCCGTAGTCCCGCTGATCGAGGGAGGGACCGGCAGTCGCTCGGAGTCGGATCGCCAGCCCGACTTTTTCCCCGACGCCCTCGAGTCCGGGACACCGAACAGCGTAGGGATCGCCGGCCTGGGGGTTTCTCTCGCCTGGTTGCTCCGCAAGGGGATCGGGGCGGTCCGCCGGAAGGAAAGGGAACTTCTGGAGGAGTTGGTGGAGGGGATGGGCCGGATCGGCAACGTGACGGTGTACGGTCCCCGGGACCCGTCCCGCCGGGCATCGGTCATATCGTTCCTCGTCGATGGGATGGATCCCGCGGAAGTGGGACGCCGGCTGGAAAAGGAGTTCGGAGTCCTGGTGCGGTCGGGCCTTCACTGCTCGCCCGACTCCCACCGGACGATCGGCACGTTCCCGGAAGGGACGGTGCGCGTGAGCCCCGGGCCGTTCACCACGGGAAAGGAGATCGCCCGGTTCCTCGCCGCCCTGCGGAAGATCGCCGCCTCCCGACGCTAAATCGGTGAGCAGGTGCGGAGTACGCATCCCGCTGGTTGAACCAGGCGCGCAAGCGCCGGGAACAGCGGGTGCAAGCGTTATCCCGTTGCCGTCCGCACTCCCCGGACGCGGCGGAGGATGGAGGAGGTGGATCTCCCGGGGAGGAGCCGGATCGTTCTCACGGAACCGCCCCGGGCGCGCACGAAATCGGAGCCGACGATCGTTTTTCCCTTCCAGTCGCCTCCCTTCACCAGGACGTGGGGAATGACCTCCTCGATGAGCGCGGACGGCGTGTCCTCGGAGAACACGGCAACGAACGAGACGCTCGACAGCGATGAGAGGAGGTAGGCGCGGTCGCGGGCCGCCTGGAGGGGCCTTCCTTCTCCCTTCAGGCGTCGCACGGACGCATCGCTGTTGAGCCCCACCACGAGAACATCCCCGAGCGCGGCGGCTTCCCGAAGATATCTTGCGTGGCCTGCGTGGAGGATGTCGAAACACCCGTTGGTGAAGACGATCGTTTTTCCCTGGCGGCGCACGCGGGCGAGGGTGGTGCGGACTGCCCGCCGGGGAATTATCTTCTTGGCCGGGTCTTCCGGTACGAGCGTTCGTTCCGGTCCTGCGCGCACGGTATCCTCCTCCTTGCGTCTTCGACCCCTGCCGGGTCGATCGTTGCGATCACAATCCCTTCCTCTTCCCCTCCCCGGGCAAGCTGCTCTCCCCACGGGGAGAGGATGGCCGATCCCCCGGAATAGTGGAACTCGCCGGATCTCCCGACGGCGTTGGACGCCACCACGAAAAGCTGGTTCTCCACCGCGCGTGCGGCGATCAGCAGGTCCCAGTGGGCCTTCCGGACGGACGGCCATTGCGCGGACACGCAGAAGAGGGTCGCCCCCTCGAAATAGTATTTTCGGGACAGCTCGGGGAACCGGATGTCGTAGCAGATATGCGGCCCGATCGTCCCCACGGAGGTGTGGGCCACGGAGGCGGTCGTCCCCCTCCGGAAGTGGAGGTGTTCCCCCGAGGGGGAGAACAGGTGCGTTTTCCGGTATTCTCCCGCGACCGCCCCCGTGGTATCGACGACGTAAAGCGTGTTGTACACGGACCTCCCCGACCGCTCGGGAAGGGAGCCGGTGATCACGACCCGCCTGTCGGCCGCGAACCGGCAAAGATCGTTGAGAAGTCCCGGGGTCGTATCCGAAAGCGTCCGCAGGTCGTCGTAGAAGAAGCCCGTGCTCCACATCTCCGGAAGCACGCAGAGTGCGGCCCCGCCCTCCGCGGCCTCCCGGAGGAGCGCGAAGGCGCGGGCGGCGTTTCTTTCCACTGCTCCCATGTCCACGGGAAACTGCAGGGCGGCTGCCCGGAACGGTGAAATCATGCCTTCTCCCCGGTGGTTGCCGGCGGCGGGGTGGGCGCGTTGGCGTTTCAGAAAACGGCGCGCGCCACCGTCAGGACCACTATATGTTCCGCACCGGCCATTTTCAAGGTACGGGAGCACGCCGCCGCGGTCGCCCCCGAGGTGTACACATCGTCCACGAGAAACACGTGGGCGGGCGCCCGCGCACCGCGCCGGGCGGCGAACGCCCCCCGGACGTTTCTCTCCCGGACGGAAATCGGCAATCCCGCCTGGGGCCGGCGTTCCCCCGTCCTTCGCAGCAGGAGCGGGTCGCAGGGCCATCCGGAGAGACGGCCGAGGGACAGGGCCATCAGGGCGGGCAGGTTGTACCCCCGGAAGAAATATTTGGATGCGCGGATCGGAACGGGGACGATCGTCGGACGGAAACCTTCCGGGATCCGGTCGGCCCACTCCCCCCGGAGCCCTTCCAGGAGCCGACGGGCGAACAGGTGCGCTGCGTCGCTCCTCCCCCCGTATTTCGCTGCCCGGATCCCCTCCCGGACGTCCCCCTCGTACAGGTAGAGGGAAAGGGCGAGATCGAACGGCCGGGGATCCGGACGGGACGGGACCGGGTCCGTGCCGGATGCGGAATCCGTTTCCTCCCGGAAGGCGGGCCAGGCCCCTGCCGCCGCGGGGGAAAGGTCGGGCGACGCGGCAGGAAGCAGCGAACGCAGGAGGGAGATCTCCCCGGAAATCCTCCGGCACCCGGCCTTCCGGAGATCGCGGAGGCGGCCGCCGATCCCTGGCGGATCAGCGGATCGTGGCGGGGACGGCGTGGACCCGGTCGCCGTGGGAGATGTCGTACCCGTTCCAGATTCCGCAGGAGGAGCACCGGGCAGTCCACTTGATGGTCGTCTGGCCGCATCCGGTGCACCGGAACGGGATGAGATACCGGCGCTTGTACCCGAAGGCGCGCTGGTAGTGCTGGCAGGCGGATTCATACCGGCCTCTCCGCCGGAGCGCCTCGGCGAGCAGGATGTTCACGGATCCGCACTCCGGGTCCAGGAGTTCCGCTTTCAACAACTGTTCCAGCGCCTCATCGTTCATCTCCAGCCGGAGGAAGAACTTCCCCTGGAAGAGATTGACATCGTAATCGGAGGGGAACTCCCGGAGAAGATCGAGGTACACCGCGATCATCGCCTCCGGCCTCTCCGTCTCCACTCCGAGGTCCTCGAGCTTGATCAGGAAGACGGCGTTGCGGGTCGCCCGGTATCCCGAGAGGAGAGTCTCCGTCGCCTCCTCCGGGGTTCCCCGCCCCCGCAGGTGCTGTGAGAGGGCGAGGTATGCCGCCGTGAAGGTCGGCGTATCCTTGATGAGCTCCCGAAGGCGCCTCTCCGCGTCATCGGTTTTTCCTTCCTCCATGCGCCGGACCGCCCTCTCGTACCGGAGGGCGTCGAAGAGGGCCTTGTCCCCCGCGGAGGCGGTCTTCCCCTTGAGCTTGACGATCCTCTTCTGCATCGCGTAGGCGGAATCCATCTCCTGGCGCCGGATGTGGATGTCCCGGATCTCTTCCCAGGCGCGCAGGTTCTCCCCGTCGGAATCCTCGATCCGGGAAAGAAGCGACAGCGCGTTCTCCAGGTCGTTCATCTCCCGGTAGAGCGTCGCGAGGCGGAAGTAGACGGTGATGTCCGAGGGGTCGATCTGCTTGGCCCGGGTCAGCGCCTTGACGGCTTCCAGGTGGTTCTTCCGCTCGGTCTCCACGTCGGCCAGGATCACGAGCGCCTCCCGGTCATCGGGGTTGACGGAGAGACTCCGTTGCAGTTCCGCGGCCGCGTCGTCGAGCAGACCCCGCTGGAACAGCCCCGACGCCTTGGCGACTCGGGCCCGGGCGGCCTCCCGGCGCTGCCGGTCGCGCCGCTCCTTCCAGTTTTTCGATGCCTGGGTCACATCCTTGACCATGGTGCCGAGAATGACCATGGCGGCCCCGAGGGAAAAGGCCAGGATGGCCAGTTCGCTGACCGTCACCTCCACCTGGCGGGTGGCCGAGTAGAAAAACTGGATATGCTGGCCGTTCAACAGGGAGATGTACGAGAACGCAACCAGGATGACCACGAACAGGAGGAAAAGCAGTCGGACCGCCATGAGAGGGATTCCTCCGGGTGTCTATCGATCCTCGGGGATGGGGATTTCCGGCGCGGATCCCCACAACCGGTCGAACTGGTAAAAATCCCGGACGCTGTCCAGGAAGACGTGCACCACGAAATCGTCGTAGTCGATCAGCACCCACCGCCCCTCGCGGATGCCCTCCACCCCCATCGGGCGAAGACCGTCCCTCTTGAGCGATTCCTCGATGTGGCTGGCGACGGCGGTGACCTGCCGGTCGGACGTTCCCGAGCAAAGGAGAAAGTAATCGGTGAAGGTGGCGTTTTCCCGGACGTCCAGCGCCCGGATGGCGGCGGCTTTTTTCTCCTGGGCAAGCCGCGCGCATTGGATCACCGCATTCCGTGTGGTTATTGCCGTCCTTCCTCCCCGGAGCCGAGGTACAGGCCGTGCTCGGCGATGTATTCCTCCACCTCCGACGGGACGAGACCCCGGATGCACTTCCTGCTCCGAACCTTCTCCCGAATGGAGCTCGAAGAGATATCCAGGGCCGGCAGGGCGGGGCAGTACAACCTTCGTCCTCCCGGGAGGCGGTAGCTTTCCCCTGTCCAACTATAGCAATGCGGTTCCTCTTTTTCAATATGCAACCTCGCGGGGGGCGCGGGCGACAAGGGCGTCCCGGTACGGGGGAGGAGAAGGAAGTCGCACGCAGCAAGGAGCTCTTCGTACCGGTGCCAGGTGGAAATCTCCCCGAAGGAGTCCGCCCCCATCACGAACACCCAGTCGACCCCGGGCTCCGCCCGGCGAAATTCCTGCACCGTGGTCAGCGAGTACGAGGGCCCCTCGCGGCGGATCTCCACGTCGGATACCTCGAATCCCGAAAACCCCGAAACAGCGGCGGACGCCATGGCAAACCGGTGTTGCGCTTCGGAGACCGGATGCCCCGGCTTGTGGGGCGGGTGGTGGGAGGGAAGGAGCACGATCCTCGGAAGACCGAGCGTCTCCCGTACTTCGATCGCCATGCGCAGGTGGCCGTTGTGGAACGGGTCGAACGTTCCGCCGAACAGGGCCGCCGATATCCGGATGGCGCCCAATTAGCTCCGGACCTGTCCGTCACCGAAGGCGATGAACTTCATCGTGGTGAGCTCGGCAAGCCCCATCGGGCCGAAGGCGTGGATCTTGGTGGTGCTGATCCCGATCTCGGCCCCGAGTCCCAGCTGGAACCCGTCGTTGAACCGTGTGGACGCGTTCACCAGGACGAGAGAGGAGTCCACGTCGCGGATAAACCGCATCGCCCGGGCGTGGTTCCTCGTGAGGATCGCCTCCGTGTGCAGCGACCCGTATCTGCGGATGTGCTCGATCGCTTCGTCCATCGAGGGGACCACCCGGACCGCGAGGATCAGGTCGAGGAACTCGGTTCCCCAGTCCTTCTCGGCAGCCGGGATCGCCCAGGGGACGAGGGAAAGGGTCTGCGGGCAGACGCGGAGCTCCACGCCGTGCTTCCGGAGTTCGGCCGAAACGGTGGGGAGGAATTCCGGGGCGACCTTCTCGTGCACCAGGAGCGTTTCCATCGCGTTGCATACCCCCGGACGCTGCACCTTCGCGTTGATGCAGATGGGGACGGCCTGGCCGACGTCCGCTCCCTCGTCCACGTAGATGTGGCAGACCCCCTTGTAGTGCTTGATGACGGGGATGCGGGATTTCTCCGCGACGCTCCGGATCAGCGCTTCCCCGCCCCGGGGGATGATGAGGTCGATGTATTCCTCGGCCTGGAGCATCCAGTCGATCGCCTCCCGGTCCGTCCGTTCGATGACCGCCACGGCGTCCGCG
Source organism: Deltaproteobacteria bacterium CSP1-8 (assembly GCA_001443455.1). GTDB lineage: Bacteria > Desulfobacterota > Deferrimicrobia > Deferrimicrobiales > Deferrimicrobiaceae > CSP1-8. The sequence goes on along the minus strand of LDXO01000019.1, from coordinate 13,493 downwards.
GGGAGGCCCGCAAGGGTCATCGCCTCGCGGAGGATCCGCGCGATCGCGGTGTTGGAGAAAATGGCTTCGGACCCCCCCCGCAGGATGACGGCGTTCCCCGATTTGACGCAAAGGGCGGCCGCGTCGGCGGTGACGTTCGGGCGGGATTCATAGATGATCCCGATGACGCCGAGCGGGATGCGCATCCTCCCCACCCAGAGGCCGTTGGGGCGCCGCCACATCTTCTCGACCTCCCCCACGGGATCGGGAAGGGCGATCACCTCCTCGATCCCTGCGGCCATCTGCTCGATCCGTTCGTCGGAAAGGGTGAGCCTGTCGAGCATGGCGCCGGAGAGCCCCCGGGACGCCGCCGCCTCGAGGTCTTTCCGGTTCTGCTCCCGGAGCCATGGCGTTTTCCCGCGCAGTCCCCTGGCCATGGCGGCGAGGGCGGCGTTCTTCTCCGGCGCGGAGGCCCGTCCCATCCGCGCGGACGCCTCCCTGGCCGCGCGGCAGACTCCGACTACGATCTCCCGGGTCGTGGTGGTTCCGGTCGCCTCCATCTACGTTCCGACTCCTTTTCTCCCCCCGGGAGTTTCGCGAGGGGGGAGGATCATGAGGTTGTCCCGGTGCACCACCTCCGCGGGGGTCCCCTCGCCGAGGATGGCCCGGACCTCGGGGCTTTTCTTTCCCCTGCACCGCTCCACCTGCTTGCTCGTCCACGCCGAGATCCCCCGGGCGAATTCCTGTCCCCTCGGGTCGCTGATGGAGACGGCGTCCCCCCGGCGGAATTTCCCCTGCACGGACAAAATCCCCGCGGGCAGGAGGCTTTTCCCCTCTTCCCGCAGGACCCGGGCGGCCCCGTCATCCACGACGATGGTGCCTTGGGGGTGTCTCGCGTAGGCGATCCACATCTTCCGGCTGTTTCTTTTCCCCCGATCGACGGGGAGGACGAGCGTTCCCACCTCCTTGCCGGCCAGAATGTCGGTGATGGACCGGTGCGACAGCCCCGAGCCGATCACCACGGGCGTCCCCGATTCGCTGACGACCCGGGCCGACAGGAGTTTCGACCTCATCCCTCCCGTCCCCAGCGACTGGGTCCGCTGTCCCCCTACCGTCCGCAGCAGTTCCTCGTCGATCGTGCCGATCAACGCGATCAGGCGGGCATCCTTGTCCCGGTGCGGATCCCGGGTGAATACCCCGTCGCTGTCGGTGAGCAGGATCAGCAGGTCCGCCCCGATCATCTGCGTCACGAGGGCGGCCAGGTGATCGTTGTCCCCCAGGCGGATCTCCTCGGTCGCCACCGTGTCGTTCTCGTTGATGATCGGCACGATCCCCCGGGCGAGGAGCGTCTCGATCGTGCTCCGGGCGTTGTTGTACCGCTCCCTGCTCTCGAAGTCCTCGTGGGTCAGAAGCAACTGCCCCACCTTCCGCCCCCGCCTCTCGAACGCGCGTTCGTAGGCGTACATCAGGCTCGTCTGCCCGACGGCGGCTGCCGCCTGCTTGAGCGCCACCGTCCTTGGCTTCTCCCCCATCCCCATTTTCTTCCGGCCCGCCGCGATCGCCCCCGAGGTGACGACCACGAACGCGATGCCCCGCTCCTCCCAGGCTTGGGCCACCTGGACCGCCAGGGCGCGGATGAACGGGACCCGCAGCCCCTCCTCGGCGTCGGCGAGCACCCCGCTGCCGATCTTGACGACGATCCGCCGGAACTTCCGGGAAAGGAGCAGCGATTCGCGGTGCGTCTGGGTTTCAGAGCTCATACGACGGGCGTCTCCGCAGCGCCACCAGGCCGGAAAGCAGCGCCGGAATTCCCTGCCCGGTGGCCGCGGAAATATAATAGGCATCCCGCTCAGGGAAATTCAACTCCGCGCGGGCGCGCTCCGCGGCCTCCCTCGCGCCCGGGAGGTCCATCTTGTTGAACGCCAGAAGCGTCGGGCGGGCCACGAGATCGGGGTGGAACGTTTCCATCTCCTGGCGAACGACCCGGTATGCCTCCGCGATCTCCTCCGCCGACCGGGCGGCGTCGAGGACGTGGACCAGCCCCTCGGTACGCTCCGCGTGTTTCAAAAACCGGAGCCCCAGGCCCGCCCCCCGGTGAGCGCCCTCGATGAGACCCGGGAGGTCGGCAACCACGATCTCCTCCCCGTTGTGGGAGACCGCTCCCAGGACGGGAGAAAGGGTCGTGAACGGGTAGTCGGCGATCTTGGGTTTCGCCCGGGAAATCCGGGAGAGGAGGGTGGACTTCCCCGCGTTGGGGAGCCCGACCAGGCCGATCTGGGCGATGAGCTTGAGGGTGAGACGGAGGCTTCTCTGCTCCCCCGGAATTCCCGGCTGCGCCGTGTCCGGGGCCCGGTTCGTCGACGTGGCGAAGGAGGCGTTCCCGCGCCCCCCGCGTCCTCCCTCCGCGACTCTCAGCATGTCGCCCTCTTTCGTCAGGTCGGCCAGCAGTTCCCCCGTTCCGTCGTCGACCACCATGGTCCCCGGCGGCACGGGGATCACGAGGTCGGGAGAGTTTTTCCCGTGCATGTTCTTCCCCATCCCGTGCTGTCCGCGCTTCGCCTTGAAGATTCTCCGGTACCGGAAGTCGAGCAGGGTGAACAGGTTCGGACTGACCTGGAGAATGACGCTGCCGCCGTTGCCGCCGTTACCGCCGTCCGGGCCGCCCCGGGGAACGTATTTTTCCCGCCGGAAGCTCGCGCATCCTCGCCCTCCGTCCCCCGAACGGACGGTGATGGTGGCCTCGTCGATGAATTGCATGGAGATGGGAAGCGTTACGAAACGGAGAGGACAGACACCTTCTTGCGGTCCTTCCCGAACCGCTCGAACTGGACCAGTCCGTCGACCAGGGCGAACAGGGTGTGGTCCCTCCCCACGCCGACGTTCCTTCCCGGGTGCACGGCGGTGCCCCGCTGGCGGAGGATAATCGATCCGGCGGTCACGATCTCTCCGCCGTACGCCTTGACGCCGAGCCGTTTGCTCTGGCTGTCCCGTCCGTTCCGGGAACTGCCGACTCCCTTTTTATGCGCCATTTCCTTTCCCTTCCCCCCGGGATTGTCAGCCCACCCGGATTTCCCGGATCGAAAGCCTCGTGAACTCCTGGCGGTGTCCCCGCTTCCTCGCGTATCCCTTCCGCCGCTTGTACTTGTAGACGACGATCTTCTTTCCCTTCCCGTCGCCGAGGGACATGCAGATGACCTTCGCGTTGGGTACCGTGGGGGTTCCCACCGTCGTTTCCTCGCCCGAGGAAACCAACAGCACGTCCGAAAGTTCCACGGTCTCCCCGGTCCCCTGAGGGAGTTTCTCCACCTTGACCACATCCCCGGGCGAAACGCGAAGCTGCTTCCCCCCCGTGCGCACAACGGCATACATCTGGTCTATCCTCCACCGGCAACGGTAATAAACCTTCACTATAGGGAAGTCCGATTACCCTGTCAACCCGGAAATCGCGGCATTTCCGGGAGTCTATGGTAGGATAATCCGGTGGGCGGGAAGGGGGACGCATGAGGGACGTGATCATCGCAGGGGGCGGGCCGGGAGGACTCCTCCTTGCGCATTTCCTCGGGGAGCACGGGATCGACTACCAGGTCCTCGAGCGGGGCAAGATCGCCCAGGCTTGGCGCATGATGCGGGAGGGGATGATCCTTCTGTCCCCCGCCGTCCCGGGAACCGACTGGACGTCGCTGACGCTCAAGCACCCCCTCTGGGCGCTTCCCGGCGTCCGGAAGCCGTTCCCCCGCCGGGAGGATTTCCTCTGCTACGTGGACGCCTTCGCCCGGGAGCATCATCTCCGGGTCCTCGAGAACACCGCCGTGACCCGCGCCGCCGTCATCCCGGGGGGATTCTCCGTCGAGACATCGGCCGGAAACAAGTCCGGCCGGTTTCTGGTCCTCGCGACGGGTTCCGCGTCCGAACCGGCGTACCCCGACATACCGGGGATCGCCTCCAACCCGTTCGTCCTCCACGCCTGCGACTACGTCCATTGCATGGCGTACTCGGGAAAGCGGGTCCTCATCATCGGCGGCGGCAACTCCGCCGCGGAGATCGCCATCGAACTGGCCGGAACCGCCGGGGTCACGCTCAGCACCCGCGGGCCGATGCGCTACTTCAGCGAGACGGGAGATCTGGAGCACATCCGGGGGTCGTCGGAAAGCAACCTCAAGGAGTGCATCCGGTTCGGGATCGTCGGTCTCCGGGAGGCGGACCCCGTCGTCCGCGTTTCGGGCCGCCGGGCCTGGTTCCGGGGAGGGGAGGAGAGGGAGTTCGACTGGATCCTCTGCGCCACGGGGTATCGCCCGGCATGGATACCGATCGACGGCGGGACCGTTCGGACCAGGGAGGACGGGTACCCGGTAATCTCCCCGACGGGGCAGTCCACCCTTCCCGGCCTGTACTTTTGCGGGTCGCTGGCCCGTTTCAACAAGCGCTGCGCCTTCATCCACGGATTTCGCAACTACGTGGAAAAGGTCTTCTGGGACATCGCGGACGGACTGTAGGCATCGTTTTCGCAGTCGGAGCGAACGACCCGGTTCGCCTACCGGCCGTCACGGCCGCGGGAGCGATTCCGTATCGGAATGTCGTCCTTCTGGACCGGGCAGGGCGAAATCCGGAAGCCGGTACTGGAGGGCCTCCGCGACGTGTCGAACGGACACGTCCCGATCCTTCGCCAGATCGGCGATCGTCCTCGCTACCCGGGCCGCCTTTCCGATCCCCCTTCCGGAAAGACCCATCCGATCGGCAGCGCGAAGGAGGAACGCACGCGCCTCGGGGGAGAAGGACGAGGTCATCTCGGAGTAGGAAACAGATGCCGTCCCGTTCGTCCGGAAGGTGCGCCCGGCGAAGCGGCGGGATTGGGCGAGGCGGGCTGCCGTCACGCGCCGTCGCACGGCGGCCGACTCCTCGCCGCAGGATGATGCGGACCAGTCGTCGGGGGGTACGGGGGCAACGGTGACCGATAGGTCGAAGCGGTCCAGGAGAGGACCGGAGAACTTCTGCGAGAAACGGTTCAGGACGGGCGGGGAGCATCGACAGATCCGTTTCGGGTGACCCGAACTTCCGCACGGGCACAGGTTCGTCGCCGCGAGGAGCAGGAAACGGCAAGGGAAGCGGTAGACGTTGCCCGCCCGGACGATCCAAATTTCCCCGGATTCGAGGGGCTGCCGGAGCGCTTCCCGGGAGTCCCGCCGGAACTCGGAGAACTCGTCGAGGAAAAGCACCCCGCCATGGGCGAAGGTGATCTCTCCCGGGCGGGGCGGATTTCCGCCGCCCACCAGACCGGCCGGGCTCACGGAGTGGTGGGCCGTGCGGAAGGGCCGTTGCGTTACGAGGCGCGGCCAGGGGGGCATGCCGGCGGCGCTGTAGATCTTCGCCGTTTCGAGCGCCTCGTCCTCCTCGAAGTCGGGCAGGATCCCCGGCATCCGCTCCGCGAGCATCGTCTTGCCGCACCCGGGGGGGCCGGAGAAAAGAAGCGCATGGCCCCCGGCGGCCGCGATCTCCAGCGCTCTCCGCGCCACCGGCTGACCGACCACATCCCGGAGGTCCGGCCCGCGGGGGGCGCCGGGAACGGAGAGGAGCCCCCCCTTCCCTTCCCGTGACCGGTGAATTTCGCCGGACAGGGCCGCCACCCCGTCGCGGAGGGTCGCCGCGGGGATGACCGTAAGCCCCGGAACGAGCAGGGCTTCCTCGAAATTGGCGTCCGGAACGATGATCCCCGGCAGTCCTGTCTGTCTGGCGAGAAGGGCCTGGGAGAGGACACCTCGCACCGGCTTGACGGAGCCGTCGAGGGAGAGTTCGCCCCCGACCAGGTATTTTCCCAGCGCGTCTGCCGGGACAAGCCCTTCCGCGCAGAGGATCGAGAGGGCGATGGGGAGGTCGAGGAGGGCGCCGTCCTTTCTCACGTCGGCCGGGGCGAGGTTGATGGTGATCTTGCGTCCCGGGACCGGGAAGCCGGAGTTGCGGATGGCGGCGCGGACCCTGTCCGCGCTCTCGCGCACCGCCCCCCCCGGCAGCCCCACGATCGTGCAGGAGGGAAGCCCTTTCGAAATGTCGGTCTCCACCTCCACGGGGACCGCGTCGATCCCCGCGATGGTGGAAGCGAGGACGCGGACGAGCAACCGGTGGCTCCTTTCCGCGGCGGTTCGTTCCCGCCGGGCATCGGTGACGCACGGGAGGAAAACGCAAGGCTTCGTGCGGTAACGCAAGGGACGTGCCGCAGCTCGCGGAAAGGAGCCTTAACCCTTCGGGCGGCCGGCTTCCGGACGACGGGGATGCACCCGGCGGCCATTTGCCGGGCGGTCCACGGCGATTGCAGGTCCGTTTTCGAAACTCGCGGTTGACCGGATTTGAGACGACGACCTCCGGGAGATGAGCCCCCGCCGCAGCAGGTTCGCGAGTCGGGCCGCCTCGGTCGATTCCGCGGAGGAGAGAGGGCGCGGTCCGAATCGGTCCCGGTTGTACAAGGGAAGGAAACGGGTTGCATCGGGGAGGAGGTGGGGGTTCTCGCCCACGGCCGCCAGGAGCATCTCCTCGAGGAGGGTGCCGGGCGATCTCCGGCGCCCGGCGGACGACAGGCGCCGGAACAGCCGGGCATACGGCCTGGGAAGAGGGGAATCCCCCTCGCTCGTTCCCCGGGGATACCGGGAGGCACCGCTCCTGCCCGTGCGCCAGGCGAGCAGGAGCGCAACCGCTGCCATCCCGACTGCGAAGCCCCCCCGGGCGAGGTTGCCGGCCGGCATTCCGATCGCCCCCCGAATCCGCATCGTTGCCCGCCGCAGGGCGAACCACCCCCCGGAAACGGCCTCCGCCTGCATCGCCAGCGAGTAGTTCACTACGTACTTGTTCCACCGCTGCCTGGACCAGTCGAGGTACATCCCGATCGTTCCCGTCCGGGCGAAGAACGGGGAGTCCTCCCCCAGCGGAGGCGTCGCGTCCAGGGTGACCCACCTGCCGCCGATCCACGCCTCCGTCCATGCGTGCGCGTCGGACTGCCGCACGATGAGGTACTTTCCGACATCGCTCCACTCGCCGCCCAGGTAGCCGGCTGCGACCCGCGCCGGAACCCCCGCGGCACGCAGGAGGAGAGTCAGTCCGGCGGCATAATGCTCGCAGTACCCCGCCCTCTTCCGGAACAGGAACTCCTCGACCGAGGAGGCGGCGTCGGTCAGGGAGTACCGGAACCCGGACTGGAAAAACCGCCTCGCGAGTTCGGCCCGCTCCGCGTCCGATGCGGCCCGGGAGGTTGCCTGGATCGCCAGTTCCCGGATTCCGTCCGAACCGGGTGGCAGCGAAAGGTACGAGCCATCCGGATTAGCGGATCGGTTCCGTCGGGCGGATCCCGCCGGAGCGAAGCGTACGCGGTAGCGTACAGCCGAACCCTTCGCCGGAAGCAGGTAGTTCCCCCCCCCGTCGGTCCGGATCTCGCCCAGGGCCCCCTCGACCGAAATCGCCCCCGCGTACACGAAGAGGGCGGAGTGGCTCATCGGCTCCAGGAAGATCTCCGCCGAGGACAGGGGTACCACCGCCTGGGGGGAGAGAGAATAGTGGGACCCGGCCTTCGGGACCGTTTCGAGCGGGGATTCCGCCCGGCTCCACTTCGTTCCGTCGAAGCGTGCGTACGTCGCTCCCCGCAGGTAGAGTCCGGATGGTGACACCCCGGCGGCCAGCTCGGGGAACTCGATCCGGGCGACGACCCGTCGGTCGGCCTTGACGGAGGTGACGTCGCGCAGCGAGATCGCGTCGGAGAAGCCGGCAATCCCCACCCGGGTCCCCGGGCGACGCAGGAACTGCCCGATCCCGACGCGGGGGGTAACCGCGAACAGCACCGCCGTCATGCAGAAACCCGCCACGGCGGACAGCAGGAGCAGAAGGACGGCAAACCCCGGGCGCGCGCGGGGAACGGCGCCCCCTCCCGTATCCGCCGCCTCCTCGGCCTGCAGGGCCCACATGGCCCCGGCGGACAGTCCGAGGAAAAGGAAAAGGAACGCCGCGAACCGGATTTCCGTCGTTGACGCCGCGGCGGCGAGGAACTCGAGGAACGAGATCGCGCACAACTGCCATCCGTCCCGGGGGCTTTTGGGAAGGAGGAACTTGATGGACTGGATGCCGAGCAGGAGAAGGGACACGGAGGTGAGCAGGTCCCTGGATCCCCATGCGAGGTCGGCGGCGGCCGCCGCGGCGCCCACCACCAGGAGGGGGGAGGCGGCCCGGTGCCATCCCCCCCGGGGGGCGCTTGTCCAGTCCAGGACCGCACCGGCGAGAAACGCCGCCGCCGCAACGGCAACCCCGGGGCGGGAAATCTCCGTGAGGAAGGCGAGCGGGAGCAGCCCGAAGGCCCAGTGGATGCGCAGGGAGAACCAGAGAGCGCCCGGAATCCGGGCCCGTTCCTCCGTCCGCCTCACGGGGTTTCCCCCTCCCCCGCCGAAGGAAGCGTTCCGTCCGTCGTAACCCTCGCGAGGATCGAGAGGGCTTTCCTTCGCCGGCCGGCGTCCGCGGGGGCAACGAGGACCCGGTCGCCGACCCGGAGACGGTACGGCAACCCTTCCCGTTCGCACCGAAGGACTTGGGCGCAGGCCCGCGAGACGAGTCGTTCGAACTCCCCGGGAGGCGAGGGAACGGCCAGATGGAGGTCGACTGCCTTCGAGGGTTCCGCCTCCCGTTCCTTGACCATCCATGTTCCCAGGCGCGCCGACGCCTTCCAGTGGATGTCCCGGACCGGATCGGAAGGGCTGTGGCCCCTCACCCCGCAGATCAACGCCCCCTCCCTTCCCCAGGCGGTTTTCCCCCCGAGATGGTCGCCGGGGTCCGTGCCGGGGGGCGCGGCATCCGGTGCACCGGGTTCCGGGTACACGATCAGGCAGTTTTCCCGAGGATTCACCTCGGCGGACTTTTCGAAGAGGGCGAAGGGGAACCGGGTGGAGACGGTGCACGGGAAGGAAGGGACCGGGCCGCGTCGCTCGGGACGGTACGGGATGATCCGCGTGTCGGCTCCCCCCGGGGGGATCTCGGGGAACCAGGCCCCTCTCCCGGCCCCGGGCAAGGCCGGGGACACGGTGACGGAGAATGCAGGCAACCACTTCCCCGTGGCCGAACAGGTGACGGCCAGGAGGCAGTCCCGCGACGCGAACGCCTCCGAGGCGTGCGCCACCCGGACGCGCAATCCCCGCAGGCACCATTCCGACAGGATGCCGGACAGGATGATCAGGCTCAAATTCATGCTGAGGGCAAGGTAGAGCAGGTTGTTCCCGGTGTTGATGGCCGCGGCGCCCACGGCGACCGTGAGCGCGAGGAACCATTTTCCCGGAAAGGTCACCCGGAGCTTCCTCGGCGGGCGGAACTTCCGGAGGAAGGCCTTCATACGGGCGCGGGGATGGCCTCGAGGATCTCCGAGAGGATCGCCTCGCCGGCCTCGGCCTCCGGGGCGCCCCCCGCCGGCTCCCCCGCAAGGAAGATGCGATGGCAAAGGACGGCAGGCGCGGTCCTGCGCACGTCCCCGGGGGTGACGAAGTCCCGGCCCGAAAGAAAGGCGAGCCCCTGGGAGGTGCCCTTGACGCCGATCGCGCCCCGGGGGGACGCCCCGAGCCGCACCAGGGGGTGCCGCCGCGTGGCCTCGACGATCCGGTAGATGTACGACACGATCGAATCCCGGACGGTCACGCGTTCGACCAGGGCGCGCAAGTGCCTCACCTGCTCGGGAACGAGCACGGGGAGGAGACCGTCCCGGGAGGTCGCCAGCGTGTTCTCCCGGATCAGCCGCAGTTCCGATTCCCGGTCGGGGTAGGAAAGCCTGAGCCGTAAGTTGAACCGGTCCAGTTGCGATTCCGGGAGGGGATAGGTCCCATGCAGTTCGAAGGGGTTCTGGGTGGCGATGACGAGAAACGGGTCGGGAAGAGGGTACGTCTTCGTGTCGACCGATACCTGGCGTTCGCTCATGGCCTCCAGCAGGGCGCTCTGGGCCCGGGGGTTGCTCCGGTTGATTTCGTCGGCGAGGACGATGTTCGCGAACAGAGGGCCGGGGGAAAAGGTAAAACTCCTCTTGTCCGCGTCGAAGATGTGAACGCCGACCACGTCCTGGGGGAGCAGGTCACTCGTGAACTGGATGCGGCGGAACGTCCCGGAAATGCTTGCCGATATTGCCCGCGCGAGGGTGGTCTTCCCGGTGCCGGGGATGTCCTCGAGGAGGATGTGTCCCCCCGCGAGGAAGGAAGCGAGGGCGAGTTCCACCTCCTTGCTCTTCCCCAGGAGAACCGTCTCGACGTTGGAACGGAGCCGGGAGAGGAGCGCCAGGGCTTCTTGGGAATCCATACGGATATTATCGCCGAAACGATTCCGAACCTTTCGGGTATTTTTTGGAATGGAATTTGAATGGGTTTCCGGGCATCATCGGAACCGGGGAAAGGATGAGGAGAAGGCCGGGCCGCCCCGGGCGGCCGCTCGAGGGGATGGAAGAGACGACCCTGTTTCGCGCCGCCTTTCCGGAAGGTTGGGAGGAGATGCGCAGGGTCGCCCGGGAGGAGGAACCGTCCGACGGCGTCGTGCGGGAGAGGTGGGAAGCGGTGCTCGAACTCGCCCGACGGGCCTTGTCCTGCCCCGTTCCGCGGTCCGAACCGGTGAAGTCCGCGGCGGACGTGTTCGAAAGGTACCGCTACCTGGTTGGCGATTCGCCGGTCGAGGTGTTCCTCGCCGTCCTGCTGGACGTCAAGCACCGCGTCCTGCGGGACGCGCGCGTCTCGGTGGGCATCCTGAACGGCAGCCTCATTCACCCGCGGGAGGTCTTCGCCACGGCGGTCGCGGAGCGCGCGGCGGCGGTCGTCCTCGTGCACAACCATCCAAGCGGGGACCCTTCCCCCAGCCCGGAAGACAGGGAAGTCACGCGCAGGCTCCGTTCCGCGGGGGGAATCGTGGGGATTCCGGTGATGGACCATGTCATAATAGGCAGTTGTTCCTTCTACAGTTTCCGGGAGGAAGCGGATTGGTGATTTCGGGCGTATTCAAATCCGCCGCTGTCCTGATCCTCACCGTGGTTTCTTCCCTGGGTGCCGCCGCCGCTGGTTTTCTCACGGGGGAGGAACGGATCTCCTCCGGAATCATGCGGTTGTGGGGCAGGGGATTCGTGCGGATCGGGGGGTGGAAGGTCCGCGTCGAGGGGCTGGAATGCCTCCCGGCGGGCGGTGCCATCCTGGCGGCGAATCACCAGAGCCTGGTGGACATCCCCCTCGTTCTCGCCGCCCTCCCCCGGGAGGTCCGGTTTCTCGCGAAGAGGGAACTCGGCCGGATCCCCCTGTTCGGGTACGCGATGGCGAAGGCCGGCAACCTCTTCATCGACCGGGAGGACCCCCGGGACGCCGTCACCCTGGTCCGCGTGGCGACGACGCGAATGGACCGGGGGCAGATGGTGGTCATATTTCCCGAGGGTACGCGCAGTCGCGACGGGACCATCGGCGAGTTCAAGCCCGGGGCGTTCTACCTCGCGCGGAAAACGGGGGCCCCGCTCCTGCCGGTGCTCATCGACGGAGGGCACAAGGCCCTTCCCCGGGGTTCGCTCCTCTTTCGGCCCGCCGATCTCACCGTCAGGATACTTGCCCCCGTGACCGCGGACGACGGGAGGGCCCTGACCCGGGACGAGATGGCGGAGGAGACGCGAAGACGGATTCATTCCGCCCGGGAGGAGGGGAGGGTCCCATGCGCCGGGGCGGCCCTGGTATGAGCGACAGGGTCCGGGGGGAGGGAATTCCCTCATGACGCTGCGCATCATCCCCCTCGGAGGACTGGGGGAATTCGGACTCAACTCCCTGTTGTTCGACGACGGCGAGTCCGCCGTCCTCGTGGACGCGGGCCTCATGTTCCCCGACGACACGATGCTGGGGATCGACTTCGTCATCCCCGATTTCGGCTTTCTGCGGGATCTCTCCCACCGGCTCCGGGCGCTCCTGCTCACGCACGGACACGAGGACCACATCGGTGCGGTCTCGTTCCTGCTGAAGGAGTTCGACGTTCCCGTGTACGGCACCCCGCTTACGCTCGGTTTACTGCGGAACCGCCTCGCCGAGCATGGCCTGGACGGCGTCGCGAGGCTCGAGCCGATCGAGCGTTCCAGCCGGTTCCGCGTGGGCGACCTCGACGTGGAGACGTTCCCGGTCTGCCACAGCATCCCGGGCGGGTTCGGGTTCATCCTGCGGTGCCGGGACGGCGTGTTCGTCCATACGGGGGACTTCAAGATCGACGCCCGGCCTCTGGACGGCGTCCCCACCGCCACGAAACGTCTCGCGGATGTGGCCGCGCGCGAGATGGTGACGGCCCTGTTCTCCGACTCCACGAACGTGGAGCGGGAAGGGGAAAGCCTCCCGGAGGCGTTCGTCGGGGAGGCCCTTTCGGAAATATTCGGCGGGGCCCCCGGCCGGGTCATCGTCGCGATGTTCTCGTCGAACATCCACCGGATCCAGGAGGCCATCAACGCCGCAGCCCGCCACGGCCGCAGGGTGGCCCTTTGCGGCAAGAGCATGGTGGGGAACGTGGGGACGGCCCTCGAACTGGGATATATGAAACTGCCGAACCCGGAGATCCTCTTTCCCGTGGAGGACATCGAAACCCTGCCCGGCCGGCAGGTCGCCGTCCTCACCACGGGCAGCCAGGGGGAGCCTCGCTCCGCCCTCACGCTGATGGCGCTGGGCGAGCACAAGTTCCTGCGGATCCGGGAAGGCGACACGGCCGTCCTCTCCTCGAAGTTCATCCCGGGGAACGAACGGGCGATCGCCAACGTGATCAACCACCTCTTTCTGGCGGGGGCCGACGTGCGCTACGAAAAGATCTCGGAGATCCACGTGTCCGGGCACGCCAGCCGGGAGGAACTCCGGAGCATGGTCCGGCTGCTCCGTCCGGAGTACTTCATCCCCGTCCACGGCGAGCCGAGGCACCTCATCATGCACAAGAACCTCGCCCGGGAGATGGGGGTCCCCCGCCCGGAGTTTGTCCGGAACGGCGACATCCTCGAGTTTTCGGAAGGGGTGATGACCCGTGCGGGGAAGGCCCCGGTAGGGCGCCTGTTCGTCGACGGGAAAGGGGGGGAGGTGGAGGGACTGGTGCTCAAGGACCGGTACCACCTCTCGAACGACGGCATGGTCATGGTCGTGCTGGCCATCTCCCAGACCACCGGGGAAATCCTCTACGGGCCCGATATCGTGACCAGGGGGGTGGTTTCCGAAAACTCTTCGGATACTATAATGGAGGACGCGAGGCAAACCGTCCTCTCGACGTGGGAGGATGCGGGCCTCGAAGCGAGGAAGGACCCGGCGGAGATCAAAACCGACATGCGGAAGGCCCTTCGCCGGTTCTTCAATAAGCGACTCGACAGGAGACCGATGATCATACCCGTGCTTCTGGAGCTCTAGTGCACCGTCTCGCAAATATCTTGGCATTCGAGGGCCGCTGCAGGGGGCCGGTCCCCGGAAGGGTTTCGTCGCGAGACAAGGGAGACCCGAGGCGAGGCGGGCAAGCGCAGGAGCGAGTGCGGAGGCGTACGGCAA
>LDXO01000018.1:15000-38180 GCA_001443455.1 Deltaproteobacteria bacterium CSP1-8 | reverse complement strand
TCCCGAAGGCCCTGGGGATCGACCTGCAGCTCTCTCTGACGCAAGAATCGTGCAGCAAGTATTACAAGGATATAAAACCCAATGGGATCCTCCTCGTGGACGAGGATTTCGTCCGCGATATCCCGAAGGGGGACTTCCAGGTCATCAGGTTGCCGATCATCCGGACGGCCTCGGAGGAAATCGGGAAAGCCTTCGTCGCCAACATCGTCGCGACCGGAGCCATTACCGCGATTACCGGGAAGGTGAAAATCGAGTCGGTGGAGAAAGCCGTCCTCTCCCGTGTGCCGAAGGGAACGGAGGAGATGAACAAGAAGGCTCTCCGGGCCGGCTACGACATGGCGAAAGCCAGGATGAATTGATATGCCCCCCGGGGGGCGAAACGTGCAACGCACCCTGTCGATCATCAAGCCCGACGGCATAGGAAAGGGGCTCATCGGCGAGGTGGTCCGCCGCTTCGAAAAGGAAGGGATCCGGATCATCGCCATGCGGATGTTCCGCCTCACGCTCCGGGAGGCGGAGGGGTTTTACGCGGTGCACCGCGAGCGGCCGTTTTTCGGCTCCCTCACGGAGTTCATGTCCTCGGGCCCCATCGTCGTCATGGTGCTGGAAGGCGATGACGTGATCTCCCGCAACCGGGCGCTGATGGGCGCCACCGACCCGAAGAAGGCAGATAAGGGGACGATCCGCGCCGACTTTGCCGACAGCGTGGAGCGCAACATCGTGCACGGGTCGGATGCGACGGAGACGGCAGAAACCGAGATCCGCTATTTTTTCAGTGATCTGGACGTTAGCGAGTAAGGTAAGATATCAGGGTAGCCGACACGACCCCGACCCGCGGGAACCGATCAAGGCGGGCCGGGTTTTTTTTCCTCTCGACGGTCCCCCGCCTTCGTCGCTCCGGTATATGATACATCCCATGAAGGACGCGCGCACGGACCTGAAAGGGATGTCCCTGGGGGAGCTGGAGGCCTTCTTCCGTACCCGGGGGAAGGAACGGTACCGGGCCAGGCAGGTGTCCCGCTGGATCTACCAGAAGGTTGCGGAGGAGTTCTCCGCGATGACCGACCTCTCCCGGGGCTTCCGCGAAGAACTCGTGGCAACGTGCAGGATCTCCTCGCCGGCCGCGGAAATCATGGAGCTCTCCCGCGACGGGACGGAAAAGTTCCTCTTCCGACTGGAGGACGGGGAGGCGGTCGAGAGCGTGCTGATTCCCGAGGAAAACCGACGGACCCTATGCGTCTCCACGCAGGCAGGATGCGCCCTGTCGTGCGTGTTCTGCGCAACGGGGGCGTCGGGGTTCCGGCGCAACATGACGTCGGCCGAGATCATCCACCAGGTGTGCTTCGCCGCCCGGAGACTGGCGGAACGCGGAGAGCGGCTGACGAACGTCGTTTTCATGGGAATGGGCGAACCCCTGGAAAATGTCCCGGAGGTGTCCCGCGCGATCGACATTCTGCTCTCCCCCCACGGGTTCCGCCTGGCGGGGAAGCGGGTGACCGTTTCGACGGCGGGGATCGTCCCGGCGATGCGGGACCTGGCGGACCGGTATCCGGTGAGCTTCGCCGTGTCGCTCAACGCGGCCAGCGACGAGGTACGCTCACGCCTTATGCCCGTCGACCGGAAATACCCGCTGCGGGAGGTGGTCGCAGCGATGCGGGGTATCCCCCTCCGGAGCGGCCGCAAGGTGACCGCGGAGTACGTCCTCCTTTCCGGGGTGAACGATTCCCCCGCCGACGCGCGTTCTCTGGCGCACCTGTTGTCGGGAACCCGCGTCAAGGTCAACCTGATCTCCTTCAACCCGCATCCCCACGGGAATTTCCGTTCCCCTTCCCCGGCGTCTCTCGACCGCTTCCGCGACGTCCTCATGAGCGCGGGAATCCAGACCATCACCCGGGAACGGAGAGGAGCGGACATCCGCGCCGCCTGCGGACAACTGACAGGCGCCTCCAAGGACCAGCGGGGCCGCGGGAAAACCGGCTCCCGGGGAAGGGAAGAACCGAAAAACCCTTGAGCCCCGGGAATCTTCTCCCTATATTGGTGAAGATGGAGTCTCCCGAAGGGAGCGGAAAGGGACCATGTCGGATATTCTCGGTATTATCGGCGGTTCCGGCCTGTACGAGATGGAGGGAATGAGGAATGTCCGGCACGTCAGGGTCCGCACGCCGTTCGGGAACCCCTCCGATGCGCTGGTCGTCGGGGAGATCGGGGGAAGAACCCTCGCGTTTCTCCCGCGCCACGGGAGGGGACACAGAATCCCGCCTTCCCAGATCAACTTCCGGGCCAACATCTACGCCATGAAGAAGATCGGAGCGAGGCGCGTGCTTTCCCTCTCCGCCGTGGGAAGCATGAAGGAGAACATCCGGCCGGGGGACATCGTGGTGGTCGACCAGTTCTACGACCACACGCGGTTCCGCCCCAACACCTTCTTCTCCGACGGCATCGTGGGCCACATCCCCTTCGCCGACCCCGTCTGTCCGTCCCTCGCGGATGTCGCTTACCATTCCGCAAGGAAGGTCGTCAAGCGCGTCCATCGGAGCGGCACGTACCTCTGCATGGAGGGGCCGGCGTTCTCCACCCGCGCGGAATCCCGGATCTACCGGAAGTGGGGGGTGGACGTGATCGGCATGACGAACATGCCCGAGGCGAAGCTCGCCCGGGAGGCGGAGATCTGCTACGCCACCCTGGCCCTCGCAACCGATTACGACTGCTGGCACGACAGCGAGGAGGACGTTTCCATCGAGTCGATCCTGGCGATCATCCGGCAGAACGTCGAACATTCCAAGCGGATCATCCGCGAGGTGGCGGGGCGCCTCCCCGGGAGGGAAGGGTGCGGATGCAGCGAGACGCTTCGGTACGCCATCATCACGGACCGGAAGAAGATACCGGCGGCCACGAGGAATCGACTCACCCTGCTGTTGGGGAAATACCTGTGACCCGGGGCGCGAGATTGCCGATCGCGGCAGCGGTGGGGTTCTCTGTGGCGGGCGCGCTGTTCCTCGCTTGCTCGACCCCGTCTGCGGACATGAAGAGAGAGGCCTCCGCCCGGATGCAGATGGGTGTTACCTACCTGGAACAGCGCAACTTGCCCTCCGCGATGCGAGAGCTCACGCGTGCCGCCGAGCTTGACCCGGACAATTCCGAGATCGACATGACGCTCGGTCTGGCCTACCAGGCCCGGGGAGATCTTGGAAAGGCGGAGGAGTATCTGCAAAGCGCGATCCGGAAGAATCCGGACAACGCCGCAGCCCATAACAACCTGGGGAATATCTTCAGTCTCCGGGGAAAGGGCGACGAGGCGATCCGGGAATACGAAAAGGCCGTCTCGAACGTTCTCTACCCCACCCCGGAGTACGGGTATTACAACATGGGGCGGGAGTACGCCCGCCGCAAGGATTTCCCGAAGGCGGAAGCGATGTACCGGCGCGCAATCGGTCTGAACTCCTCGTTCGCGGATGCGTACCGGGGGCTGGCGCTGGTGCAGTACGAGACAGGACAGGGGAAGGAGTCCCTGCGGACCCTCGAGCGGCTGGTCGAGGTGGCGCCTTCCTTTGCCCGCGGGTGGATGGAACTGGGCAGCCTGTACCTGCGGTTTGATCGCCCCAAGGACGCTCTCGAGGCGTTCCGGAACGCCATGGCCAACACGGGAGACACCGCGTTACGGGCGGAGGCCGCACGGTACATCAGCATCCTCGAGCAGGGGAAGAGGTAAGGCGGCGGGAATGGGAGCGGGAGCGGCCTGGAAGAAACGGCGCGAGGAGATGGGAAAGACACTGGGTGAGGCCTCCTCCGAACTCCGCATCAGCCAGAAATACCTGCGCGATATCGAGGAGGGGAACTATTCCCGGTGGCCGGCAAAGGTGTTTTCCGCCGGCTTCATCCGCGCCTACGCGAGCTTTCTTTCGGTGGACCCCGAGCCCGTGCTTTCCGAATACCAGGACCTCCTCGAAAGGCAGTCGGTGCAGGAGCCGCCTTTTCACGCCAGTCCGGAGTGGCTGGAGCGCGAGCGACGCCGGGGAAGCCGGCGGACGGCCTACGCGATCGCCACGGTCGTAGTGCTGGTCATCGGCATATTCCTCGCCCGGTATGGAAGGCATACCGCGCTGCGCCCTCCCCCCGCTCCCGAGGTTCGGAAAGCGCATCAACCGCGCCCTCCCGCGGTTCCCGCGCCCGTCGAAAACACCGCTTTGCCATCCGACAATTTGGCGGTAGGAGGCGGGGAGGCGGCGGAAGTCCCTCCGGTCCCCGAACAGAAGACGCTGACCGTCGTGGGAGGGACGGGGGCGGCGTCGGCCCCGTCCCACCATTTGTCGTCGCTGTTCCTGGAGGCGAGAGAACTGACGTGGATCATGTACAGCCGGGACGGGTCGGAGCCCGTCGACGTCATGCTGTATCCGGGGGACCGCCTCAGCATCCAGGCCCGGGGAAAGATTACCCTGAAGATCGGGAACGCCGGTGGCGTGGTCGGCACATTGAACGGGAATCTGCTTCCGCCCTTCGGGGGGAAAGGGGAAGTGAAGGAGATCACGCTGGGCGAGTAGCGTCCCGGCGGGGACCCGGTCCGGCGATGGAACCACGCCGCGGGGGAGGGGGCTTGCGGGACAGGATTCGCGACGCACAGGTCGAAGCCCCGCCGGACGGCCGATAGGACATGGCTGTCCGGCGTTCCTTCCGGTCCTCCCGGGCGTTTCTCGTCCGCGCCGCGAGCATGGGGGAGACGGACAGGCGGCTCACCTTTTTCACGGAGGCCGCAGGGGCGGTAACCGTCGTCGCCAAGGCGGCCCACCGCAGCCGGAAACGATTCGGAGGAGCCCTGCAGAAGTACTTCCTCCTGGACGTAGCCTGGACCGAAGAGCCGGGGAGGATGCCGATCCTCACGTCGGCGTCGATCCTCGAGTCGTTCTGGGACATCGTGGCGAACTGGGAACGGGTCCGGTACGCTGACTACCTGCTGGAGCTGGTCTCGGCGGTTTTCCCGCAGGCCGGCCCCAAGCCGAAAGCGTTCGCCTTCCTCCTCGCAGGAATCCGGTCCCTCTCCCGGGGAGAGTCCCCCGCATCCGTCGGAAGGAAAGCGGAAGCCGCGTTTCTCGCTTCGGGGGGGTGGGGGCCGGACCTCTCCGCGTGCCGGAGGTGCGGAAGGTCGGAAAACAGGTCCTTCCGTTTCGTTGTTCCCGAGGGGAGACTCTACTGCGAAGCCTGCCCGGGGGAGGGAGGCACTCCTCTTTCTCTCGGGGCGGTACGTACGTGGAGGGCGCTCCAGGCTCCGTCTTCTTCCGCTGTCGGACGTGTCCGGATTCCCGAATCTGTTCTTGAGGAATTACAACAGGTTATACCAAAATACCTGGAGTGGAACTTGGGGAAACCGCTCCGGAGCCTCGGCGACGCTTCGACCCTCAGAAAACCGTAAAACCCCTGTTTTTATAACGATATTTATTGACAGCACCTTCCGCGGGATGATATGTATCCGTATCACTTTTCCACCGGGAGGACGCTTTGCTATTCCAGGACCTCGTCATCGCCCTCCAACGGTTCTGGGCGGATAAAGGGTGCGTGATCCACCAGCCTTACGACATCGAGGTGGGGGCGGGAACGTTCAATCCCGCGACGTTTCTTCGGGCCCTGGGCCCCGAGCCGTGGAACACCGCATATGTCGAGCCCTCCCGCCGGCCGACGGACGGCCGGTACGGGGAAAACCCCAACCGTCTACAGCACTATTACCAGTTCCAGGTCATCATGAAGCCCTGCCCTTACGACTACGTCGAGTTGTACCTGGACTCCCTCAAGGCGGTCGGCATCGACCCGATGAAGCACGACATCCGTTTCGTGGAGGACGACTGGGAGTCCCCCACCCTCGGGGCCTGGGGTCTGGGGTGGGAAGTATGGCTGGACGGGATGGAGATCACCCAGTTCACCTACTTCCAGCAGTGCGGGGGGATTGACCTGAAGCCCGTCTCCGGCGAGATCACCTACGGGATCGAGCGTATCGCGATGTACCTGCAGAACGTGGAGAACGTGTTCGACCTGAAGTGGGTCGGCAACGTGACGTACGGCGACGTGCACCACCGGGGGGAGGTCGAATTCTCGAAGTACAATTTCGAGGCGGCCGACATCCCGATGCTGTTTTCCCTGTTCCAGATGTACGAGAAGGAATGCCTCCGCCTGATCGAGGAGAACCTCGTCCTGCCGGCCTACGACTACTGCCTCAAGTGTTCCCACGCGTTCAACATGCTCGACGCGCGCGGGGCCATATCCGTGACGGAGCGCACCTCCTACATCGCCCGGGTCCGCATTCTGGCCAGGCTTTGCGCGACCGGGTACCTCAAGTCCCGCGAGGAGCAGGGCTACCCGTTGATGAACAGGTTCTCCGCTTGAGAATCCATCGAGAGAAAGAAGACCGATGATGAAACGCGACTATCTGCTGGAAATCGGCTGTGAGGAGCTCCCGGCCGGCTTCGTGGGGCCCGCTCTCTGGTTCGGCCGGGAGAAGTACGATGATGTCCTGAAGAAGGCGAGGCTTTCCTTCGATGGCGTAGACATCTACGGCACCCCCCGCAGGCTGACCTACATCGTGAGGGGGCTGGGGGACCGCCAGAGGGCGTCCCAGGAAACGGTCCTGGGTCCTCCGAAAAGCGTCGGATTCGATGCTTCGGGCAAACCCACGAAGGCCGCAGAGGGGTTTGCCCGGTCGCAGGGTGTGGACGTCTCCGCCATGAAGCTGTTCCAAACGGATCGGGGCGAGTACCTCGGGTACGTGAAGGAAGAGGCGGCGAGGCCGGTCGAGGAGATCCTCCCCCAGCTCGTCTCGGACTGGATTCCGACGATCCCCTTCAAGAAGACGATGAGGTGGGCCGACCTCGAGGTCCGTTTCGCCCGGCCCATGCACTGGATCGTCTCCCTCTACGGGGACAAGGTCATCCCTCTGTCGTTCGGCAACGTGGCGGCGGGGAATACGACGTACGGTCACCGCTTCCTCGCTCCCGGTGCGATCACCCTCGCATCCCCGGGGGAGTACCTCGACAAACTCGCTCAGGCGAGCGTGTTTGTCGACCTCGAGGTTCGCAAGGAGAAGATCCGCGCAGGGATCCGGGAGGCTGAGAAACGGATCGGAAAGAAATGGGTCGAGGACGAGCCGCTCGTGGAAACCGTCGCCAACCTGGTCGAATACCCCGTGGTCCTGGTGGGGCGGTTCGAGGAGAAGTATCTGGCGCTCCCCCGCGAGATCCTCATCACCAGCATGCGCAACAACCAGAAATATTTCGTGTTCGAGGACGACGGCGGGAATCTCTTCCCCGGTTTCGCCTTCGTCTCGAACATGATCGTCCCCGACGACCAGGTGGTGGTGACCGGGAACGAACGGGTCATCCGCGCGCGCCTGTCGGATGCGGAGTTCTACTACCAGGACGACCTGAAACAGCCGTTGTTCGACCGGGCCCAGGCGCTCAAGAACGTATTGTTCCAGGCGGACCTCGGAACCTACTGGGAGAAGGTGGAGCGAATGGCCGAGATCGGGGCGTATCTTGCCTCGGTGGGATTCCCCGCCAAGGGGGAGGATTGCCGGCGCGGCGCGATCCTCTCCAAGGCCGATCTCACCACGGGGGTCGTCAAGGAGTTTCCCGAGCTCCAGGGGGTCATGGGACGCGACTATGCGCGCAAGACCGGGGAGAAGGAGGAAACGGCGCAGGCCGTGTACGAGCACTATCTCCCCAAGGGCATGTCCGACGAGTTGCCGGGAAGCGACGTGGGGGCGGCGGTGGCCGTAGCGGACAAGATCGACATGGTATGCGGCTGTTTCGGCGTGGGGCTGATCCCCACCGGGACCGCGGACCCGTACGGGCTTCGCAGGCAAACGCTCGGTCTCCTCTCCATCCTGGAGGCAAAGGGACTGCGGATCCCGTTGGAAGGCTTGGTGGACAGGTCTCTCGCAACCCTTGGCGGGAAACTCAAATCGCCCGCGGCAGAAGTGAAGCGGAAGGTGATGGAATTCATCCACGGGCGTCTGAGCAACCTCTGGACGTCCCAGGGGACCCCCGGGGACCTGGTGGAGGCGGTCCTCTCCGCGGGGCTCACGGACATGGTGGACATGCGCGCGAAGCTTTCCGCCCTCGTCACGTTTCGCCAGGAGGCGGCATTCGAGCCCCTTGCCGAGGTGTTCAAGCGGGCGATCAACATCACGAAGGGGTACGGGGGCCCGTTGGATGTGTCGGAGACGCTCTTCGAACACGAGGAGGAGCGGGCCCTTCAGAAGGCCGTCGGGGAGGTATCGGAAAGAGTACACTCCGCGGCGCGGAACGGGAGGTATTCCGAGGCGTTCCGCGAGATGGCGCGGCTCCAGCCGCTCGTGTCGGCGTTTTTCGAGAAAGTCCTCGTGATGGCGAAGGAGGAAAGGGTGAAAAACAACCGGCTGGCGCTCTTGAAAGGCCTCTCCAACCTGTTCGCTTCGGTGGCGGATGTTTCCCGTATCACGGTGGGTCAGCCGAAATAAGGAAACCTGAAGGAGAAGCGGATGGCCACGAAACGTGTCTATTTCTTCGGCGGCGGAAAGGCGGAAGGACACGGCAAGATGAAGGACGTCCTCGGCGGGAAGGGCGCCGGCCTCGCCGAAATGACGAATCTGGGCGTCCCTGTCCCCCCCGGCTTCACCATCAGCACGGAGATATGCAACCTCTACTACAGGAATCGGGGGAAGATCCCGGCCGACGTGAACCGGGAAATCGCCGCACACCTGGCCCGCCTGGAGAGGGTCACGGGGAAGAAGTTCGGGGACCCGAAGAACCCGTTGCTGGTGTCGGTCCGCTCGGGGGCGAAGTTCTCGATGCCGGGGATGATGGATACGATCCTTAACCTCGGTCTGAACGACAAGACCGTCCAGGGTCTGGGGAAGAAGGCGAAGAACGAGCGGTTCGCCTGCGACTCGTACCGCCGCTTCCTCATGATGTTCTCCGACGTCGTCCTCGGAATCGACAAGGAGAATTTCGAGCACCTGTTCGACCAGAAGAAACGCGAGCGCGGCGCGGCCAGCGACATCGACTTGACGGCAGAGGACCTCAAGGACGTTTGCGGGAAGTTCAAGAACCTCGTCAAGGCGCGAACCCGGAAAGAGTTTCCCCAGGATCCCCGGGTGCAGCTCGAGCTTGCCCGGGACGCCGTATTCAAATCCTGGAACAATGAACGGGCCAAGTACTACCGGAAGTCGAACAACATTCCGGACGATATCGGGACAGCGGTCAATGTCCAGGCGATGGTGTTCGGGAACATGGGGAACGACTGCGCGACCGGCGTCGGGTTCACCCGCAACCCCGCTACCGGGGGCAAGGAGTTCTACGGCGAATACCTGATCAATGCGCAGGGCGAAGACGTGGTGGCCGGCATCCGCACACCGCACCGCATCACGAATATGAAAAAGGAGATGCCCAAGGTCTTCGAACAGCTGGTGAGGATCACGGCCAGGCTCGAGAAGCATTACAAGGATGTCCAGGACTTCGAGTTCACCGTGGAGGGCAACAAGCTCTACATGCTCCAGACCCGGAGCGGGAAGAGGACCGCCGGCGCTGCGGTGAAGATCGCGGTGGACATGGTCAAGGAGAAGCTCATCACGAAGGAAGAGGCGGTGATGCGCCTTGACCCGCAGAACATCGAACAGCTTCTCCACCCGGTGATCGACCCCAAAGCGAAGGTGGATGTGATCGCAAGGGGGCTGCCCGCCTCCCCGGGGGCCGCGACCGGTGCCGTCGTGTTTCACGCCGACCGGGCGGTGGAGCTGGCCTCGGCGGGGAAGGCCGTCATCCTGGTGCGCAAGGAGACAAGCCCGGACGACATCCACGGGATGGACGTGGCGCGCGGGATCCTCACCGCCAAGGGGGGGATGACCTCGCACGCAGCCGTGGTCGCTCGCCAGATGGGGAAGACGTGCGTCGCCGGATGTGAGGCGATCGACGTGGACGAGGCGACCCATCGCTTTGCCGTCGGGGGGAGGGTCATCCAGGAGGGGGATTTCATCTCCCTCAACGGAAGCACGGGCGAGGTCATCCAGGGCGAGGTCCCGCTCATCGCCCCCAAGATGACCGGCTCGTTCGGGACGCTCATGTCGTGGGCCGATTCCATCCGGAGGCTTTCGGTCCGCGCCAATGCGGACACCCCGCGTGACGCGAGGACGGCGAAGGAGTTTGGCGCCCAGGGGATCGGGCTCTGCCGGACAGAGCACATGTTCTTCGCCGAGGACAGGATCCCGATCATGCGGGAGATGATCCTCTCCCGAACGAGGGAGGAGCGAGAGCAGGCCCTTGAGAAACTGTTGCCGATGCAGCGGGAGGATTTCAAGGGGCTGTACCGGGAGATGCGGGGGTACCCGGTGACCATCCGTCTGCTGGACCCGCCCCTCCACGAGTTCCTCCCCCGGCGGGAGGACCTGATGGTCGAAGTCACGAAGCTTCAACTGATCCATGCCGATCGCTCGATCATCGAAGAGAAGAAGCGGCTGCTCGAGCGCGTGGAGGAACTGCACGAGATCAACCCGATGCTGGGATTGCGGGGGTGCCGCCTGGGGATCCTGTACCCGGAGATCAGCCGGATGCAGGCGCGGGCCATATTCGAGGCGGCCTGCGAGGTGACCCGGGAGAAGATCCGGGTACAGCCCGAGGTGATGATCCCCCTGGTCAGCATGGTCCGCGAGATGAAGGCCCAGAAGGACCTGATCGTCCAGGTGGCGACGGAGACGATGAAGCGGTACAAGAAGAAGTTCCCGTACACCGTGGGGACGATGATCGAACTCCCCCGGGCCGCGTTGACTGCGGACGAGATCGCCCGCGAGGCGGAATTCTTCTCCTTCGGGACGAACGATCTGACCCAGACGACCTTCGGTTTCTCCCGGGACGACTCGGGGAAGGTAATCCAGTTCTACATGGCCCGTTCCGAACTGTGCCCGCAATGCGGGGAGAAACTCGCGAAGGACCTCTCCTGCGCATCCTGCGACGTCAAATACGCGAAGCGTCCCGAGAACATTCTGGACTTCGACGTGTTCTCCACGCTGGACCAGACCGGGGTGGGGCAACTGATCCGGATGGGCGTGGAGAAGGGGCGCGCGGTCCGCCCGAACCTCAAAGTGGGGATCTGCGGAGAGCACGGGGGGGATCCGCGGTCGGTGGAGTTTTGCCACAGGACGGGGCTGGATTACGTCTCCTGCTCCCCGTACCGCGTGCCCATCGCGCGCATGGCTGCCGCCCAGGTGGTCTTGAAGGAAAAGGCGGCGGCGAAGGCGGTGTCGGGAAAGAAGAAAAGAAAATAAGGGAGATTCCCGTTTCCGAAGGGAGGCGGCCCTGGCAAAGGGCCGCCGTTTTTTTGCCTTTACATATCCGGGGAGACACCATATATTGGGGCCAATAGGGAAGCCCTACACATGATATTGATGTTTCACGATATTCCCGGGGGATTCGTACAGGGGATTCATGAAGCTTAAAAAGCTTGAACTTTTCGGATTCAAATCCTTCTACGACAAGACCAGCTTCGACTTTTCCGACGGCATCACGGCGATCGTGGGCCCCAACGGGTGCGGGAAGTCGAACATCGTCGACGCCATCCGCTGGGTGCTCGGGGAGCACGCCCCCTCGTATCTCCGGAGCAAGGCCTTGGAGGACGTGATCTTCGCCGGGTCCGACGCCGCGGGTCCCCTCGGAATGGCGGAGGTTTCCCTGACGTTCAGCAACGAGGACGGGTTTGCCCCCCCCGGGTATGAATCGTACGCCGAGGTACAGGTCACCCGGCGCACCTTCCGCGACGGGGAAAGCGAGTTCTTCATCAACCGGATCCCCTGCCGGCTGAAGGACATCGCCGAACTCTTCCTCGACACGGGGGCGGGCGCGCGCGGGTACGCCATCATCGAGCAGGGAAAGATCATGACGATCGTGAACGCCCGGCCCGAAGAGAAGAGGATGATCATCGAGGAGGCGGCCGGGGTGGCCAAGTTCCGCGTCCGGAGGAAGGAGGCGGAACGGAAGATGGAGAGCACCCGGCAGAACCTCGCCCGGGTGAGGGACATTCTCGACGAGGTCAGGCGCCAGCTGGGGAGCCTGGAGCGCCAGGTCCGCAAGGCGGAAAAATACAAGGTGCTGAAGGACGAACTCCGGGACCTCGACCTCCGGATCGCGGAGAGGAAATTCCGGATCCTCACGGAGGAGAGGTCCCGCATTGCGGGTGAGCTTTCCGCCCTGGAGAGCGTGCTCTTATCCCTTCGCCTGGAGATCTCGGCCCTGGAGGCGGAACGGGAATCGGAAAAGCTCCGGCTGGCGGAGGCGGAAGCCGCTTTGGGGACCCTGCGCGCCGTTCACGCGGATTTGAAGGAAGAAATCGCCCGGAAGCAGGCGGAGTGGGAGGGAAAGGGGCGCGAGGCGCGGCAGCTTTCCGTCCTGATCGTGGAGACGAGGGAGGAGATCGCCTCCCTGGAGGGGGAGGCCGCCCTGCTGCTCCGTCGGATCCGGGAGTCGGAGGAGATCTCTCTTCATGGTCGGGAAGGGATTGTTTCGTCGCGCGAACGGCTTGCCCGGCTGGCGGCGGAGGCGGAGAAGGCGCAGGCAGGGTATGCCGATGCCCACCGGTTGGCCGAGCAGGCGAAATCCGACCTCATGGTGCGCGTGACCCTCCACTCGAACGCCCTCTCCGGGGCGGAGTCGGTTCAGAAGATGATCGAGGAGAATGCGAGGGCCGTTGCACGCATAAACGACAGGGTCGCGGAGGCGTTGGCCCTTGCCCGGAAGGCGGAGGAACAGCACGGGGGAGCATGCGTGGCCGAAGCAGAGGCCCGGGAGGTGCTCGCTGCGGCGGAAAAGGTGTGGGAGGAGACGGGGTTGCTCCTGAGCGAACAGACCGCGCGCCTCGACACGGTCGCGGATACCCGCAGGAAAACGGAAGCCAGGCTCGAGGCGACGGATTTCCGCCTGTCCGCGCTCTCCCGGGTGCAGGAGCAGCGGGACTGGGCCTCATCCGGCGTCAGGGCCGTGCTGCAGCACTACCTGGGGGGCGGTAATGGAGACCGCGAACGCGGGATATTCGGGGTCATCGGGGAACTCATCGAGACCGACGCACCGTACGAAAGGGCCGTGGAGGCGGTCCTCGGCGAGCGGATCCAGTCCATCGTGGTTCGGGACCAGGCCGACGGCCTCTCAGCCCTCCAGTACCTCAAGGAATCCCGCGAGGGGAGGGGAGCGTTCGTGCCGGTGACGCTGCGAACGCGCGAGGAACTTCCCCTGCACGGAAAAGAAGATGGCGTGATCGGCCCCTTAACCGAAGTCGTCCGGGTACCGCGGGAGTGCGGGGACCTCGTGCGCGGCCTGATGGGAGGTACCCTCCTGGTGCACGACCTCCCGTGCGCTCTCCGTCTCTGGAACCGCAACGGCATGTGGAGCTCCTACGTGACCCTCGACGGGGACTTGATCACCGCCGACGGCATCCTGGTGGGCGGCGCACAGGAACAGGGGGAGTCGAGAGTTCTCGCCGTGAAGCGGGAGATCCGGGAGCTCGAGCCGGAGATGGGACGCCTGTCGGATGAGTTGGCCCGCATCGTGGAGGAGGAAGAGGAAGCAAGGCGCACCCGCGCGACGCTCGAGGGAAGGCTCAAGGAGCTGTTCTCCCTTCGCGAGGGGCGGAAGGGACGGTATGCCGAGGCGCAGCAGGGGAGGGCCGTGCTCGAGATAGCGATGGTGCAGGCCCGCACTACCCTTGCGTCGCTCGTCCACGAGAGGAAATACCTCGAGGCCGAACTGGCGCGGATGACATCGGAACGAAGCGCGTCGGAGGAAGCCGCGAGGCAGTCCGGCCATGCCCGGGGCGAAGAAGAGGACCGCGTCCGGACGCTCGTCGCCCAGGGGGAGGAGAGGCGGGCCGCGATGGAGGAGATTCGAACGAAACTCCATGCCGCGGAGATCGAGTGGATCGGGCTCGAGGAGAAGTTCCGGTCCGGAGAGGTGCTGCTCGCGGGCCTGCGGGAGTCGCTGGAGGGCAGACGGGCCACGGTCGAGGAACGCAAGAGGCGCATCGCAACGTACGAAGGGACGGTCGCCGAGCTCTCCCGGGCCGTGGAGGAGGGCAGGAGCGCGATCGAGGCCGCAGCCGTCGACCTGGCGGCGAGGCAGGAGGAAATCGAACGGCACCTCCAGGGGAACGCGGAACTCTCTGCGCGGCTCGCATCGAGGGAGGAAACCCTGAAGGAGAGGCGTCAGCGCGAGACCGCCGAAATCGCCCGGCTTTCGGACCTGCGTCTTGCGGCCCAGCGAGTGGAGATGGACCGGGAGCACCTGGGCGGCGCGATCTACCAGAGGTACGAGGTCCACCCCTCGGAGATCGCCGGCGGGGAAGGGGCCGGGATGGAAGAGGACGGCGATCTGTCCGGCTGGGAAGCCCGGGCCGGCGAGGTGAGGGCGCGCATGGCCGCCATCGGCGAAGTGAACCTTGCCTCCCTCGAGGAGCACCAGGAGCTTGCCGAACGGCACGCCTTCCTCCTGTCGCAGAAAGAGGACCTCGAGAAATCCCTCGAGGACCTCGCCAAGGCCATTCAGCGGATCAACCGGACCACGCGGGACCGGTTCTCCGCGGCGTTCGACAGCATCGACCGGAAGTTCCAGGAGATTTTCCCCAAGCTGTTCCTGGGGGGACGGGCTGCCCTGAAGCTGCTCGACGAGGGGAACCTCCTGGAATCGGGCGTGGAGATCGTGGCGCAACCGCCGGGCAAGAAGCTCCAGTCCCTGAACCTTCTCTCCGGCGGGGAGAAGGCGCTGACCGCCATCAGCCTCATCTTCTCGATCTTCCTTGTCAAACCATCTCCTTTCTGCCTGCTCGACGAGGCGGATGCTCCCCTGGACGACGCCAACATCGACAGGTTCAACTCGATCGTCCGGGAGATGTCGTCGAATTACCAGTTCCTTCT
The DNA here is from genome assembly GCA_001443455.1 of Deltaproteobacteria bacterium CSP1-8. Lineage (GTDB taxonomy): Bacteria > Desulfobacterota > Deferrimicrobia > Deferrimicrobiales > Deferrimicrobiaceae > CSP1-8. The sequence continues at coordinate 23,272 of LDXO01000018.1, read as the reverse complement.
CATCACGCACAACAAGCGGACGATGGAGCTCGCCGACGTACTGTACGGGATCACCATGGAAAAACCGGGCATCTCCAAGGTGGTTTCGGTGAAATTCCAGTCCTGACGCCGCCTCGCTTGAGACGGGTCCTCATGCCCTCACACGACGACAAGCCCTCCGGTGCCTTCCTCTCGCGACTCAAAACGGGATTGTCGAAAACCCGCGAACTCCTCTTGATGAACGTCGAGGCGATCGCCCGCGGGATCGGTCCGGTGGACGAACATGTCCTGACGGAACTGGAGGAAGCGCTCATTCTGTCCGACGCGGGCGCCGATCTCGCCAGGGAGTACGTGGTGGCCCTCCGGGGGAAGTGGCGACGGGGGGAATTGCCGGACATCGACGCCCTCCGCAAGGAATTGAGACGGATGATCGCGGCCACCCTCGCTCCCAGGATGGTGCCGATGTCGGTGGCACCGCCTTACCCATTCGTTGTCCTCGTGGTCGGGGTGAACGGCGTCGGGAAAACGACCACGATCGGGAAGATCGCCCACCAACTCCGGGAGGAGGGGCACCCCGTCCTGCTTGCGGCGGGGGACACGTTCCGGGCCGCCGCCATCGGGCAGTTGCGGGTATGGGCCGAGAGGGTGGGGGCCGACTTCATCCATCACAAGGAAGGGTCGGATTCCTCCGCCGTCGTGTTCGACGCGCTCCGGGCAGCCAAGGCGAGAGGGTCGCACGCCGTCCTGATCGACACGGCCGGCCGGCTTCATACCAAGGCGCACCTGATGGAGGAAATGCGCAAGGTCGTGCGCGTCATCGGGAGGGAAGTCCAGGGCGCTCCGCAGGAGGTGCTCCTCGTTCTCGACGCGACCAACGGCAGGAACGCGATCGCTCAGGCAAAGACCTTCCGGGAGTTCACCGGTGTAACGGGCATCGTTCTCACCAAGCTGGACGGGACCGCCAAGGGAGGGGTAATCCTCTCGGTCACGAAGGAAACCGACGTCCCCATCCGGTTCATCGGCGTGGGAGAATCGGTCGACGACCTGAGGCCTTTCGATGCCGCAAGCTTCGCATCCGCTCTCTTCTGACCCCGATCCTCCATGATCGACGCCCTCTTCCTTCAGGTGGTCGGGGGGGTATTCCTGCTCCTGTACGGCGTCCGTCTGACCGGCCAGGGGTTCGAGTTGGCGTTCGCGGCGAAGCTTTCCCGCCTCTGGTCCGGCCCCGGGGGCGGACGTTTCCGCGCCTTCGGCGCGGGGGTCCTGAGCACCTCCCTGATTCAGAGTTCCGGGGCCGTGGTCGCCCTGGTCATCTCCTTCGCCGAGATTGCGCCGCTTGCCCTTTCCCAGTCCCTTGCCGTCGTTCTCGGCGCCGACCTGGGGAGCACGGTCACCGTCCAGATCCTCTCCTTCCGCATCTACCGGTACGCGTTCCCCGTCATTTCGGTCGGCGTCATCTGCTTTTTGTGGGGCCGGAAAGGGACACTCCGGGCGATCGGCCAGGGAGTGCTCGGATTCGGAATCGTCCTGCTCGCCCTGATGTTCCTTGCGAACGCCGCATCGGAGATCGGAACCATCACCAGCCTCCGTCTCCTGATGGCCGACCTCGGCGAGGCCCCGTTGGTCGCGTTCCTCTGGGGGGCGATCGCGAGCGTCCTGTTCCAAAGCGGGACCGCGGTGATGATTCTTCTGATCGCATTCACGCAGCAGGGGGTGCTTCCGGTGTCCGCCGTCCTTCCCCTGGTTCTCGGGGCGAACGTGGGGGGAACGTCGGTGGCGTTTACCGCCTCCTCGGGGCTTGCCGAGGAAGGAAGGAGAATCGCCTGGGGGCACCTGCTGATGAAGACCCTCGGTGCGGTCCTGTTCCTCCCGTTCTTTTCGGCCGCCCAGGGGTTTCTCTCCTTCCTGTCGCCGGACCCTTCCCGGATCGTCGCCAACGCCCACACGATGTTCAACTTCACGCTGGCCATACTCTTTTTTCCCTTTGTCCCCCGGCTGGCCTCCGCCCTCTCCCGTGCGTTCCCGGAGAAAGACCCCGCCACCTCCGCGGGGAAGCCGGCCTATCTGGACCGCGAGCACCTGCCTGCCACCGGGGCAGCGCTCGGACAGGTGGCGCGGGAAATCGTGCGGATGGCGGACATGATCCAGGAAATGCAAGAAATGGCGCTCCAGGCGGTCCGCGGGATGGAGGCGGACCTCGCCGTGCGGATCGCCAGGGCGGACGACGACGTCGACCGGCTGACCCGTGAAGTGAAGGTATTCCTCTCGAAGCTCGGCGAGGGAGCTCTGGACCCGGAGCAGACGCGCCGCGCCGTGGCGTACATCTCCATCGTCTCCGATCTGGAGAACATCGGGGACTTCCTCGACAAGACGCTGGGGGAACATGTACGCAAAATGGCCGGGCGGAACCAGCGCTTCTCGGAGGAGGGAGTGCAGGAGCTGGAGTCATTGATGCTTGAAGTGGGGTCGATGTACGGCGAGGCGGTGTCCGCATTCGTGACGAGGGACAAGAGGGCCGCCGAGATCGTGATCTCCCGGAAGGAGGTCGTCGGCCAGATGGAGCGGCAGTTGCGCATCGCCCACATCCACCGCCTGCAGAAGGGTACCCCCGAGTCGCTCGAGTCGAGCGCCGCCCACCTGGACATCCTTTCCTCCTGGAAGGTGATCGCGTCCCACTGCGCCTCCATCGCCTACGATGTCATCCAGATGGATGCCTGACCGGCGCATCGGCGGAGGCAGGCCGGGACCGCACCCCGGTGAGGGCGGGAGAGATGCCCTTCGGCATTGATTCCGGTTCGGGGACGAGGTATCGTGATTGTCGAAAAAACCGTGAGAGGCCGGATTGCGGAAGACGTTGCCTCCGCGGGGGAAACCGCCCACACGGGAACCTACATGCTTACCGAGGGGAGAAACCGGCACATGGTGGAATCGTCATTTTCGGTGATCGAAAAAAAGATCTCGGACCTTGCGGGAATGGTGGTAGCGTTGAAGAAGGAAAAGGCGGCCCTGGCGGCCCAGCTGGAAAAAAAGGAGGCCGAGGTCAAAGATCTGACACGGAAGGTCGCCGAACTGACCGAGGAACGAAACGAGATCCGCGACAAGGTGGAGACGATACTGGCGCGGATCGAAAGCATTGAGTTATAGCGCGCGGATTGTATAATGGAAGGTGTGAGGAAATGGGCGACCGGTTTAGTGTGAACATCGCCGGGTACTCGCTCACCGTAACGACCGAGCGGTCGGCGGAGCATATGGAACGGTTGAGCGAACTCCTGAACGAAAGGGTTCGCGAGGTCCAGAAGTCCGGCGGGACCGCGAACTATCTCCATGTGGTCATGCTGGCTGCGATGAAGCTCGGGGACGAGATCCTTGAGCTTCGCGAGGAACTGGGCAGGGAAAAACGGCGTTTTGAAGATAGGAGCCAGGAACTCCTGGCGGTGCTGGACCAGGCGTTGAAGTAGGACGAGATGGCAGGCGGCCCCTGCCGTGTTCGTGATTGGCGGAAGAGTTAGAGCCAACACAACGAGAACGGGATCCCTTCCTGGCGTCGGTGAGCATGCCCCTGCACGGGGAAGCCTGAAGGCGCCAACCCAGGGAACCCACCTGGTGAAAACCAGGTTCGACTCGACTGCTGACACGGCAAAGCGCAGGGGCTTTCCCGGAGTTTTCGAGGGCGCAGGCCTTTCACATAGATTCGGGCGGCAGGAACATACGTTTCGTACGTTCTACTACGAATAAGGTTTGATCGTTGTTCCGATAGACTGCAACCTCGAGCGGACCCGGATTTCCCTTCCGGGTTCTTACCTTATTCGCGGTTCCTGCCTCCTCGCACAACTCCTTATTCGGAAGGACGTTTCATGTTTGTCGGAGACCGGAAGGCGCTTCTTCGCCTGAACGAGCGGAGACGCGCGAGCCCAGAAGACATGGACCGGGAGCGCGCAGGGAAAAACCTCCGGGTGCAGGAGATCTTCCTGGCTGCGTTCCCACCGGCGTCCGGACGGAAGATCGCCCTGTACTCGGCGGTGCGAGGGGAAGTCGGCACCGATAGAATCCGCGAACAGTGCCTGGCCGCCGGTGTGTGGCTCTACTATCCCCGGATGTGCGAGGACGGCAACCTCACCTTCTTCCGACACGAGGAGAACGACGGCTGGGAACGGGGAAGATTCGGAATCCGGGAGCCCCAAATGGGTCCGGGCAGGGAGGGGATCCGGAAGGGGTTCGACCTGGTCGTCGTCCCCGGTCTTGCCTTCGATGCAGCCGGCAGGCGGCTGGGGCAGGGGCACGGCTACTACGATCGTTTTCTTTCCGGCCTTGACGGGACGGCGGTGACGGTGGGGCTGGCCTTTTCCTGGCAACTGGTTCCGGAGGTCCCCGTGGACGCGTGGGACGTCCCCGTCGACGCCGTGGTCACGGAGAACGGCGTCGTGGAGCGGGGCATAAAATAGATGCGGTATCAGGGAGGCATCCGTTGGATACGAATCTGATCATCATCACGGTGCTTGCGGTATTTGTAGCAGGGCTCACGCTTGTGGTTTTTTCCTTGCTGTCGAAGAAGAAATTTGCGGAGGACCGGGCGCAGGAGTCGGCGGCCAAAGCCGAGGAGATTCTTCAGAGCGCGAGGAAGGAGGCCGAAAACACCCTCAAGGAGGCCGCTCTCCAGGCCAAGGATTACCAGCTCCAGGTGAAGCTCGATTTCGAGCGGGAGACCCGCGAGCGGAAGAACGAGATCAGCCAGCTCGAGAAACGCCTCCTCCAGAAGGAGGACACGCTCGACCGGAAGACGGAGGCCCTCGAGGCCCGGGCGCAGGAGTTCGGGAAAAAGGAGAGGGAGATCGCCGAGCTGGAGCACAATCTCGAACGGGGGAACGCGGAGCTCAAGGAGATGGTCCGCGGGGCGAGGGAGAACCTCGAGCGGATCGGGGGAGTGACGGCCGAGCAGGCAAAATCCGAACTCGTGGAGATGATCGCGGACGAGGCCAGGATGGAAGCCGCGAAGAAGATCCGCGCGATCGACGAGGAGTTCAAGGAGGAGTCGGGGCAGAAGGCTCGGAAGATGATCGCGCTGGCCGTCCAGCGGTACGCGGCCGATTACGTTGCCGAGCGTGTCGTGACGGCGGTCCCCCTCCCCTCGGAGGAGATGAAGGGGAGGATCATCGGGAGGGAGGGGCGTAACATCCGGGCGTTCGAGGCGGCGACGGGGATCGACGTCATCATCGACGACACCCCGGAGGCGGTCATCCTGTCGGGGTTCAACCCCGTGCGCCGGGAGGTCGCAAGGATCGCCCTCACGCGCCTCGTCCAGGACGGACGCATCCATCCCGCCCGGATCGAGGAAACGGTCGAAAAGGTGACGAAAGAGGTGGAGGAGATCATCCGGGAGGCGGGAGAGCAGGCCCTGTTCGACCTGGGCCTCCACGGAATCCACCCCGAGCTGGTCAAGCTCATCGGGAAGCTCAAGTACCGGACCTCGTATGGGCAGAACATCTACACCCACTCCCTCGAGGTGGCCTTCCTCTGCGGGATGATCGCTTCCGAGCTGGGGCTTTCCGCCAAAGTCGCCAAACGGGCGGGGCTTTTGCACGACATCGGCAAGGCGGTGGACCACGAGGTCGAGGGGCCGCACGCGTTGATCGGAGCCGACCTGTGCAAGAAGTACGGCGAGTCCCCCCGCGTCATTCACGCCATCGCCGCCCACCACGAGGACGAGTCCCCGCGGGACGTATTGCCCATTCTCGTCCAGGCGGCCGATGCGCTCTCCGGCGCAAGGCCGGGGGCGCGCCGCGAGATGTTGGCCAACTACCTCAAGCGTCTGGAGGACCTGGAAAAGATCGCGAAGTCGTTCGCGGGGGTGGAGAAGTCCTACGCCATCCAGGCCGGGCGGGAGATTCGCATCATCGTCGACAGCCACAAGGTGAGCGACGAGGTGGCCACGATGCTCGCGAGGGACATCGCGAAAAAGGTCGAGACCGAACTGTCCTATCCCGGTCAGATCCGCGTCACCGTGATCCGCGAGACGCGCGCCGTTGAATACGCCCGGTAACCCCGGGGAGAGGCATCCGATGGGGGTGCTTTTCCTGGGCGACGTGGTCGGCAAACCCGGCAGGAGGGCGGTGCGGGAGTTCCTGTCCCGGCTCCGGTCGCACCGGGACATCGACCTCGTCATCGCCAACGGGGAGAACGCCGCCGGAGGGGTCGGGCTGACCGGGCCGGTGGCCCGGGAACTCTTCGATGCGGGGGTGGACGTGCTGACGGGCGGGAACCACACCTGGGACAAACGGGAGGGGTTGCCTCTCGTGCGGGACGAGGAGAAGGTCCTCCGCCCCGCCAACTACCCGCCGGGCGTGGACGGACGCGGATGGGGCGTCTTCCGGGGGCGGAGCGGATCCCCGTATGTCGTGGTTTCCCTGATCGGCAGGGTCTTCATGGGGCAGTACGACTGCCCCTTTCGCTGGATGGAGGAGGCGCTGCCGGAACTGAAGGGGCATGCCGCTGCGGTGATCGTCGACTTCCACGCGGAAGCGACGTCGGAGAAGCGGGCGATGGCGTTCCACCTCGACGGGAGGGTATCCGCAGTCGCCGGCACCCACACCCACGTTCAGACCAGGGACGCGCAGGTCATGCCCGGGGGCACCGGGTACATCACCGACACGGGGATGTGCGGCCCGGTGACATCCGTGATCGGGATGGACGCCGGCGACGTCCTGCGGCGTTTTCTCACCCAGGTCCCGACCCGCTTCGAGGTGGCCTCGGGCGAGGCGGAAGCAGCGGGCGTCTTCTTCGAGATCGATCCCGGATCCGGAGGGTGCCGCGGGGTGGAGGCGTTCGTGATGAGCGAAACCATGATGGGGAACCGGGAAGCATGGAAGCGATTCTGAAATCCCTCAGGCGGGGGACGATCGACCTCATCTCCGAGGAGGAGCTTCGGAACAAACTCCGGCGGGCGGAGAAGGGGAACCGGCCGCTCCGCGTAAAGGCCGGCTTCGACCCGACCGCCCCCGACCTGCACCTGGGCCACACCGTTCTCATCCAGAAGCTGAAGCATTTCCAGGAGGCGGGGCACCAGGTGGTGTTTCTCATCGGGGACTTCACGGGGATGATCGGCGACCCCACGGGAACGGTCGAGACGCGAAAGATCCTGACGCGGGAGGACGTGGAACGGAACGCACAGACCTACCGGGAGCAGATCTTCAAGATCCTCAACCCCGAGAGGACCGAGGTACGGTTCAACTCCGAGTGGCTGTCGCCGCTCTCCATCGGGGAGATGGTGCGCATCGCGGGGCAGATGACGGTCGCGAGGATGCTGGAGAGGGACGACTTCCGGCGCCGGTATGAGGAGCAGCGCCCGATCTCGATCCACGAGTTCCTCTACCCGCTTTTTCAGGGATACGACTCGGTTGCCCTGCGCGCGGACGTGGAACTCGGGGGCACCGATCAGAAGTTCAACCTCCTGGTGGGGCGCGATCTCCAGCGCGCCTGGGGGCAGGAGCCCCAGGTCGTCATCACCACGCCGCTCCTCGCGGGCCTGGACGGCGTGAACAAGATGAGCAAGAGTCTGGGGAACTACGTGGGGATCACGGAAGGACCGGACGCGATCTTCGGAAAACTGATGTCGATCTCGGACGACCTGATGCTCCAGTACTACGAGCTGCTGTCCGACATCTCCGTGGGGGAGCTGGAGCGGCTCAAGGGGGGAATTGGGGCCGGCTCCCGACATCCGATGGAGGCCAAGCTGGCCCTGTCCCGGGAGATCGTCGAACGCTTCCATGGGCACGCCGCCGCAAAGAATTCGGAAGAGGGTTTCCGGAGGCGTTTCTCCCGGAAGGAATTTCCCGAGGATGCCCGGCGCGTGCCCGGCAGCGCGCTCGCCGGGAGAACCGACCTGGCGTCGGTGGTTTCGGCGGTCTCCCATTCCTTCCCGTCCAAAGCGGCGGCCCGCCGCCTCATCGAGCAGGGCGGACTGGAGATCAACGGGGAGCGGGCGAGCGACCCCATGGGACAGATCACCCCTGGCGGCGAAATCCGCTTGAAAATCGGGAAGAAAGAATTCGTCATCGTCTCGTTCGACTGATGTTGCGGGGACCTCTTTTTTTCCTTGCCGTCCCCGGACAAATGGGTTATAGTCTTCCTCGCTTACACAACGAAAGAGGCAACCCTCCCGATTTCCCCGGCAGGCAGCCCCGTTGTCTTGCGGTAGGTTCCCGCGGTACAATAGTGACAGGAACATGTCAATTGGTCTTGACAGATCGTGCGGGTTTTTCTATATTGTTTAGTCCGCCCTGCGATCAGGGGAAAGTCG
>LDXO01000018.1:0-12500 GCA_001443455.1 Deltaproteobacteria bacterium CSP1-8 | reverse complement strand
GCCCGCAAGCGTTGTAGGCCGGGGGTTGCGAGGCCCGTCCGGGCGGTGTTGCGGAACCGCCGGGAAGTTACCAACCGGATCCGTAGTCGAACCGGCTGGAAAGCCGGTCCGTAGAGGGTGATAGGCCCGTAGACGAAACGGACTCCGGCTTCCTGGGACGGGCTCTCAAGTACCGCGGGGCACGAGAAACCCCGCGGGAATCCGGGAGGACCATCTTCCAAGGCTAAATACTACCTGACGACCGATAGCGCACTAGTACCGTGAGGGAAAGGTGAAAAGAACCCCAGCGAGGGGAGTGAAATAGAACCTGAAACCGTGTGCCTACAAACAGTGGTAGCCCTATGTTGGCGGCTTGCCGTCAACAGGGTGACCGCGTGCCTTTTGCATAATGAGTCAGCGAGTTACCCTACGTGGCAAGGTTAAGCCGCAAGGCGGAGCCGTAGCGAAAGCGAGTCCGAAACGGGCGATATAGTCGCGTGGGGTAGACCCGAAACCAGGTGATCTACCCATGGCCAGGGTGAAACAGGCGTAATAACCTGCGGAGGCCCGAACCGGTGTTGGTTGAAAACAGCTCGGATGAGCTGTGGGTAGGGGTGAAAGGCTAATCAAACCTGGTAATAGCTGGTTCTCCCCGAAATATATTTAGGTATAGCCTCGGGGCATTCAGTGACGGGGGTAGAGCACTGGATGGGCTAGGGGTCCTACCAGACTACCAAACCCAACCAAACTCCGAATACCGTCAACTGCTATCCCGGGAGTCAGTCTACGGGCGATAAGGTCCGTGGTCGAGAGGGAAACAACCCAGATCGCCAGCTAAGGCCCCCAAATGTGTACTAAGTGGGAAAGGATGTGGGAACGCCAAGACAGCCAGGAGGTTGGCTTAGAAGCAGCCATCCTTTAAAGAAAGCGTAACAGCTCACTGGTCGAGTTGGCCTGCGCCGAAAATTCAACGGGGCTCAAGTACACTGCCGAAGCTGCGAGTGGACGGTCTTCATGAAAGATCGTTCGCGGTAGGGGAGCGTTCCATGGTAGGTCGAAGCCGGACCGAAAGGACCGGTGGACGAGATGGAAGTGCTTATGCTGACACGAGTAGCGATAAAGCGGGTGAAAAACCCGCTCGCCGTAAGCCTAAGGTTTCCTGGGGAAGGTTAATCCGCCCAGGGTTAGTCGGACCCTAAGGCGAGGCCGAAAGGCGTAGCCGATGGAAAACAGGTTAATATTCCTGTACCACCGTTTCCGCGTTACCACCGAAGGGGGGACGCAGAAGGGTAGGCGATCCAGCTGACGGACGTGCTGGTCCAAGCCCGTAGGGGGGAATCCCAGGCAAACCCGGGATTCCACTAACCCCGAGAGGTGATGGGGAAGGGCGTATGCCCTGCAAACTCGCTGATCCCACGCTGCCGAGAAAAGCCTCGCAGGGAGTGGGAACGGTGTCCGTACCGCAAACCGACACAGGTAGGCAGGGAGAGAATCCTAAGGCGCTCGAGTGATCCCTCGTTAAGGAACTCGGCCAATTAGCCCCGTAACTTCGGGAGAAGGGGCGCCTCGCTTGGTGACGGGCTTCGCGCCCGGAGCCTCGGGAGGCCGCAGAGAAATGGCCGTGGCGACTGTTTACTAAAAACACAGGACTCTGCTAAGTCGCAAGACGACGTATAGGGTCTGACGCCTGCCCGGTGCCGGAAGGTTAAGGGGCGGTGTCAGGGGGGGCGACTCCCCGAAGCACCAAACCGAAGCCCCGGTAAACGGCGGCCGTAACTATAACGGTCCTAAGGTAGCGAAATTCCTTGTCGGGTAAGTTCCGACCTGCACGAATGGCGTAACGATCGCGGCACTGTCTCAACGAGGGGCTCGGCGAATCTGAGATACCGGTGAAGACGCCGGTTACCCGCATCTAGACGGAAAGACCCCGTGCACCTTCACTGCAACTTGGCATTGGATTTTGGAGCAGTCTGTGTAGGATAGGTGGGAGGCTTTGAAACCGGGGCGCCAGCTCCGGTGGAGCCAACAGTGAAATACCACCCTTATTGTTCCGGAATTCTAACCTGGGCCCGTTATCCGGGTCGGGGACATTGCCTGGTGGGCAGTTTGACTGGGGCGGTCGCCTCCCAAAGAGTAACGGAGGCGCGCGAAGGTTCCCTCAGGCTGATTGGAAACCAGCCATCGAGTGTAATGGCATAAGGGAGCTTGACTGCGAGACTGACAAGTCGAGCAGGTGCGAAAGCAGGTCATAGTGATCCGGTGGTTCCGCATGGAAGGGCCATCGCTCAACGGATAAAAGGTACGCCGGGGATAACAGGCTTATCTCCCCCAAGAGTTCACATCGACGGGGAGGTTTGGCACCTCGATGTCGGCTCATCGCATCCTGGGGCTGAAGTAGGTCCCAAGGGTTTGGCTGTTCGCCAATTAAAGCGGTACGTGAGCTGGGTTTAAAACGTCGCAAGACAGTTTGGTCCCTATCTGATGTGGGCGTTGGATACTTGAAGGGAGCTGTCCCTAGTACGAGAGGACCGGGATGGACGCACCGCTAGTGTACCAGTTGTTCCGCCAGGGGCATCGCTGGGTAGCTATGTGCGGAAGGGATAACCGCTGAAAGCATCTAAGTGGGAAACCCGCCCTGAGATGAGGTATCCCGGGGACTTGATCCCCCTGAAGGGCCCTTGTAGACTACGAGGTTGATAGGCCGGGTGTGTAAGCGCAGCAATGCGTTTAGCTAACCGGTACTAATTGCCCGTGAGGCTTGACCACTACTCAACGGATGGAAGAAATCGGACGCATGTCACAGGAGCGGTTGGCGCGCAGGATGCGCGTCCTTCGTGGTTGCGTCTTTCGGTGGCGATGGCGGAGAGGAAACACCCGTTCCCATCCCGAACACGGAAGTTAAGCTCTCCAGCGCCGATGGTACTGCGGGGTTACCCCCGTGGGAGAGTAGGTCGCCGCCGAATCTTCCTTCAAGCCCTTGCGCCGGAAACGGAGCACAGGGCTCTTATTTTTTTCACGTCCCCGGTTGTGATACCTTTGGGGAACCCGATGGGTTCGACCCCGAACGGAACGGAGCGGTACGCCATGTCCGGCCACAACAAATGGAGCTCGATCAAGCACAGGAAAGGGAAGGCCGACGCCCAGCGGGGCCGGGCCTTCACCAAGATCACGCGGGAGCTCATCACCGCGGCGAAGATCGGCGGAGGAGACCCCGAAGGCAACTCCCGGCTTCGCCAGGCGATCAATGCGGCCCGCGCGGTGAACATGCCCAACGACAACATCTCGCGGGCGATCAAGAAGGGGACCGGAGAGCTCGAAGGGGTGGTCTATGAGGAGTACCTGTACGAGGGGTACGGCCCCCACGGCGTAGCGGTTCTCGTCAAGGTCCTGACCGACAACAAGAACCGAACCGTGGCGGACATCCGGCATATCTTCTCGAAGAACAACGGCAACCTCGGCGAGTCGGGGTGCGTCCACTGGATGTTCACCCGGAGGGGTTCGATTACCGTCCCGAAGGAGGCGATCGCGGAGGAGAAGCTGCTCGAGCTCGCGATCGAACTCGGGGCGGAGGATGTGGTGAGCGACCCGGAAGCGCACGAGTACGAGGTCCGGTGCGAGCCGGAAGGTTTCGACGAGGTCAAGAAAGGCCTGGAAGAGAAGGGAGTCCGTATCGGCACCGCGGAGGTGGCGATGCTCCCGCAATCCACGGTCCACCTCGAGGGGAAGGCGGCGGACCAGATGCTCCGGTTGATGAACGCGCTCGAGGATTCCGACGACGTCCAGAACGTCTGGGCGAACTTCGACATCTCCGACGAGGCGATGGAGGCGTTCGGCGGCTGATGTGGGCGGGGGACACTCCTCAACGTGAAACGTGAGATAGGAATGTCCCCCGAAACCCCCCGCCGTATTCTCGGGATCGACCCCGGCTCCCAAAGGACCGGCTACGGAATCCTCGATGTCCGCGGGAACGACCTCTCCCCGGTCGCCTGGGGGGTCATTCGCACGGACTCCTCCGATTCCTTCCCGGACCGTCTTTACCGGATCCATGAACAACTGTCCGAGGTGATCCGGCTCCACCGGCCCACGGAGGCCGCCGTGGAGATGGTCTTTCTCGCCAAGAACGCCGCGTCCGCCCTCAAACTCGGACAGGCGAGGGGAGCCGCCATCGTCACCTGCCGGTTCCACGGCCTGTCCGTCCACGAATTCAGCGCCAAGGAGATCAAGGTGGCCGCCACCGGATTCGGCTCCGCCCCCAAGGAGCAGGTCGGCGGGATGGTGTGCCGCCTCCTGGGCATCCGGGAGCCGGTTCCCCCCGATGCTTCCGACGCCCTCGCAATGGCCTTCTGCCGGGCCGTGACGAGAGACCATTCCCCGTAGTCGTATTGCAGGGTGCACCCCGCAAGAGCGCATCTCCCGGTTTCGGAAGAAATGGTATGATGATCGGCGATGATCGACCATCTGCGCGGTCGCCTTTCGGGCGGGGGGAAAGATTTCGTCGTGGTGGAGTGCGCGGGGGTAGGGTTCCGCGTACATGTCTCCTCCTTGACGAGGGCAGACCTTCCCCCCGAGGGGGAATCCTGCTGGTTGCGAACCTTCCTCCACATGCGCGAGGGGGGCTCCGACCTCTTCGGGTTTTCGTCCGAGACGGAGCGGGAGATCTTCCTGGCGATCATCGGCGTGAGCGGCGTGGGGCCGAAGTCCGCCGTGGCCATCCTGTCGGTCATGGGAATTGCCGGTGTGCTTTCCGCGTGCGCGCGGGAGGACGCGGCACCCTTTACGCGAGTCCCCGGCATCGGGAAGAAGCTGGCGCAGCGGGTCGCCCTGGAGCTCCCGGATCGGCTGAAGAAGGTGACGGTCGAATATACCCCCGTCCCGGCGGGCGACGGAATCGCGGCGTCTTCCGCTCCCGAGGTCGAGGCCGCCGAGGCGCTCATCGCTCTTGGGTTCAACCGGGGGGAGGCGCAGGTGGTCGTTGCATCCTTGCGCAAGGAGGCCGGCGCGGACGCACCCGCGGAAGTCCTGATCCGGGGGGCGCTGAAGCGACTCTCGGGACCGCGCCGGTGATCGAACCGCTGTTTTGCCAAGGAGGGTGAGTGGAAAGTCGTATCGTGGATCCGAAGGTCGGCGGGGAGGAAGGGGCGTTCGATCTCTCCCTGCGGCCGAAATTCCTCGCCGATTTCATCGGGCAGGGCCCTATCGTCGCCAACCTGAAGACGTTCATCGAGGCGGCGAAGAACCGGGGCGAACCGCTCGACCACGTCCTCCTTTCCGGACCTCCCGGCCTGGGGAAGACGACCCTGGCCTACATCATCGCCAACGAGATGGGGGTGGGGATCCGCACCACTTCCGGCCCCGCCGTGGAGCGCAAGGGCGACATCGCCGCGATCCTGACGGCCCTCGAGCCGGGGGACGTCCTTTTCATCGACGAGATCCACCGCTTGAGCCGCGTCGTGGAGGAGTTGCTGTACTCCGCCATGGAGGATTTCGCCCTCGACATCATCTTGGGGCAAGGCCCCTCGGCCAAGTCGATCCGTCTCTCCCTGCCACGGTTCACGCTCGTGGGCGCCACGACCCGGACCGGTCTTCTTACCTCCCCCCTGCGGGACCGGTTCGGCGTCTCCTTCCGGATGGAATACTACTCCCCCAAGGAACTGGAGGAAGTAATCCGCAGGTCCGCCAGGTCCTTTTCCATCCCTATCGACAACGACGGTGCGCGTGAGATCGCAAGCCGCTCCCGGGGGACCCCCCGCGTTTCCATCCGGCTCCTCAAGCGTGTGCGCGACTTCGCCCAGGTCAGCGGAGACGGGAAGATCCACCAGAAAATCGCCGATCACGCCCTCCTCAGGATGGAGGTAGACCGGGAGGGGCTCGACGTGATGGACCGCAAGATTCTCCGGGTCATTCTCGAGAAGTTCCACGGCGGACCCGTAGGCGTGGAGACGATCTCGGCGTCGGTCAGCGAGGAGCGGGATACGATCGAGGACGTATACGAGCCGTTCCTCATCCAGCAGGGCTTTCTGAAACGCACCCCGAGGGGAAGGGTGGCCACGGCTGCCGCGTATCGTCATCTCGGGTTGACACCCCCCAAGCGCGCTCACCGGCAGGAAGGTCTTTTCGGAGAGTGATGAATAAACGGAGACGAGTCCCGTCGAAACGGTATTTAAGGGAACCAAACCACAGCCGAAATCTTTCGGGGGTGACAAGATGAGACGTGCCGTTTTTCTGACGGTTTTCTGTTTCGCGCTGATCGCCGTTCTTTCCCACGCGGGACTCTATGACGACATCATGAAAGGGGTCGGAAGCGTCGCGCCGAAAGCGGGCTCCGACGACAGCCAGGTCGTTGCGGGGCTGAAGGAGGCCCTCACGGTCGGGACAGGCAACGCCGTGAGCCTCGTTTCCGTGACGGACGGGTATTTCTCCAACCAGGCCATCAAGATCCTCATGCCCGACAAGGTGCAGAAGGTCGCAGACGTGCTGGGCAAGGCGGGGTACCAGAAGCAGGTGGACGAGTTCGTCGTCAGCATGAACCGCGCGGCGGAAAAGGCCGCCCCGGAAGCGAAATCGATTTTTGTCTCTGCGATCAAGGAGATGTCCATCGAGGACGCGAAAAAAATCCTCAACGGAGGCGACACCGCGGCGACCGAATTCTTCAAAGGGAAGACCAGCGCCAGATTGTACGAGACGTTCAAGCCCATCGTGTCTTCCAGCATGGACGAGGTCGGCGCGACCCGGAACTACAAGGAGATGATGGGACGGTACACCGCGCTGCCGTTTATGAAAGCCGAATCGGTCGACCTCGACCATCACGTGACGAACAAGTCGCTGGACGGCCTCTTCTACATGGTGGGGCAGGAGGAGAAGAAGATCCGGACGGACCCGGCCGCGCGGGTCACCGACCTCCTGAAAACGGTGTTCGGCGGGAAATAAGATAGAATTTCCCTATGGCCCCGATCGGGAAAATCCTTCTGGTCTCCGGGCTGCTGCTGGCCGGCGCAGGAATTCTGTTCCTGCTCGCCGACAGGATCGGCTGGATCGGCAAGCTGCCCGGAGACATCATCATCAAGCGGGAGAACGTCACCTTCTACTTCCCGCTGGCGACGTGCATCCTCATCAGTATCGTCCTGTCCCTCCTGTTCTGGCTGTTCCGGAGGTAGCCCCTGTTGTCCCACGGCCACAGGAGGCGTTGTAAAAATGCAACACTCGTGGGAGTTCTCCTTCCCGCATCAAAATAACCATTTGAAAATTCATACCTTTCTGTTTTTATTTTCTGGCATGTAGCTTGCTTGGTATTCCTGTGTGTCAATACGGGAGAATGGTATGCGGGTTTTCCAACATACGATTTCGGGTCCTCTGCACTTTTCCGGCGTGGGACTCCACACCGGAGCCGTGACCTCCGCCACCATCTTGCCGGCGGATCCCGACAGCGGGATCGTCTTCCGTCGTACCGACACGGGCTCGGTTATCCCTGCCACGGTGGAGTGCGTGGCGGGGACCGCTTACGCGACCGTGCTTTCCGCAGGAGGCGCGAAGATCTCCACGGTCGAGCATTTCCTCGCCGCGCTTTACGGGATGGAGATCGACAACGCGGTGGTCGAGGTAGACGGCCCGGAACTTCCGATCCTGGACGGAAGCGCTCTCGAGGTTTCCCGGGCGATCGCGTCGGGAGGGCTTGCACAGCAGAATGTCCGCAGGCAATTCCTGCGGGTATGGGAGAACGGCAAGATCCGCCGGAACGGGTCGATGGTGGCCATCTCCCCGGCCGTGGATCTGGAAATCCTGGTGACGGTCGACTTCCCCGCCAGCGCCATCGGGCGTCAGTGGGCGAAGTTCACTCTCACCCCCGAGAACTTCCTCAAGGAGATCGCCCCCGCCCGGACCTTCATCCTGCGGGAGCAGATCGATGAGCTTCGCGAGGCAGGTCTGGCCAAGGGCGGGTCGCTCGATAACGCGATCGTCGTCGAGGGCGACAAGGTGCACAATACCGAGGGTCTCCGTTTCCCCAACGAGTTCGCGCGGCACAAGCTGCTCGACTTCCTGGGCGACATCGCGCTGCTGGGACGCCCCGTACGCGGGTCGATCCTCGCTGTGCGCCCGGGGCACACGGTGAACCGCGCAATCACCGAATACCTGGCGTCGACCGGGTATTCCTCATTTCCCGAATTGCCTGTCAGCCCGGGAAAGGTCCCGGTGCATATACAGGTCACTGCCTAATCCCCCTTTGAGTGGCCCTTGACGGGCCACTCACCCCCCCTGCTTCCCCGCGTTTCCCGCTGTTGCAGGTTTGCCTCATCTGGATATAATGTCCAAGGAGGCCGGGTTGCGCTACATCGCTATTACTTTGATTTTCTTTGGGGTTCTCGTGGCGCCTGGCCTTTCCGCCGCCGCTTCTCCCGAACCGCGCATCAAGGACATCCACGGAAAAGCCAAGGGGCGGGAGGCCCGCGTTTCCTTCACCCTTCGCAATGCCTTCTCCCCCGAGATGGTGGAGGCGTTAAAAAGCGGCATCGAGATATCCTTCAAGACCGTCGTGCGCGTCCAGAGGGTCCACCGGAACTGGTTTGATACGACAGTCGGCGAGATCACCTTATCGCGCTCCGTCCGTTACGACGCCCTCTCCCGCCTATACCGCCTGAACCGTGGCAAGGAAGAAGAACTGCTGCCGGACATCTTCGGCGCGCTTTCCGGGATGACCCAATACGAGGTAGTGGTGCCGCTGGACTTCGAGGTGGAGCGGGGCAAAAGGTACCGGGCGCGCATCCGGACGCACCTGGACAAGGTGGGTTTGTCGGAACCGCTCCGTTCGATCTTCTTCTTCTCCTCGTTGTGGGACGTGGAGACCGATTGGGAGAAAGGGGACATTTCCGCGCCATGAGCGATTCCCTGGGCCGGAAACCGGATCTTTCGCCGGAAAAGGACCTCGCAAAGAAAAGGCGGGAGAGGATTGCCATCGGGATCGTGGCCGCCCTGGTGATCGGGCTCACCCTCCTGGAGGCGAACCTGGCGGCGATCGGCGGGACGGTTGCGTTCACGAGCAACATCGTCATCTTCGCCCTCATCAACCTCAACGTCATCCTGATCGTCCTGCTGATCTTCCTCGTCACCCGGAACGTCTTCAAATTGATTTTGGACCGGAAGAGGAACATCCTGGGGGCGAAAATCCGCTCACGCCTCGTGCTCATCTTCATCTCCTTTTCGCTCATTCCCACGATCCTCCTCTTCGTCGCCGCCGCCAACATCACCACGACGAGCATCAAGTCATGGATCGGAGGCAGGGTCGGAGTGGCTCTTACCGGCGCTCTCGACATCGCCCGGGGGAACCTCGAGAGGGAGGCCGGAACACTGGCGGTGGTGGCGGACAGGACAGCGACCGCCATTCTCCGGACAGGCAGGAAATCCTCCGTCGAATCCGTCCTGGAAACCGCGAGGCAGGGGGTCTCTCCGGGGGTGTCCCTTCTTGTGGTCGGGCCCGGCGGGATTGTGGCGGCGAGCGGGAACGTGCCGAAGGAAATTTCCTCTCAGATCCGGTTACGCCTGAAAGGGGAGGAGGGAAACGTCAGGCCCAAGGACCGGGTGACGTTCGTCGGTGATTCGTACGCTTCCGCCGTTCGCCGTCTGGCCGACGGGAGAACCGTTGTGGCGGTCAAGACCCTGCCGCCCGCCGAGGCGAACCGGATCCGGGAGATCGCGAAGGCCTACGATGAGTACCACCAGGTGCGCCTCCTCGACGACCCGATCCGGGCCAGCTACATCGCAACCCTCGTCCTCATCACCCTCCTCGTGGTGTTTGCCGCCTCCTGGATGGGGATCTATCTTGCGCGGCAGATCACCGTCCCCGTCCAGATGCTGGCCGAGGGGACCGAGAAGGTAGCCTCCGGAGACCTCGACGTCCGGCTCGATTACCGGTCCAACGACGAATTCGGAAACCTCGTGGGTTCCTTTAACCGGATGACGGCGGACCTGAAAGAGATGAAGAAGAGTCTTGAGGACGCCAACGTTTCTCTTTCGGCCGCGTTCGAGGAGCTTCGAAGGAGGAGCCGGTTCATCGAGACGATCCTCACGAACATCTCCACCGGGGTCATTGTCATCGACCGGGCGGGCCGCATCGCGATGATCAACAAGGTGGCGGAACGGCTCCTCGCGATCAAGACGGACAAGGTGCTGGGGAAACCGTACAAGGAGGTAGTCCGCGAGGAGCACTACGAGACGGTGCGGACCCTTTCGCGGGAGGTGGGGGAGACGCCCGGCAGGCAGGTAGAGAGGCAGGTGGACCTCGTCGTCGGGGGGAGGGAGATCTCCCTGCGCGTCAGCATGACGGCCCTCCGGGCGGACGAGGGGGAATACATGGGGCTGGTGGTGGCGTTCGACGATCTTTCGCAGGCGATGCGGCTCCAGAGGATCATGGCGTGGCGGGAAGTCGCGCGACGGATCGCCCACGAAATCCGAAATCCCCTCACACCGATCCAGCTCGCAACGGAGCGTCTGGCGAAGAAGTTCGCACCGTCGCACGAGGACGACCCGGCCTTCTCCGACTGCACCCAGACGATTCTTTCCGAGGTGGGGTCGCTCAAACATCTCGTCGAGGAATTCACCCGCTTCGCCCGCATGCCTGCGCCGGCTTTTCAGGAGGGGAACCTTGCGGAGGAGTTGAAGCCGGTCGTGGAGACGTTCCGCTCGGCCCACCCCGGGATCGCGTGGGAATTCGAGGAGGAGGAGACCCCGCCGGTATGGTTCGACCCCTTCCAGATCCGCAGGGCGTTGACCAACCTCCTGGAAAACGCAACGGCTGCGCTGGGGAACGAGGGACGGGTCGTGGTCCGGGTGGGACACGAGACGGCGCTGGGAACCGTCCGGGTATCCGTGTGCGACGACGGGCCCGGAATCCCTCCGGGGGACCGCGACCGTCTTTTCGAGCCGTATTTTTCCCGCAAGGAAGGGGGGACGGGCCTCGGGCTGGCCATCGTCAGTGCCATCGCCAGCGACCACCAGGGGACGGTGAAGGTCCGGGACAACCCACCGAGAGGCGCAGTATTCGAGATCGAGTTCCCGGTCAGGCCAAAGGGAAGGGAGTAGGGTTTCCATGGGATACTCGGTTCTTGTCATCGACGACGAGATGAACATCCGGAAAACGCTCGAAGGCGTGCTTTCCGACGACGGCTACCGGGTGCTGCAGGCGGAGGATGGCGCCCGGGGTCTCGAGGTCCTTTCCCGGTCGTTCGTGGACGCCGTTCTGCTCGACGTGTGGATGCCCGACATGGACGGGCTGGAGACGCTGAAGAGAATCCGGGAGGTGTACCCGATCCTTCCCGTCATCATGATCTCGGGGCACGGGACGATCGACACGGCGGTGAAGGCGGTCAAAATGGGGGCCTTCGACTTCATCGAGAAGCCGATCTCCCTCACCAAGCTGCTCATCACCCTCTCCCGGGCCATCGAGCAGGGGGAACTCCGCCTGGAGAACGTGGAGCTGAAGGAGAGGGTGGAAAAAAAATACCGATTGATCGGGGAGTCGGCGGCCATGCAGCGGGTCCGGGCCGAGATCGCTGCGGCCGGCCCCACCAATGCCTCGGTGCTGATCGCCGGGGAGAATGGATCCGGGAAGGAGATCGTCGCCCGGGAAATCCACCAACACAGCAGGAGGGCGACCCGGCCGTTCGTCGCGGTGAACTGCGCTGCGATCCCCGAGGAACTGATCGAGTCGGAACTGTTCGGGCACGAGAAGGGGGCCTTCACCGGGGCGACCGGGCGCAGGAGGGGCCGCTTCGAACTGGCCGACGGGGGCACCCTCTTCCTCGACGAGGTCGGAGACATGAGCCCGCGCACGCAGGCGAAGATTCTCCGGGTGCTCGAGGAGAGGCAGTTCGAAAGGATCGGGGGAGGGGAGAAAATCCGTGCGGACGTAAGGATCATCTCGGCGACGAACCGGAACCTGCCGAAGGAGGTCGAGGCGGGACGGTTCCGCGACGACCTCTACTTCCGGCTGAACGTCTTCCCGATCCTCCTGCCCCCCCTGCGCGACCGGAAAGAGGACATCCATCGGATTGCGGAGCACTTCGTAGGGGAGATCTGCGAGGAGCACGGGAAAGAGAGGAAGGAGTTCTCCCGGGAAGCGGTGGAGCGGCTCCTCGCGCACCCATGGCCGGGGAACGTCCGCGAACTGCGCAACGTCGTGGAGCGCCTTGTGATCTTTTCGATGGGTCCCTCGATCGGGGAGGAGACCGTGCAGCGCGTTCTCGCCACCGAGCCATTGCCCGCGAAGGCGCCCGCGGCGGGGGTGGAGGTGTTCGACCAGGAGGATTTCCGGGAGGCAGTGCTTGCGTTCGAGAAGGAGTTCCTCACGCGGAAACTCAAGGGAAACGACTTCAACGTGAGCCGCACGGCCGAGAAGCTGGGCCTGGACCGCACCAGCATTCACCGGAAGATGAAGCAGTTGGGAATCACGCAGGAAGGAGGGAAGAGGTAGGCGGATGGTCCAGGGCCTTCCCGGGAAATATTCCGTTCTCCGGAAAATCGCCTCCGGCGGG
>LDXO01000017.1 GCA_001443455.1 Deltaproteobacteria bacterium CSP1-8 | reverse complement strand
CCACGCCGGATTCGAACGCCGCCCGTTCCACGGCTTCGGCGACGGCCCTGTGCATCTCCATGTTCAGGAGGGACGGGACCAGTTCCCCCTCCGAGGCGAACGTGCTGATCGTCTTGGCCGCCGCGATCTTCATCCGGTTGTTGATCTTGCGGGCCCTCGCGTCGAGCGCTCCCCGGAACAGGCCGGGGAAGGCGAGGGCGTTGTTCACCCCCCGTCCGTCTGCCGCAAACGCGGCGCCCCCGTCCCGCGCATCCTCGGGAGTGATCTCCGGGCGGGGGTTGGTCAGGGCGAGGATCACCTGCCCTTTCTTGACCGTCTCCTTCCGGATGAGGCCCGGCACGCCGGTCGTGCAGATGACGATGTCGGAGAGGCTCATGATCTCCGGGAGCGTCACCGGTTTCCCACCGACCTTCGCGAAGATATCCACCGCACTCTGGCTGATGTCGGTCCCCAGCAGCTTCCGGACCCCGTACGCCATGAGAAGCTTCGAGATCCCCATTCCCGCCGCGCCGAGGCCCACCAGCCCGACGACGTCGTTCTTGACCATCATCCCGACGTATTTGCTCGCGTTGAGAAGGGACGCCAGAACGACGACGGACGTGCCGTGCTGGTCGTCGTGCATCACCGGGATATCGAGCATCGCGGAAAGCCGGTCCTCGATCTCGAAGCACTCGGGCGCCTTGATGTCCTCGAGCTTGATGGCGCCGAACGTGGGGGCGATGGCCGCAACGGTCCGGATGATCACCTCGGGGTCTTTCGACTGGATGAGGATCGGGACGCCGTTCACCCCGACGAGCACGTCGAACAGGACCGCCTTCCCTTCCATGACGGGCATCCCCGCCACCGCCCCGATGTCGCCTAAGCCCAGGATGGCCGTCCCGTTGGTGACGATCGCGACCGTGTTGCCGATCCCGGTGTAGTCGTACGCCCGCTCCGGGTTTTCTCGGATGACTCTGCACACCTTCGCGACGCCGGGGGTGTAGATCTTCCGGATCGTCGAGATGCCCTCGATCTCCATCTTCGCCTTGACGCGTATCTTCCCGCCGAGGTGCAGCTCGAGGACCGGGTCGATGATGTCGGAGATGATGGCGCCCTCGACCTTCCCGACCTCCTCGAGAACCGCCTCGAGGTGGGCCTCGTCGTCGACGTACAGGGTGAGGTCGCGGGTGTTGTACTCGAGACCGACCCCGACGAGCCGGATGTCCCCGATGCTTCCCCCCGCGTTCCCGATGGCCGTTGCAACCTTGCCCATGTACCCCGGCTTGTCGAGGATCATCAGGCGGATTTTCTTTACGTCCTTGTCGATTCCCTTTTCTATTTGCATGGGCACATCTTATCTTCGCGGATTCGCCTTTGTCAAACACCAGTAAAAAAAGGTAAAATCGCGCGCATGATCCTTGCTTGCATCGCCTGCTTATCGCAGAATTTCGTGTCGGACGAACGGCGGAAGGCGCGGGAGATCCCCCCGCGCTGCTGGAAGTGCGGGGAGATCCTTCCTCTTCCCGGTGAAACCGATTCCGAGTCAAGGGAATCGAAGAAACGCACCAGGAAGGAAAACACCCCGGGGAGCAGACGAAATGCGTAGGATTCGCGTGGCGGTGGCCGGAGTCGGGAACTGCGCAAGCGCGCTGCTGCAGGGAATCGAGTATTACAGGAACGCGGGAGAATCCCCCGGAATCGACATCCCCGGGCTGATCAACCTGGATATCGGCGGGTACCGGCCCGGCGACATCGAAATCGTCGCCGCGTTCGACATCGACCGAAGGAAGGTGGGACTCCCCGTGGGGGAGGCGATCTTCTCTCCTCCCAACTGCACGCGGAAATTCGTCGACGGGATACCCGACGGCGGGCCCATCGTCCGGATGGCGCCGGTTCTGGACGGCGTCGCCCCCCACATGCGGGAGTATCCGGAGGACCGGACCTTCGTCCCGTCGGACGAGGCTCCGTGCGACGTGGAAGCGGTGCTTCGGGATTCGGGCGCGGAAATCCTGATCAACTACCTTCCCGTCGGCTCGGACGAGGCGACGAGGTTCTACGCGGAGGTCTGCCTTTCCACGGGCGTCAGCCTGCTGAACTGCATCCCCTCGTTCATCGCCTCCGACCCGGAGTGGGCCGGCAGGTTCCGCAGCCGCGGGATCCCGATCATCGGGGACGATATCAAGTCGCAGCTCGGCGCCACGATCGTCCACCGGGCCCTGGCCCGCCTCTTCTCCGAACGGGGCATCCTGGTGCGGCGGACGTACCAGCTGAACACGGGCGGAAACACCGACTTCCTGAACATGCTGAACCGGAACCGGCTCCGGTCCAAGAAGATCTCGAAGACCGAGGCGGTGACCTCGGTGCTCACCCACGGGATCGGGGAGGACCAGATCCACATCGGCCCATCGGACTACGTCCCCTGGCAGAAGGACAACAAGCTCTGTTTCCTGCGGATCGAGGGGGACGGGTTCGGAGGTCTGCCGATCGAGGTGGAACTCAGGCTTTCGGTGACCGACTCCCCGAACAGCGCCGGCGTCGGGGTAGACGCCATCCGCTTCTGCCGCCTCGGCCGGGAGATGGGGCTTTCGGGCCCGCTCACGGCCCCCTCCGCCTACTTCATGAAACACCCGGCGGTCCAGATGACGGACGACGACGCGAGGCGGGAGCTCGAGGAGTTCATCGCCGATTATCGCGCGTGGCGGCGGACGAAAGCAGTCGCGCCCACGACTCCGTGCACCTCTCCCACGTGAACCGGGACGCAACCCTTCTCCCCTCCTCCGCCATCCGCGCCCTCGCCCCGCCGTCGTTCCGTAACTCCGCCATCGCCCCGGCCAGCCCCGCAGGGCTTCCCGGCGGATAGGTCGCTCCTCCCCCCTCGCGGAGAACGGTTTCTCCCCAGTAGCCGGCGCGGGGAACGATCACGGGCACCCCGGCGGCCATCGCCTCCAGGGGGACAAGGCCGAAGGATTCATACTCCGATGTCCCGAGCACCGCGTCCGCCGCGGAAAAAAGGGCCGGCATCTTCGCGTGGGAAACCGGGCCGGTGAAGATCACTCCCCCGGGAACACCGCCCGCGGGGGGATCTTGCCCGGCGACGAGCAGAAGCGACTTCCGGCCCCCCTTTCCCCGCAGCGCGAGAAACGCCTCGACCGCGGCGGGGATGTTTTTCCCGGGGTCGGCGCGGGCGGCGAGCAGGAAGAGGAACGCCCCGGGGGGAATGCCGAACGCCCTCCTCCCCTCTTCCTTCGGCGGCGGGCGACGAAACGAGTCGTCCACCCCCGGCGGGATCACCACCCCCTTGCCGGCCACATCGGGAAGGATATCCTTCGTCGCCGCGAGGTCGTGCTCCGACAGGAAGACCACCCGGTTCGCCTCCCGGGCGAGCCGTTTCTCGGCGGACCTCCTCGCGACCGAGAGCGCGTCGCGGCGGCGTCCCGATGGCTCCGGCTTGCGGGCCTCCACGGTGTGGAACATGAAGACCAGCCCCGGGGGGCGATCCCACACTCCCGCATCGCGGGCCGCGATTCCCGACATCCAGTAGTGCGCCGCCAGCGCGCCGGGGAGCGCGCCTGTCGCCCGAAGCACCTCCCCGGCCTGTTCGATGAACCGGGGAAGACTCCGGTAGGCCGCCTCCCGGCTGGCCGGCTCCTCCCATCCGCACGGGATGTGGACCACGCGAACCCCCGGATACGGGCGGGTGATCTCCACCGCATCCCCCTTCCCCCTCGTCAGGACGTCGGTCTCGATCCCGTGCCGGGCGAACCCGGGAAGCAGGCCGCGGAGAAAGATGTTCATCCCGCCGGCCAGCCCGGTGCCGGGCTCTTCCAGGGGACAGGTGTGATAGGAGAAGAGGACGTGTTTCACGAAACGCGGACGATCCCCCTGTAGACGATCCGTTCCCTTCCCCCGAGGTCGTACTTGTACCGTTCCCTCCCCCGGAGGAAGTCGTATTCCCGGACGCCGTTCCGGATCCCGTCCTCGATGCAGCGCGCCAGAAGCACCATTCCGGGACTTGCTTCGCGGTATCTCGGGTCGAAGCCGGAATTGTACAGGAGGAGGGCGCCGTTCCACTCGATCTGGAAAGCGGACGCCAGATCCTCCCCGTCGCCGGAGAGGAACGCGAGACGCAGCCGTTGGGCGGACAGGAACCCTTCGGCCATCTCGCGGAAGAACCCCTCCATCCTGTCGTCCATGAAATCCGCCTTCTCCAGGTGGCTTTTTCGATGAAGGGCGAGAAACGACGGGAAATCCCGATCGAACTCCTCCCTCGTCCGGGTCACGCGGTAGGACAATCCCGGCGTCGTTTCCTCCGCCCTCCGCATCTTCCTGCGCAGTTCGTGCCGCTCCTTCCTCCCCAGGAGCAGGAGGTACTCTCCGAAGGAGGAGGGAAGGGGGACATACGGGGACCGGTCCATCTCCTCCAGACGGAAGGAAAGTCCGAGTCCGGCGCACAGCCGGGGGAGGCAGGCGATCGAAGGGGACCCGTCCACGAGGTTCGGCAGGAGGAGGGGACCGGAGGAGAGGAAATCCCGCGAGGAGGAGAGGAACTCGGACCAGAACTCCGTCTCCCTGCCGGAAACGACCACGGCGTCCAGCGAGTCGGAGACCTGCTCCCCGCCGAGAAGCTCCCATCCTTTCGCGCTTTCGCACAGGCAGAGAAACAACAGCCCGCAGGTCTCTCCGTTTCGTTCCCAGCGGTAAATGCGCTTGGGGTGGCCGGCGGCGAACGTCTTCGCCCACGGGGCCAGGAAGTGGCGGGAGAGGAAGGGGGAGGGACGGAAGGAGCGAACGAGGACGGAATCCCACTCGTGCGCGGAAACGTCCTCCACCCGGTCTGTCCAGGAAAGCCCCATCCGTCACGCAGCCCGTCTTCGAACGATCACTTTCCCTCTTTCCCCGCTTCGGCGGGAGGTTGTTCCTCCGGACGGCCGGCAGGCGCCTCGGGGGGCGGCGCGATGACACCGGCCGCGATCAGCCTGCGCACCGTCTCCTCGGCCACCGCGTTGGCCGCGCCGTTGAGCGCGTTCCGGACCCCCTCGGGCGTGACGAACAGCGGGTCCGTCGTCGAATAATCGGAAGCCACGGTGCTGCTCCACCCTGCCGGGACGTTCCCTCCCGACCCGCGCACCGTCACGGAAACGACCGCCGCCGACTCGACCTTCATTTTCAGGGATCCGGTTTTTCTTGCATCGACGCGGAACCGGTCCACGCTCCCCCAAACCTTCGCGACCGCGTCCGCGGGGACCGACGACTCGCCGGACACGCGGACGGAGCGCACCCCCTTCTCCTTCAGAACGCCGGCGATCAGGTCCGGCATCGCCTTGCCGGGGTCCCTCTTCCAGACGATCATTCGGACATGGTCGAAATCGCGTCCGACCTCGTAGGAGGGGTCGCCCGCGAAGGTGAAATCGAGTACGGCGACCGCGGGGGAACCCTCGGTCCCCTTCGCGGCTCCCTTCTTCTCGGGGCGCTCCAGGTCCCCCGGCAGGGTCAGAACTTTTCCGCTTACACAACCGGAAACCCCGACAACCGCAGCAAGGATGAGAGCCACACGGATAACACGCAGCGTTTTCCCCATATTTCCCCCGTTCCGGTTTTTTCCGGATCCATCATTACTTCCCACCAATGTACTACGTTCTTCTTCCCCCGACCCCCTTGAAAAAACCGTCCGCCCTGCCGTATCGTGAAGTGTCCCGGCGCCACCCCGGGAACAGGCGACAACGCAAGGAGAGGTCATGCCCGTATCCGCCGAGGTCCGCGATGCGATCCGGGAGGGATCCTGGATCCGGAAGATGTTCGAGGAGGGCGCCCGGCTGAAGGCGGAGAAGGGTCCCGACAACGTGTTCGATTTCAGCCTGGGAAACCCGTACGGCTCCCCTCCCGATGAACTCTTAGGGGAGATCCGGAAGCTTACGACCGATCCGCCCCCCGACCTGCACAGGTACATGCCGAACGCGGGGTTCCCCGACGTGCGGAAGAAGGTCGCGGACTCTCTTGCGCGGTCGACCGGTCTCCCCTTCACCGCGGACCACGTGCTTATGACCACGGGGGCGGCAGGCGCGCTGAACGTGGCGCTGCGAGCGATCCTCTCCCCGGGAGACGAGGTCGTCGTCATCGCCCCGTACTTCGTGGAATATCTCTTCTACATCCGGAACGCCGGCGGCATCCCGGTCGTGGCGGAGTCCACGGAGGACTTCCAGCCGGACACGGGGGAGATTCGGGCAGCGCTTTCCGACAGGACGAAGGCCGTCATCCTCAACACGCCGAACAACCCGACGGGGGCGGTCTATCCCCGGGACGCCCTGGCCGCGCTCGACGCGACGCTCGCCGAACGGGAGGAACGGACGGGAAACCCCGTCTATGTCCTGTCCGACGAACCGTACCGGAAGATCGTCTACCCCGGGTTCTCCTTCTCCCCCCCGGCGGCCTCCCTGCGGAACACTCTCATCGCCCACTCCCACTCGAAGGACCTCAACGTCCCCGGGGAGAGGATCGGATATCTCGCGGTGAGCCCGCGCGCCGCGGACGCCGGGGAGGTGGCGGACGGCTGCGTGTTCTGCAACCGGGTGCTGGGGTTCGTCAACGCCCCCTCGCTCATGCAAAGGGCCGTGGCCGGGGCCCAGGACCTTGTGCCGGACCTCTCCGTGTACCGGGCGAACCGGGAAGCCCTCCTTGCGACTCTCTCGGCGGCCGGGTTCGTCGTCGTTCCCCCGGGGGGAGCCTTTTATCTCTTCCCCCGGTCGCCTTCGCGGGACGAGATGGAGTTCGTCGCGGCGGCCCGGGAGGAGAACATCCTGGTGGTCCCGGGGCGCGGATTCGGGCGGGAAGGGCATTTCCGCATCGCCTACTGCGTCTCCCCCGACACCGTCACGAGGTCTCTTCCCTCCTGGGAGAGGCTCGGCGGGAAGTTCTTCCCCGGGCGCAGGCGGGGAGCAATCCGATGAAGATCCCGTTCCGCAGAACCATCGCGAGGATGGAGGGGTATCTTCCCGGGGAGCAACCCCAGGAGCGGGGGTTCATCAAGCTCAACACGAACGAGAACCCGTACCCTCCGTCCCCCGCGGTCCGGCGGGCCATACGGGCGGAGGCGGACGCCTCGCTCCGGCTGTACCCGGACCCGGAGTCGACGAGACTCCGGAGGCAGGCCGCCCTGACCTACGGGTTCGATCTCTCCCGGGTGATCGCGGGGAACGGCTCGGACGAGCTGCTCGCGATGATCGCACGCGCCTTCGTCGGGGAGGGGGACACGCTGTGCTGTCCTACCCCGACGTATACCCTCTACGACACGCTGGTCCGGATCCAGGGAGGGAGAATCGCGGGCGTTCCCTATCCGGAGGATTACTCCCTTCCGGCGGACCTTGCGAAAAGGCGGGCAAAGGTCACGATCGTCGCCAGCCCGAACTCGCCCTCGGGAACGTCGGTCCCGACAGGCGCCCTGGCCGATCTCGCCGCCCGGGTGCCGGGAATGCTCGTCATCGACGAGGCGTACGCGGACTTCGCCGCGGAGTCGGCCCTTTCTCTCGCCCGGGAGAAGGAGAACGTGATCGTGCTCCGCACGTTCTCCAAGTCGTTCTCCCTTGCCGGGATGCGGATCGGCCTCGGGTTCGCACACCCGGCGATCCTCGAGGGACTGAACAAGGTGCGGGACTCCTACAACCTCGGCCGCCTTGCCGTCGTCGCGGGGGAGGCCGCGCTGAAAGACATCGGATGGATGGAGAAAAACGCCGCGAAGATCCGCAAGACCCGGGCGACGCTTCTCTCCGCGCTCCCGTTCCTGGGGTTTTCCCCTTTCCCCTCGCAGAGCAACTTCGTTCTCGCGAAACGTGCCCGGGGGAGGTCGGCGAGGCCGGTTTACGAGGAACTGAAGCGAAAGAAGATCCTCGTCCGGTATTTCGACACGCCCCGGCTCGCCGGGTGCCTGCGGATCACCGTGGGGACCGACGACGAGATCGGAGCCCTCCTCGCGGCCCTGGGGGAAATGCTATAGCGTGATCGTCCAGTTCCCGCCGGAGGGGGAGTTGATCCAGGACGAGACGGCCCCCCCCGCGCGATGCCGGAGAAACTGGAAGCAATACTCCACAACGCTCCCCGAAGGGCCAAACACGAACCCCTCGAACGTTCTCGGGAGGGGGTGACCGGCGAGGGCGGCCGTTCTCGCCCGCAGATACGCATCCCGGTCGACGGCGTGGAAGTACCCGGACGCCTTACCTTCCGCGGAGGCGAAGTTCCTGGCTTCCATCACGGTGATGTTGTGGGCGGTCCACGACCGGTCTCCCCACAGGGCACGGGCGCAGACGATGTCCCCCTCTTCGTCCCGGATCGTGATCCTGGCGCAGTTGATCTTGTCGGCGACCGGAACGGTTCCTCTTTCGGACACGTGGTACAGGAAGAACGGCATCGGCCGGTTTTTCAAAACGGACAGGGCCTCGGGGATTTCCACCACGGGGGCTTCCCCGCCCGCGATCGGCACCCGGGCCCGGCAGAGGGAGACGGACGGCTTCTTGCGCATGGCGCCGAATCCGTACCGGACGGTTCCCGCCCGCGGTTCCTCCTGCCGGAGGGGAAGCGCGAGCCGGAACACTCCCCGCCCCGCCGCCGGCAGGGTGTTTCCCTCCCCCTCCTCCTCGATCACGCTCACGTCCCCGTCGGTGGCGGGTCCCGGGAGAACGACCTCGTACGGAGGGGAAAACCATTCCCTGCCTCCCCCCACGGTCGAAAAGAAGTAGCACGCCCGCAGCCGGCCTCCGTCCGGTGGCCGGGGAAGAAACAGGCGGGCCTGCCGCGTCCCGGGAGTCCCCGACGGCACCACCACGGCGGTGGAGCGAAAGAGGACGACCCCGGGAGAACCCTCCGGGGAAGCCGTGTAGTGGACCAGGACGAGTTCGGGGCGGTGGGGGCCATCGTGGAACCAGCGGCGCAATACGTACATTTCCAGTCTCCCTTCCCTTTTGTATATCACATTCACTCGTACCCGAGCCGGGAAAGGTCCTCCTCGTCCATTCCGAAATAGTGTCCGATTTCGTGGAGGAGGGTCGTCCGTATCTGTCGGGCGAGCTCCCCGGGGTCCCGGAAATCCCCCTCGAGAGGGCCCCGGTAGACGGAGATCTTGTCAGGCAGGTTCCCGGAGTCCAGAACGGACCGCTCGGGCAGCGGGATGCCGTGGTAGAAACCGTAGAGCGTCTCCCCGGGCGGTATGCCGAGCTCCTCGAGAAGCCAGTCCGGGGGCCGGTTCTCCACCACGATCGCCACGTTCCGGAGCGCCTCGCGGAACATCCCGGGAAGGTCGTCGATGGCCTGCCGGAGAACCTTCTCGAAAGGGGTGCGCACCCGTTCTCTTTCCGGATTCCCTTTTTGTAAGATTGTATCCCAAACGACGGCAGGATGCAGGGGAAAGCCGCTGGATTACCCCGACCCGCCCCGGGAGCGTATCAGGCGAACGGCGTCCTCCACCATCTTGTCCGCCACCTTCTTCGGATTCACGCGGTAGGTCCCTTTCTCCACCTTCTCCCGGAGCAGGTCGATCCGTTTCTGGCGGGTCGACTCCTTCCCTCCCGGCACCGACCCGTTCCCCTTTTTCCCGCCTGCACCCGGACTGTTCACTGGAAGGCTCCCTGGGATGGCATCCGCATAAAAATTATATCGGCACGTTCCCGGAAAACTTTACCCGGCCCCGAAAGATTGACCTTCCGTCCCGCGACCGCCGGAGGGTAAAATTACCCCGATGAAAAAATCCCTTCTCATTGCGGAAGATGACGAACATATCCTCGAGCTTCTTCTGAGCGTCTTCTCCCGGCCGGATCTTCACATCCACGCTGCCCGCTCCGGAACCGAGGCGATTGGGCTGATCGACCAGCACGACATCGACGTCGTCCTCACGGACCTCGTCATGCCGGGAGGGGACGGCCTCGCGGTCCTCTCCCACGCGAAAAAGACCCTCGGCAACTGCGAGGTCATCCTGATGACGGGGTACGGAACGGTGGAGAATGCCGTCCAGGCCATGAAGCTCGGCGCCTTCCACTACATCACGAAACCGTTCAAGGTGGTGGAAGTCGTTCATCTCGTGGACCGGGCGCTCGAGATGACGGAGATGAAGAAGGAGAACATCCATCTCAAGCAACAGGCCATCGGACGCTACCGGTTCGAAAACATCATCGGGATCAGCGAGCCGATCCGCCAGGTGCTGTCCCTGGTCGCGAAGGTGGCGGGAAGCGACTCGACGATCCTCATCCTGGGGGAGAGCGGCACGGGGAAGGAACTCATCGCCCGGGCCATCCATTACAACAGCAACCGGGCCGACCGGATGCTCGTCCCCGTGAACTGCTCCGCCATCCCCGCCGAACTGCTGGAAAGCGAGCTGTTCGGGCACGTACGAGGCGCCTTCACCGGGGCCCACATCGCGAGGACCGGCAGGTTCGAAACGGCGCACCGGGGAACGATCTTCCTGGACGAGATCGGGGAAATGAGCCCGCCCCTCCAGGCGAAGATCCTCCGCGTGCTCCAGAAACAGTCGTTCACCCCGGTGGGGGGGACGAAGGCGGTCGACGTGGACGTACGCGTCATCGCGGCGACGAACAAGGATCTCGAGAAGGAGATCACCGCGGGCCGTTTCCGGCAGGACCTGTACTTCCGGCTCAACGTCATCCCCATCCACCTGCCCCCGCTCCGGGAACGCACCGATGACATCCCGGTCCTGGCCGGACATTTCCTCGGGAAATACGCCCCGGAGAGCGGGCAAGGAGTCCAGGGATTTCGACCGGACGCGATGGAGGCCATGAAACGATACGCCTGGCCCGGGAACGTGAGGGAGCTGGAGAACCTGGTGGAACGCCTCGTCGTCTTGTCCCGGGGGGGGGGATGGGTCGAGAAAAATGACCTTCCCCCGGCGATGCTTCGGGGGGGGGACAGACCCGGGCGAGAGGCTGCGGAGAAACTGCGAAACGGCGGGCTCGATTTCCGGAAGGCGAGGGAGGACTTCGAAAACCACCTCATCCGGCAAGCCCTTGCCCTTTCCGGCGGGAACAGGAACAAGGCAGCGGCCCTCCTCGGACTGAAACGGACGACTCTCCTCGAAATGCTCAAGCGGAAGAGGCTGCACGGCCCTTAATTGTCAGGCGGACGCCCCCCTGACAAATATTTGACATCGGCGTTTCCCCTACCCGCATTTTCTTGTTGGAAATTCCTTAGATATTTCAAGTTATTAGCTGCACACTCTTACCGGCACGCATATTGCTCCCAACGTAGCCATCCCTTTTTCGCCATGTATGCCACAGAAGGGAGGGATACGATGGGAAGAAACGTTGCTCTTCGAACCACGGAACGTCTCCCTGCGAAGCCTCCGTCTTTCCCCGACCGCGAGGCCCTGGTGAACGAATTCCTTCCGGGAATCCGGTATCACGCCAGCATCCTGAAACTCCGCCTCCCGCCGAACGTGGAGATGGACGACCTCGTAAGCTCGGGAGTCGTGGGACTGCTGGACGCCGCCGACAAGTTCGACTCCTCCCGGGGAATCAAGTTCAAGACGTACGCCGAATTCCGCATCCGTGGCGCCATGCTCGACTACCTCCGCGAGATGGACTGGTTCTCCCGCGCCGCGAGACAGAACTCGAACCGGCTGCAGAACGCCTACGCGCGGCTGGAGGCCCTCCTGGCCCGTCCTCCCGGGGAAGAGGAGGTCGCGAAGGAACTGAAGATCTCGGTTGCGGAGCTCCGGAAACAGCTGGCGCTCTTTTCCGGTCTCTCCGTCTTCTCGCTGGACGAGCCCCAGGACGAGTACAGCGGGGCCGGCGCCAACGTCCAGAGGATCCTGTCCGAGGCCGCCAAAAACGACGCTCTCGAGGATAACCTCCTCCGGGACCTCAGGGAGGTGCTCGCCAAGGCGATCGACCTTCTGCCGGAGAGGGAGAAACAGCTGATCGCACTGTATTACTACGAAGAGCTCACGATGAAGGAGATCGGCGCGATATTCGGCCTCGGCGAGCCGAGGATCTGCCAGCTGCACTCGCAGGCCACGTTCCGGCTCCGGGGAAAACTCCAGTCCAGGATCGCGAGGTAGTTCCCGGAGGGGTGGCATCACCCTTCCGGGAGCTTCTCCTCCCCGCTGCGCAGCGATCCGATCCGCGCACGGAACCTCTCGACATCCCGCAACGACTCCATGTACTTCGCCTGGGCGTTGTCCAGGTGCCGCCCGAAAATCCGGAAGTTGTCGGCGAACCGCTCGAAGTCCTTCCCCACCCGTTCCAGCAGGTCCTGGATCTCCCGGGTCTTCTGCTCGATCTTGAACCCGCGGAACGCGAACGCCAGCGCCTGGAGATAGGCGAAGAAGCTGTTCGGGGACGTGGGGATCACCTGGAGCCGCAACAGCTGCTCGTGCAGGGCCCGGTTGCGAAGAAGCAGGTAATAGACCGACTCCGCGGGGACGAAGAGGAACGCGAAGTCGAGCGTCTTGGGGGGCCGGATATATTTGGCGCGGATCGACTCGGCCTGGACCAGGACATCCCGCGCGAAGGCCTTTTCGTACTCCCTGCGCGCGGCCTCGTCTCCTTCCCCCTCCAGGATGGGCAGGGCGTTCGCCATGGGGAACTTGGCGTCGACACAGACGAACTGGCTCCGGTCGGGTCGAACGAAGATCGCCGCGTCGGCGCGCTCCCCCCACTCCATCAGGTACTGCAGGTCGAACATCTCCGTATGGGAGCCGAACAGGTCCGACAGCATCTGCGAGAGGGTAAGCTCCCCGAAGGCTCCCCGCGCCTTCGGCTGGGTGAGCAGGACGTTGAGCTGGCCGATGTCGCGGGACAGGAGGACCATCTGCCCCGTCGCCTGTCCGAGCTCCTTCAGGTGCGTCGCAACCTGGTCGAACCCCTTGATGTTGCGGTCCGCCGTCTCGGACAGCTCGCGCGCCATTTCCCCCCGGATCTCGGCGAGCTTCTCCTCGATCCGCCGGGAGATATCGTCCACCCCCCGGAGGAAGTTTTCCGAAACCTCCTGGCGGACCCGGGCCATGGCATCCGCCTGCCCCCGCGCAAGATCCGTGGAGCTCGAACGGAGCGCGTCGGAAAAACCCCTTTCCATCCGGTCCAGCCGGTCCTGCAGGGGGCCCGTGCGGCGAAGGAGGACGGCGACGAGGGTCGCTGCGGCCACAATCAGCGTAAGTACGGAGAGCAGATCCATGATCGGAATCGGTGGTCCCCTCGTTCGGTACCGCTCCCGCAGCGCGGCGCGGCATCCGCCGGTACGGTCGTATCCGCGTCACGCCCCGCGGAGGGTAGGCTCCCTGGCAGAGTAGCACAAGAAAACATGCCGGTGGGAAATCGTGCGGGTTCCGAAGAAACTGAAACCATTCGGCGACTCGTCCTGTCTAAAAAAATAAAACAAGGGACGATCCCCGGATCCTTTCCCTGCTTGTCCCGTCTTCTTCCCCTGCAGGAACGTTCCCGGGCGACCCGGAAAGAGACAACCAGGTGACAACCCTTCCGAAATCCCTCGTCATATTCTGTTTCCACCTCTGCGCGTACATGTACATCGGGATCGGGACGTACGGGCTTCTATTGTCCTACGGGTCGAAGATGTTCCTTTCCCTCACGCTCTGGCACTCCGCGGCGTTCGCGACCGCCTCCCTGCTCCTGATCGGGGGGATCGGCTTCTTCGGCCGGCTGTGGGACAAGATCGTCGCCAGGGAAGCGGCGGTAAGCAAGGCTGCCCCGGGCAAGTGACCCGAGGGGGGATCACCCGGCCGCGGTCAATCTCCGGCGCAGCAGACCGCGGACCGTCTCCTCCGGAGTATCGCGATCGGAAAGAGGCGGACCGGGGATCTGTGGATGCATCTCCCCGAACGTGGGCCTCTCCTTCCGATACAGAACCCCCAAGGGTATCCTTTCCTCCCACTCGAGCGCCAGCTCGAAGGCTTTTCCCCGGTTGGTCACGTCATGATCGGGTGGCAGCTTGTATGCCATTTTCCCGTACCACGAGTACGTGTTCTTCTTGTTGAAGGTGACGCACGGCTGCAGGATGTCGACGAAGGCAAAGCCCGGGAAGCGGATCGCCTGAAGCATCAGGTCGGCGGTGAAGTCCGGGTCGCCCGCAAACCCGCGCGCCACGAATCCGCACCCGAGCGCCATGGCGACCGCCAGCGGGGGAAAAGGCTCCGAGATCACACCCGCCCGCTGGAGCGAACCCGGCCAGCCGACGTTGCTCGTGGGGGACGCCTGCCCCTTGGTCAGGCCGTAGACCTGGTTGTCGTGGACGAACAGCGCGATGTCGACGTTCCTGCGGATGTTATGGAGGAAATGGTTCCCGCCCTCGCCGTAGATGTCGCCGTCCCCGCTCGTAACGACAACCGTAAGCGAAGGGTTGGCCATCTTGATCGCCGCCGCCGCGGGCAGGGCCCGGCCGTGCAGGCCGTTGAACACGTTGACGTCGACGTAATGCGGGAGTTTGGCCGCCTGTCCGATCCCGGAGACGAGCACGATCTCGTGCTTCTCCTTCCCCGTCGCCTCCAGCGCCTTCTTGACCGCGTTCAGGATCCCGAAGTTGCCGCACCCGGGGCACCACGTGTTTTCTACCCCGGTATCGAATTTTTCTCCCATACCCGCCTCCTTGCCTCTGAAGCCACTCCCTCCGGGGTGAAGGGAAGGCCGTCGTACCGCGAGATCGTCCCGTCGACCCGCACGCCGCATTCGCGACGGATCAGCCGCGCCAGCTGCCCGGTCGCGTTGTTCTCCACCGTAAGCGCCGTCTTGTACCGGGGAACGATCCCCGCGAGCTCCTCCCCCGGGAACGGCCACACCTGCCGCAGGTGCACCGCGGCCGCGTACCGCCCCTCCCGGGCCAGGATCTGCCGGGCCTCTTCGATCACGTCCTTGGTCGACCCGAAGCCGATCAGGAGCAGGTCCCCCTTCGGCGGTCCGGCGAAAAGCGGGGGGAGGGTCCTCCCGGCCAGCATCGCGCCTTTGCGAAGCCGCTTCTCCACCATCCGGATGCGCGTCGCGTGATCCTCCGTGATGTGCCCGTCCTCCGTGTGCTCGTCGCTGTCGGCCACGACGGTGATCCCGGGCTCCCCCGGCACCGCCATCGGGGAGACCCCGTTCCCGGTGGTCGCGTAGCGGAGGTACCTTCCGTCCCCCGTGCGCGGCACGGAATCGCCCCGGACGATGTGCCGCCGGACGGGGCGGACGGAAAAGGCATCGGGGTCGACGTCCACGACCGTGTCCGCGAGGTACTGGTCGGTCAACAGGAGGGCGGGCACCTGGAACTCCTCCGCCAGGTCCATCGCGTGCTGCGCGAGGTCGAACGCCTCCTCGGGGGATCCCGGGGCGAGCACGAGGCGGGGGAACTCGCCGTGTCCGGCGGACAGCACGAATTCGAGGTCCCCCTGCTCGGTTCGCGTCGGCATGCCCGTGGCCGGCCCGGGGCGCATCGCCAGGGCGATGACCACCGGCATCTCCATCATGCCCGCGAGCGACAGCGCCTCGACCATCAGCGCGAACCCGCCCCCCGACGTGGCAACCAGGGAACGGGCGCCTGCGTAGGCCGCTCCGATGGCCATCGTAATCGCCGCGATCTCGTCCTCGGCCTGCTCGAACACCAGCCCGACCATGGGGCCGTCGTTCGCCAGCACGGACAGGATTCCGGTTCCCGGGGTCATAGGGTACCCGGCGGCGAACTTGCACCCCCCTGCGATCGCGCCCAGCGCGAGCGCCTCGTTCCCCGACAGGATGATCCGCGGGGCGGAGGATCGAACGGGAAGACGGAACCTTTCCACGACCTCCTTCGACAGGTGGTCCTTCGCCCATTCCGCGCCCAGCCGGAGGGCAGTCCGGTTCTTATCGAAAAAGTCCCCCCGGAAATCGGCCGCGAAAACGGCGTCCGCGGTTTCCGGCGGGATTCCCAGCGCATGCGCGACCGCGCCGACTCCCGCGACGTTCGCGAGGATGGGGCTGCCCGCACGCACGGCCATTTCCTTCAGCGGAGCGGCGAAAAGCGGCGGTTCGGCGGAAGGGATGTCGGCCAGGGCGAACCCGCCCGGCGCGACCGCGGGAAAAACGTGCGGCAGGTGGTCCGGGTTGATGGCGAGAAGGATGTCCGCCTCCACCCGCCCCGCGCGGACAGGGTCCGACCCGATCCGGACCGATTGCGAGTTCCTTCCCCCCCGGATCTGGCTCATGTAATCCTGGGTGACGTGAAAATGGTACCCCGCGGCCACCGCCATCCTCGCGAGCAGGTTGCTCACCGTGTGCACGCCCTGCCCCGCGCCGCCGGCCACACGGACGTTGACATCGATCTCCATCGTTTCCGCCTCCTCTTGTAACGATGACGGATCGGCCGCCGAAGTTGCCTGCAAAGCCTTATTCCGCGAGCTGCCGCAGGGAAACGGGCAAACGGAAATCGATGGCCGGTTACCCGGATTCCCCGAGGGTTCCCATGACGTACCGAAGCGTTACCTGCGCCACGAGATAGTCGCGACGCGCACGGGCGAGGTTCCCTTTCGCCTGGGTGAGGTTGATCTGCGCGTCGTCCACGTCCAGGCGGGTCTTGACCCCGAACTCGAATCCCTTTTCGGCCATCGTGACCAGCCGTTCCGCCTGGGCGACGGTGCCGGAGAGCGCCTTGACGATCTCGCCGGACTCCTGGACGGCGTCGATCGCCCCGCGAACTTCCAGCGCGATCGAATCGAGGAGTTTTGCCTCGCCGATCCGCAAGGTTCGCTCATCGCTTTTCGCCTGGGCCACCTTTCCCCTCGTGCGAAGACCGTCGAACACAGGGTAGGTGACGAACAGGCCCGCCGTCCACACCTTTCCGTCGGCGTCGGAGTGCCCTGCGTCGAGCTCCCTCCATCCGTACCCCGCCTTGAGGTCCAGGCGCGGCTTGTCGCCCGCGCTGGCGATCTTGACCAGTTCCCCGGCGACGCCGGTGCGGTGGCGAAGGTCCGACAGGTCCGGCCTGTTCCGCAATGCGACCGGAAGGGACTCTTCGAACGAAGGGTAGGGCGTGACGGGGGCCACGAGGGTCCCGCTCACGTCGACCTCCCGGCCGTCCCTCCCAAGGAGGAACCGGAGCCTCTCGCGGGAGAGCCGGACCAGGTTCTCCGTCCGGATCACCTCGGGGCGGGCGTTTTCCACGGCCACCTCGGCCGCCAGCACGTCGTAGTCGGTGGCTGTGCCGGCCGCGAACTTTCTGCGCGCTTCATCCAGGTGCCGAAGTTTCTGCTCCAGGTTCTGCGTCGCGATCCCGGATAACTCCTTGGCCAGGAGGATGTCGTAGAATGCGGCGGTCACGTCTCTTGCGGCCGCCTGCCGGAACAGGCGAAGCTGGTCGTCGGCGGTGGCCAGCCCGATCTTCGCGGCCCGTATGGCGGCGCCCACCTGCCCCCAGGTGAAGAGCGCCTGAGAGACCCCAGCCTCGACCCCCCGGTTGTCCTGCTCGACGGGGATGAAGTCCCCCCCGAACGCCTTCTGGCTCTCGTCGTGATTCCGCGAGGCGAACGCGGAAACCGTGACCTGCGGAAGGGCAGCGGCGCGCTCCTCCACGTACCTGCCCTCGACCAGGTTCCGGTATTCCCGGGCCTTCCCGATGTCCCGGTTCTTCTCGTAGGTGATACGGAGGGCGTCGGGAAGGGTCAGGATCTCGGGTCCCTTCCCCTCCCCGGCCGCGACGGGGACCGCCGCCAGGACCCAGGCAAGGACGAGGGCCGCAAAAAGCGCCGTGACCCCCTTCTCCCGCGCGACCGTTTTTTCGCTGCTCATCCGCGCACCTCCTGCTTTCCTCCCCATTTCCGCCGGATCCACGCACCGACGTCGTCGAGCACGGTGTAGACGACGGGGACCACGAGAAGGGTGAGAAAGGTCGACGTGATCAATCCCCCGATGACCGCGCGGGCCATCGGCGCCCGCATCTCCCCCCCGGGACCCAGGGCAAGCGCCAGGGGAAGCATGCCGAAGATCATCGCAAGCGTGGTCATCATGATGGGACGAAGCCTCGTCCGCCCCGCCGTGATGGTGGCCTCCCGCCGGTCCATCCCGCGCGACTGGAGAACCTTCGAGTAGTCCACGAGCAGGATCGCGTTCTTCGTGACGAGCCCCATCAGCATGATGAGCCCGATGAGCGACATGATGTTGATCGTGTCCCCCGTGAGGAAAAGCATCCCCGCCATCCCGACGACGGACAGCGGGAGCGAGAGCATGATGGAGAAGGGATCGATGAACGACTCGAACTGGGCCGCCAGGATCAAATACACGAAGATGACGGCAAGGAGAAGCGCCTCCGCCATGTAGCCGAACGACTCCACCATTTCCTCGCCCTCGCCGGAGAAGACGACCCGGTACCCGGGGGCCATGTCCATACCGGAAGCGACCTTGCGCACATCCTTCATCGCCTCGCCCAGCGGGAGCCCGTCCAGGTTCGCGGAGATCACCACCTGGCGGGTGAGGTCCTGCCGGTCGATCTCCGAGGGCGTGGTGCTCATGCTGTAGGCGGCCACCTCCCCCAGCGGCACGAGCGCCGTCGGTTCCCCCGCCTTCCGCACGGCCAGGCGCATCCGTTCGACCTGCGACGGGTCCTGGCGAAGCGCCAGCGGCAGTCTCACCCGGACGTCCACCGCGTCGCCGTCCTCGTCCTCGTAGGTGGTGACCGCCTGCCCCCCGACGAGCGCACCCACCGTCCGCACGATGTCTCCGGTCGTAACCCCCGTGCTCACCGCCTTCTCCCGGTGGACGGCGAGCCGGAATTCCGGGATGTCGTGCTCCAGCGTCGCCTCGAGGTCCACGATGCCCGGTACCTTGTAGAGCTCCCGTTTCATTTGCGCGGCGTACGCTTTCAGCTGGTCGATGTCTTCCCCCCGTATGTTGACCATGAGGGGTTTCTCCCCCGTCATGCGGCCCACCTCGGCGAACGAGGGGACGATCCCCGGGATCTCCAGGAGGCGCGCCCGCAGGATCCGCAGGATCTCCTCCTGGTTGTTTCCCCGCTTCTTCTTCTCCACGAGCTTCACGTAGACCATCCCGTCCCGCACCGTCCCGGCGTCCCCCGCGCCGATCGTGGAGTAGGTGTGCTTCACCCCGGGGAAGTTCGCCATCTCCGCAAGCACGGCATCGAGACGTCCCCGCGTCTCGTCGAGGGAGGCGTCCGGAGCGGACAGGAAGTTGATCTGGAACTCCGCCTGGTCGTAAGGGCTGAAAAATTCGCTCTTGAGGGAGACGAAGACCCCCAACCCCGCGGCGAAGGCGAGGGCCGCGATGCCGATCACGGTCTTCCGGTGATCCAGCGCCCACGCGATGACCGACCGGTACCGGTCCGCCGTGCGATCGAACCAGTCGTTGAACCGGTCGAGGACCCGGGCCAAAAGGTGCCGCGTTCCCGTCCGGTCGATGTCGGGGTCGAACCAGCGGGAGGAGAGCATCGGGTCGAGCGTGAAGGAGACGAAGAGGGAGACGAGGACCGCGAAGGTGACCGTGATCCCGAACTGGAAGAAGAAGCGCCCCACGATCCCCTTCATGAACGCCACCGGGACGAAGACGGCGACGA
Organism: Deltaproteobacteria bacterium CSP1-8; assembly: GCA_001443455.1. Classification (GTDB taxonomy): domain Bacteria; phylum Desulfobacterota; class Deferrimicrobia; order Deferrimicrobiales; family Deferrimicrobiaceae; genus CSP1-8. Next base: position 22,463 of record LDXO01000017.1, on the reverse strand, counting down.
TGGAGAAGGTGGTGGCCATGACGGCCAGCCCGATCTCGCTCGTCCCTTCGCGGGCAGCCGCGAAGTGGTCCTGTCCGTGCTCCAGGTGCCGCACGATGTTCTCCCGCACGACGATGGCGTCGTCGATCAATAGCCCGATGGCCAGGGACAAAGCCATCAGGGTCATGACGTTGAGCGTCATCCCCATGAAGTTCATGACGATGAAGGAGGAGATCACCGAGATGGGGAGCGTCAGCCCCGTGATGACGGTGGACCGCCAGGAGTTGAGGAAGCAGAACACGATCAGGACCGTGAGGATCCCGCCCAGCACCAGGGTCTCCTGGACGTCGCGGACGGAGTCCCGGATCATGATCGAGGCATCCCGGACCATCTCGATGCGGGTCCCCGGGGGCAGCTCCCCCTGGAGTTTCCCGATCTCCTTCCCGACCGTGTCCACCACGTCCACGGTGTTGGCGCCCGACTGTTTCTGGATGTCTACCGCCACGGCGGGCACCCCGTTCACCAGGGCGAGCGACCGCTGCTCCTCGATTCCGTCCCGGACGTTCGCCACCTCCCCGAGGGTGACGGGCCTCCCGTTGCGCTGGGCGATCACCATCGGCCTGAACTGGTCCACCGCCTCCGGCTTCCCCGAGACGCGCAGGGGATATTCGAATCCGTTCCGGTTGAGTCGGCCCAGGGGCGTGTTGACGTTCTCCGCCGCAAGCCCGGCGATCACCTCGTCGACCCCCATCCCGAGGGCCTCGAGCCGGACGGGATCGATGTCCACGTTCACTTCGCGCCGGGATTCGCCGACGAGCTCGACTTTTCCCACCCCGGCGATGTTCTCGAAGCGGCGTCGGATCCTCTTGTCGACCAGCGTGGTCAGCTCCCTGGGGGATAGGGTCTCCGAGCGGACGGCCAGCGAGACGACGGGCATCGCGGAGAAGTCGAGCTTCTGGATGATCGGCTCGTCGATCCCCTTGGGCAGGTCGCCCCGGATGGCGCTCACCTTGGCGCGCGCCTCCTGGGAGGCCTCGTTGATCCGCACCTCCAGCCGGAACTCGACGATGACGGTGGACACGCTCTCGCGCGACATCGAGACGACGTGCTTGACTCCCGCGATCGGGTTCACCGCCTCCTCGATCCGCTTGCTCACCTCCCGCTCGACGGTCTCCGGCGACGCTCCCGGATATTTCGTGACGATGGTGATCACGGGGATCTCCACGTCGGGGAACATGTCGATCGCGAGCCTTTTGTAGGAGAAGGCGCCAAGCGTGACCAGGGCGAGCATCATGACCGATGCGAAGATCGGCCGCTTGATGGAAAGGTTGGAAAGGAACATGGTCAGGCGTCCCCGTTCACCCGCGTGACGTTCACCCGGTCGCCGTCCCGCACGCTGAAGCCCCCGCGCGTGACCACCAGCTCTCCCTGCGACAGCCCGGAGACGATCTCCACCCGGTCCCCCGACACGGCCCCCGTCCCGACGGCGCGCAAGCGGGCGACGTTATCGGCCACCACGAACAGGCTCGCCTTCCGTCCGCCCACGTCCCAGGACAGGAGGGAAGCCCGGGGCGCCTGGAGAACGCCGGTCCGCTTGCCGGTGATGATCCGCCCCGTGACGAAGAGCCCGCCCTTCAACGCTTCCGGCCGGTTCTCGACCTCGGCGACGACCTTCACCGACCGGTCCGCCTCGTTCACGGCGGGGTTGATGAACTTCACCGTTCCCGTGAACGTCCTTCCCGGGAACGCGTCGGTTGCGAAGGTGAGCGGCTGCCCCACGCGCAAGAGCCCCATCTCGCCGGAAGGGACGCTCACCGTCAGATCGAGCAGGCGGTTGTCGACGACGCGGAACACGACCTTCTGCATCTCCCCGACCACCTCCCCGACGTTGACCATCCGTTCGGCGACCACGCCGTCGAAGGGTGCCCGGATGACCGCCTTGGAAATTCGCGTCTTCGCATGCCGGATGTCCTCCTCCGCCACCTGGATCTGGGCCTGCGACGCGGAGACGCGGGCGGCGGCCGCCTCCTGCTGCGTCCGGGCGTCGTCCAGGTTCTGCTGCGTGACGAGCCCGGCTTCCTTCAGGTGGAGGGCGCGCTCGTACTCCCGGTCTGCCCGGTTCCTCGCGGCCTCCGCCTCCAGGAGCGCCGCCCTGGCCATCTCGAGAGAGGCCTGCGCTTTCTTGAGGACCGCCTCGGCTTCGCGGGTGTCGACGCGGGCGAGAGGAGCCCCTCTTTGTACCCGGACCCATTCGGTGACGTACACGTCGGCCACGGTCCCTCCGAATTCGGATTTCACGGAGGCGTCGTATTTCGAGGACAGGTTCCCCACCACGTCGATCCCCGCGGTGATGTCGGCCAAGGCGGCGCGGGTCGCCTCCACGGCAACGGGGGGCCGGCCGGCGGGGGTTGCGCCCTTCCCGCTGTTCTGCCCATCGGCGGAGCACCCCGAGAGCCCCGCCGCCAGGATGAGAAGCGCGCCGGCGGATGCAAGCGCCCGTTTCATTTCCTGCCCCCTTTCCCCCGAACATCGCTTCCCCGCGGGTCCCTTTTCCCGGCCGGGGCGATACCCCGGTAAATGATCTTCAACACCCGTCCCAGCCCGTCCTGGTCGACCGCATCCCCGGGCTGGCAGAGCCGGGACTCCATGGCGACGTTCAGGGCGCCGAGGATGGCCCACATCATGTCGTCGACGTTCCCCTTCCCGAATTCGCCCTTCCGGATTCCTTCCCGGACCAGCCCCCGGACGACATCCTGGAGGTTGCGGTGATAGGCGTCAAAGTCGATAAACGGCGCCCCCTGGGGCGGCCCGTAGTAGATGGCGTACATCACGCGCGCCACATCGATGTGATCCAGGAAAAGGGAAAACACCTGCGTGCAGAGTCGCGTCAGCCTTTCCGCCGCGCTTCCCCGCACCGAGAGGGATTCCTCGAGGAGCGAGTCGAACCGGGAGAACCCCCCCCGCATCAGCTCGAGATAGATCCCTTCCTTGTTCCGGAAGTAGTAGTACAGGACGGGTTTCGTGACCCCGGCGGCGGCCACGATTTCCCGGACGGTCGCGCCGGCGTATCCTTTCCGTGTGAACAGCAAGGTGGCGCTTTTCAGGAGCCTTTCGCGCGCCACCCCATCGGAAACCCGCGTCTTTTTTCCCTTCGCCGTCGCCATCGTCTCTCCCCGGAACGCTTCTCCCCGGACCGTCCTGTTCCCTACTGAACGGTAAGTATATAAGGACGGATTCCGTTGTCAAGGGAAAAATATACCGAGAGGTAAGTTCGGATGCGGCTCCCCGGATCCGGGAAGGAGAGGAGGGGGAAACCGGGGCGACGTCCCCCCGCATGCGGAGGGACGTCGCCTTCCCCCGTTACGGGGTTCCCCCCGCCTTCTTCGCGACGCGGGCGTTGAACTTGGCGAAGTCGATCGTAAACCTTTCGTGGGTCCCCTTCCCGATCCCCTCGACCTCGTCCTTCGCCTCGATCTCCCACACCGTCCGGCGCCCTTCCACGCCGATGCACCGGACGTGGACGGTGACCTCCATCCCCGGAGGCGTGGCAGCCGTGTGGGTGACGTTCACCATAGTACCGACGCTCCCCTCCCCGGGGTCGAGGTGCGGCGCCATCGCCTCGATGCAGGCCCACTCGAACAGGCCGATCATGAAGCCGGTGGCGAACACCTTCGGCATCTCCCGGAACGCGGGCGCTTCGGGGTACAGGTACGGCACGGTCTTGTTCTCCGGGACGCGGAACTTGTGGATGTGCGTAAGCCCGACCATAAGCGTCTCTTTCATGGGACCCCCCTCGTGTCCGCAGGATGGACAGGAACCTGGCTCCGAACGAATCGCGAAAGCTTCACACGGAAAAGATAGACGATTTCCCGACCGGGGTACAATGAAAGAAAACGCATGCTCGGCGCCGTCGCGAGCCCGGACATCCGGATCCGCGACGCCGGGGCGTCCGACGACGACGGGGGGCCAACCGGCCGCCCGCGGGCCGGGATTTCGGTAAGGCCCTCGTAACGGACCGTTCCAAGGGGTAAGATATCGGGGAAACCGGAAAGCGGAGGAAGAATCCCGGAAGGGAGGGTGGAATGATTCTTTTCCCGTTTCGATTCCGGCATACCGCTCTGCTGGCTCTTTTCGGCCTCGGCCTGGCAACTTCGGGTTGCGGCGACACCAACGTGGGAAAAGCGGCATCGGTCGCAGCCCTCGCGGGCGCTGCGGGCGGGCCCGGCTTCTTCGACGGGTCCCCCGCCGACCCGGTCCGGTTCGACTCGCCGTCGGGCGTGGCCGTGGTCGGAACCGACCGGTTCGTCGCCGACACGGCGAACCACGTCATCCGGAAGATCGACGCCGCGGGCAACCTCACCACCTTCTCCGGGGCGTTCGGGATCGCCGGGTCCGCCGACGGAACCGGCGCGGCCGCCCGGTTCCGATCTCCCACCGCGATCGTGGCCGACGGGAACACTCTCTACGTCAGCGATACCGGCAACCACACGATCCGCCGGATCAGCGCAGGCGCCGTCGTGACCACGCTCGCCGGCAGCCCGGGGACGCCGGGCTCCGCGGACAACGTCTCCGGGCCGGGAAACGTCCTCTTTTCCTCGCCCGCGGGAATCACCTTCGACGGAGCAACAAGCCTGTACGTCGCGGACACGGGAAACCACACCGTCCGCCGCCTGTTTCCGTCGGGCGCGACGACGACGTTCGCGGGCCAGGCGGGTGTTCCCGGATCCGCCGACGGACTGGGGCCCGCCGCGCGGTTCTCCTCCCCCGGGGGGATAGCCCTCATCGGGACGGGCCTCCTCTATGTCGCGGACACGGGAAACCACACCATTCGCCAGGTCGTCGTGACCGCCGCGTTCGGGGACGTGACGACCCTGGCCGGCACGTCGGGGACGCCGGGTTCGGCGGACGGAACCGGGCCGCTGGCCCGCTTCCGGTCCCCCTCGGGGATGACCAGCGACGGAACTTCGCTGTTCCTATGCGATACGGGGAACCACACCGTCCGGAACGTGACACAGAGCGGCGTGGTGACGACCCTGGCGGGCTTCGCGGGGACCCCCGGGTTCGCGGAAGGCACGGGGCAGGCGTCGCTGTTCCGCAGCCCTTCGGGGATCGGAACGGCCCCGGGAGGGAGCAGCCTGTTTGTCGTGGCGGACACGGGAAATCACGTCGTCCGCCAGGTGACGGCGGCAGGGGTCGCGACCACCCTCGCCGGCAACCCACCGCGGACGGGGGGGGCCGACGGTACGGGGGGCACGGCCCGCTTCTCCATACCGGCGGGCGTCGCCGTCGTGGGGGACAACGTGTTCGTGACGGACACGGGGAACCACACGATCCGCAAGGTCACTTCCGCGGGAACGGTGAGCACCCTGGCGGGGGTCCTGGAAACGCCGGGGTCCGCGGACGGAACGGGCCCCGCGGCGCAGTTGCGGTTCCCGGGAGGGATCGCGGCCCTGGGCGGCGACCTGTTCGTCACGGACTCGGGGAACCACACGATCCGGAAGGTCACCGCCGGCGGCCTCGTAACGACGATCGCGGGAACTCCGGGGGCGACCGGGTCCGTCGACGGGACCGGCACCGGCGCCCGGTTCAACAACCCGCAGGGCATCGTGGCGCTCGGGGGCGACCTCTACGTGGCCGACACGGGGAATCACACGATCCGCAAGGTGACCACCGCAGGGGCGGTCACGACGCTTTCGGGATCCCCCGGGACGCCGGGATCGTCTGACGGGGCCGGCGGAACCGCGCGGTTCAGTTCCCCGCTCGGAATCGCCGCCATCGGCACCAACCTCTACGTTGCCGACACCGGGAACCATGACATACGGCGCGTCGCGACCCCGTCCGGCGCGTCCTCCACCTTCGCAGGCGCCGCGGGCCAACCGGGATTCGCGGACGGGCAGGGAGCTTCGGCACGGTTTTCGTCACCGGACGGAATCGCGGCGGCCGATTCGGTCCTCTACGTGGCGGACCGGGGAAACCACGCGGTGCGCAGGATCAGCTCGACGCGGGACGTGACGACCTTCGCAGGAGACCCCGGGGCGGCGACGACAAGGAACGGGCTCCCCTCCGTCGCCCTGATGAACGCGCCCACCGGGATCGCCGGGGTGCCCGGGACGATCTACTTCACCGACGTGAACGAGAACGTGGTCCGAAAAATCCTCTTCTGACGAAGAGAAGGAGGCGGGCATGCCCCGTAAGACCGAACGGATCCGGAACCACCACAAGGGAATCGTAAAGAGCCTCAAGGCGATCGTCCGGCGGGCCGATACGCTCACCAGCCGGCCGGGAGCGGCCGTCCGGAAAGCCCTGACGGGGGATATCGAGTTCCTGCGGAACGACCTCACTCCCCACGCGGAAGGAGAGGAGAGAGGGCTCTACCCGGAGGCGGACAAACTGATCCGCAAGTACGGCCGCCCGACGGCGACGATGAGCAGGGAGCATGTCCACCTGAAAAAGGAGATCGCCACCTACTGCCGTTTCGCCCAGAGGATCGCGGCGGCAAAAGGGCCCGTACCGGCGGCGACCCGCACCGCGTTCTGGAAAAGCGCCGTCCGGCTGGAGTTTCTCCTGTCCGTCCACCTCGAGGAGGAAGAGGAGGATCTCCTCCCCTTCTTCGACAAGTACCTGTCGCAGAAGGAGGTGAACGCGGTCATCGAGAAGATGCACGGGCACTGAGCGCGGGGACATCTACTCGAGGTTGCAGATGGTACGGTTGGTGGAGTATCCCCGCCCATCGGGGACCATTGCCCGCGACGGGGGCCCCTGGCGCGCGGGGGGGGTCCCCTCGGCTACGCGAGCGACCTTGCGCCCGCTCGCTGCCGGTTCCGCTCGACGCGATTCCTTCCTCGCTCCACAGGCCGCCTCGTCGACCCCCCCCCGCATCGCCTAGGGTCCCCCGATATAGAGCGCAGCAAGCCGACGGAGTGGGGGCGCAGTGAGGTTAAGCGCAGCCGTGCGGGTCCACCGCACGGCGAGCCACGAACGGAGCCCCCCTCCGAGGCTGCGGAGCGAGGGAGAGGAAACGCAGGGTTCAGTCGCGTACGGTCAGCACGATCTTTCCGATCGACGCGCGGTCCTGGAGAAGCCGGTGGGCCTCTCCGGCTCTCTCCAGGGGAATTTCCGCGGCGATCACGGGACGGGCCTCCCCGTTAGCCATCATGTCGAATACCTGCCGCAGCAGGAGAGCGCCCACCGCGGGCCGGTGGTCGAATATCCGGAGGATGTTGACCCCGAAGAACCCCCGGCTGCTCTCGAGGAGTTTGATCGGCTGCAGGCGGGGGGCGCTCATCAGTTCCCGCAGCATCATGGGCCTGCTCTTGCCCGAGGCGGCGGCCAGGCCGAGCAACACGATCCTCCCCCCCGGCCGCAGGACGCGCAGGTCCTGCCCGATCATGCGCCCCCCGATCGAATCGAGGATGACGTCCACCCCCTCGCCACCGGTCGCCTTGCGCACTTCCTCCACGAAGTCCTGCCTCTGGTAGTCGATCGGGTGATCGACCCCGTACCTCCGGAGGAAGTCGATTTTCTCCCCGGAGCCGGCTGTCCCGAAGAGGATGGCCCCCGCGCCCTTCGCCATCCGTACCGCCGCAAGGCCGACGCCCCCGGCGGCGGCGTGGATCAGCACCCTGTCCCCGGGATGGAGGGGCCCGGTGTGGAACAGGCAATGGTAGGCCGTGGCGAAGTTCACCGGGACCGCCGCTCCGGTGGTGAAATCGATACCCGGCGGCAGGGGAACAGCAAACCTTGCGTCGGCCACGGCGTATTCCGCGTACCCCCCAAACCGGGTGAACGCCGCCACCCGGTCTCCGGCACGCATCCCCGTAACGCCTTGCCCCGCCGTTTCCACCACCCCGGAAACCTCGTACCCGGGGACGAATGGCAGTTTCGGGGCATCGGGGTAGATCCCCTGCCGGGCCAGCACGTCCGCAAAATTCACTCCGGCCCGGTGCACCCGGATCCGGATCTCCCCCTCCCCCGCCTCCCGGAGGGGAATTTCCCCGCATTCGAGAGACTCGGGGGGGCCGGTCCTCCGGATTGCGACCGCCCTCACGCTTCTCTCACCCAGTTCACCCGCAGCAGTTTCGAATCCTCGGACCATTTGTACGTAAGCGTTCCGCTGCACGCCTTCCGGACTTCCCTCCCGATCCGCTGGGCAAGCTTTTCCGCCGTCGTCGACACCTCGAACCCGTCCTCGTGCTCCGTAAGCCGGATGATGCGCGCCAGGGGGTTGAACCCCATCGCACGTTTTTCCTCGTTGCGGACAAGGTTCCGGATCTCCTCCCGGTGTTCTCGTGCGAACCCCCCGCGAATGGTGACCACCCCCGCGATAAAGCCGTCTGCGATCTTCCGGCACGCCGGGCAGCGCCTCCTCGCGGCTCCGCCTCCCTTCTTGCGGGTCAGCGCGGCGAACTCCTTCTCGTCCAGATGCCAGCGCTTGTTCCGGCAAATGGCGCGGCACTCCGGGCAGACGCTGACCGATGGGGCGGTCTTTTTGGGGAGATACGGGTCGGTTTCCCGGGTGACGTTCTTTTTGTGGGCGGGGCTGTACATGATCCTTGCCATCGTCTTCCCTCCTCCCGTGTGGACATAACGGTTGGACGCGAAGATACCCTCCCCTCTATGATACCCCTGGGGGTCGGGTGGTTCCATACGACGGCTATTGTACGATGATCCCTTCCTCCACCCTCCTCACCAGGACGGGGGTTCCCGCGCCCCGGTCGCGCCCCAACAGCCCCCGGGCGCTCAATTCGCTGATCGGGCCCCGGACCCATCGGTCGATCACCCGCGCCAGTTCGCGGACGCCGTACTCGGCGCTGTACCCGGTCTCGACGAGCCATTCCCGGGCTTCCGGTTCCACCGTAAGAGTCAGCCCCGACGTCTCGAACAGGTTCTCCTCCAGGACGGAAAGCTGCATGTCCAGGACCTTCCGGACGTCCTCCCGGTGTAAGAGGCGAAACACGATCTGCTCGTCGATCCGGTTCAGGAACTCGGGACGGAACCTCTGCCTTGCCACGGTCAGCGCCGCCTCGGCCGCCTCGTCCTGCGCGTGAAACCCGATCTCCTTCCCGATGCGGATGTTTCCCGTCATCACGAAGATGGCGTTCCTCGCGTCGTGGGTCCGCCCCTGGCTGTCGGTGATCTTCCCCTCGTCGAACAGCTGGAGGAAGAGGTCGAACACCCGGGGGGCCGCCTTGTCGATCTCGTCCAGGAGGACGACGGAGTACGGGGTCGTCCGAAGCCTGCCCGTCAACTGCCCCCCCTCCTCGTAGCCGATGTACCCCGGGGACGCCCCCAGGAGGCGGGTGACGGTCGAATTGTCCTGGTATTCCGACATGTCCAGACGGATGAACGACCGCTCATCCGCGAACAGGTAGGAGGAAATGCGCCGGGCCACCTCGGTCTTCCCCACGCCGGACGGCCCCAGAAACAGGAACACGCCCAGGGGACGCCTCCGGTCCCCCAGCCCCGCGTGCGCCAGGAGCAGACGCCGGCACACCCGGGAAATGGCCTCCTCCTGCCCGACGATGTGCCGGTTCAGGTACTCTTCGAGCCCCTTGATCCGGGACTCCGTCAGGCCGGCGAGCTCCCCGCGCACGACCTCGAGGGGAATTCCGGACTTCTCGGCCATGACGCGAGCGACGGTGTCCGGCCGCACGACGGCGACACCCATCGGGACGTCCTGGTCCGCCTCGAGCGCCAGCGAGAGGAGAGGGATCCGGCACTCGGCGCAGGCGCGATCCAAAAGGTCGATCGCCTTGTCCGGGAGGTAGTGCCCGTGGTCGAACCGGAGGGAGAGGTCCACCGCGGCGGAGAGCGCCTCGTCGGTGACCGTGACGCCGAAATGGGACTCTCGGTGGGCACGGAGCCCCGCGAGGATATCCCGCGTCTCGTCCCGGCCCGGCTCGACGACCTGGATGGGCTGGAAGCGCCGCTCGAGCGCCGGGTCCTTCTCCACGCAGCGGCGGTATTCCGTGATCGTCGTGGCGCCGATGCATCGCAACTCCCCCCGCGCCAGCGCCGGCTTCATGATGTTGCCGGCGTCCATCGGGGCGCCTTCCGCCCGTCCCGCGCCGACCACCGTGTGGAATTCGTCGATGAAGAGAACCACCTCCGGATGGGAGCGAATCTCGTCGATCACGCGGGTGAGCCGCTCCTCGAACTCTCCACGGTACTTGGTCCCCGCGACCATTTCCGCCATCGAAAGCTCCACGACCCTCTTCCCCGCCAACACCCGCCTGTCGCGTCCGGTGGCAACGCGCTCGGCAAGCGCCTCGACGATCGCCGTCTTCCCCACGCCCGCCTCCCCGACGAGCACCGGGTTGTTCTTCGTGGGCATCATCAGCACCTTGAGCAGCTGCCGAAGGGTGTTCCGCGTCCTCTCGGATTCGACGAACGGCAAAAGGCGCCCTTCCCGGGCCGCCCGGGTGATGTCCCGCCCGTACCGGTCGAGCATGGGAGTGTTCGTCGCAGCCGCTTCCGGCGGCGAAACCATCGTACCGACGTCCTCGCCCTCCGGAGGAAGCTTCTCCTCCCTCGGAGGGGTTGTCAGGAACTCCGTCCGGATCGACTCCGGCGGGATCCCCGCGCCGGTGAGCACGGCGGAGATGATCGGCCCCGGGGCGGCAAGGATCGCCGCGAGCAGGTGAGACGCGGAGGCTTCCGTGGCCCTGGCCTCCAAGGCGAGCTCCTTCCCCCGACGGAAGATCTCCTTGCACGCGTCACTGCGGTGCACGACCTGGTCGGCATGCCGGGCCGGGCCGGGCCGAAACCGGGACCTGACCCCCCTCCGCAGGGTGGTGCTGGATATCCCCATGGCGGCCAGAATCTCCTCGACGCGGTCCGCCTCGACGCGGATCTGTTCCAGCGGGAGGGACTCCGCCTTGACGAACCGGACGAAGCTCATCGTTTTATGAAGGCTGCACACGCCGACCAGCAGGTGCTCGCGCTCGACGAAGGGATGCCTTGCCATGGCCGCTTCCGCGGCGGCGATCTGCCAGGCAAGGCCGGCGGCGGCAGAAAGTTTGATCATCATCCTCTCCTCATACGGAAGTGCACAGGAACAACCGGGGCAGAGAACCGATTCCTGCGGAACGCGCAATCAAATTCTATTCCTCCCCGAAAGGATGGGTCAATAGCCGCGGGCGACGTCCCGGGAAGGGCGAACGGAAAAGGGGAACGGCCCTGCGAGGAGGGACGCAGGGCCGTTTCTTCTGCCCGGAGCGAGGGGAACTCCGGGGAACGATTCCGTTTTCACGGAAGTACGATGACATAATTTTCTTCAAGTTTCGTGCCGTTTCGTTATCGTAACAATCTTCTTCCTTTTCCGGCCTTTCCTCACATCTCGCTGGAGAGAAAATTTCATTTTTGTTTTTTCTTTTTCATAATTGTAATCGTCCTTTCCCCGTGCGGAGGGGATCACGGTTGGTACAATAGCCCACTATGCACGACATCGACTTCGGCTGGTGTTATTCTAAATTTTTTAATAAGGGAAAAAAGGAGATCGGGGATGGCGGATCAGGATGGCATTCAAGATACGCAAAAGTATTTCGTGGACATCCCGATGGCCAGCGAGCCTTTCACGCTGCGGGGCTCGAACTCGCGGGACTGGGGGTTCAAGAACAGGCTGTCGAACATCTTTCACCACGAGACGGGCAAAACGGTGATGCTTGCCATCGATCACGGCTATTTCCTTGGACCAACCGCAGGCCTGGAACGCGTGGATCTCTCGATCGTCCCGCTCCTCCCTTACGCCGATACCTTGATGTGCACCCGGGGCATATTGCGCTCGACCATTCCACCGACGTTCACGAAAGGAATCGTTCTGAGATCCAGCGGGGGCCCCAGCATTCTCAAGGAACTTTCGAATGAGGAAATCGCCGTGGACATCGAAGACGCCGTTCGGTTGAACGTCGCCGCCATGGCGGTCCAGGTGTTCATCGGTGGGGAGCACGAAACGAAATCCGTGCACAACATGACCAGACTGGTGGATATCGGCAACCGGTACGGCATCCCGGTCATGGGGGTAACGGCGGTTGGCAAGGATATGGTGCGGGACGCCAAGTACATGCGCCTGGCCGCGAGGATATGCGCGGAACTGGGAGCCGCATACGTCAAGACCTACTATGTCGCCGAAGGATTCGATACCGTTACGGCATCCTGCCCCGTTCCGATCGTGATCGCCGGAGGAAAAAAGCTGCCGGAGCAGGATGCTTTGAAGATGGCGTACCGCGCCGTGCAGCAGGGAGCGGCGGGGGTCGATATGGGGAGGAACATCTTCCAATCCGAGGCCCCCGCCGCGATGATTCAGGCAGTTGGAAAAGTGGTCCACGAGAATAGGAACCCCGAGGAAGCGTACGACGTGTATCGGACCCTGAAGAGCGAAACGAAGTAGGATGCGCCGCCCCCACGAGCCTGGCGGGAAATGTGATGAATAACCGATGGCGGGAAGAAAAAGCGTCTGAGTTTGTCGCCCGATATGGGGAGCGGCGTGGAAGGGATCTGGCTCTCCGGACCTACACGAGCAGGCTGATCGGGGAGGAAAAAGAACTCGTGCTCCACGGGGGGGGCAATACGTCGGTCAAGACGACGTATACCAACGTCCTGGGCGAGCCCATCCCGGCGCTCTTCGTGAAAGCATCGGGACACGATTTGGCAAGCATCGAACCCGATGGGCATGTGGGGCTCGATCTTATGTACCTGAAACGGTTGCGAACGCTTCCGGCAATGCCGGACGGCACCATGATGAATGAGCTGCATACGCACCGGCTGGATGCCGGAGGAGCAAGACCCTCCCTCGAGGCGCTGTTGCACGCTTTTCTTTCTGCGAAATACATCGATCACACCCACGCCGACGCCATCCTGGCACTCACCAATCAGCGCAATGGAGACGGGTTCATCAGGGATGCGCTCGGCGGTGATGTCATCGTACTCGACTATGTCAAGCCCGGCTTCTCCCTGGCATTGGCCGCCGCCGCCGCGTTCGACGATTCTCCTGATTGCATGGGCATGGTGCTGATGAAACACGGGTTGCTCACCTGGGATGACGATGCCCGCGCATCATACGGGAAAACCGTTGAGCTGGTGACGCGGGCGGAGGAATACCTGGCAAGGAAAGCGAGGAAACCCCTCCCCTCCCGGGGGGCCACATCCCCCTCAACGGCCCGTGACAGGTATCTAAAAATCGCCCCGATCCTGAGAGGACTGCTGGCCGTCCCCACCGAAGATGCGGATCGGCCGCACCGGCGGTTTATCCTGCGGCCGTTGATCAAGGAGGAAGTGCTCCGTCTTGTCGATTCGAATCGGGGAAAGGAGATTGGGGTATCACCCCCCTTGACTTCCGACCACCTGATTCGAACGAAGGCGCTGCCGCTGTGGATCGATCCCCCTCCCGATGACGACGGTCAGGCGACCAGGGAGCGGATCTCGAAGGCGATTGCCGACTATGCGAGGCGGTACGATGACTATGTCGACCGGCATGCGTCAAGACTTTCCCCCGGGCTCGAACGATTCGATGCCATGCCCCGTGTCATTCTCATGCCGGGACTCGGTGCCATATGCGCGGGAAGCGATGTCAGGGAAGCCGGAATCGTCAGGGATATCACCGCGCAGACATTGGCGGCAAAAACGAAGATCGTTGCCATGGGCACCTATGAGGGCCTGAGCGAGGATCAACTCTTCGACATGGAATACTCCGTCCTGCAGCATTCGAAGCTTGCCGGAAAAGAGCTTCCTTTGCAGCGCTCCGTGGCGCTCATCACGGGCGCGGCGGGCGCAATAGGCGCGGGGATCTGCCAGGGGCTCCTGGAAAACGGCTGTCACGTGGCCGCAACGGACCTTCCGGGGGATCGCCTGACCGAACTGGTGGACGAGTTGACGCGGATATACGGTGACAGGATCATCGGTGTCCCTCTCGACGTCACGGAACCGGATTCCGTGGCCGAAGGATTCGGCCAGGTCGTTCACGAGTGGGGGGGCATCGACCTGCTCGTCGTGAATGCAGGCGTTGCGCACGTCTCATCGCTGGCCGATATGGAACCGGAGGCCTTTCGGAAGCTCACCCGGGTGAACATCGACGGAACGCTCCACGTCCTGTCCGAAGCCGCACGGCACTTCAGGAACCAGAATACCGGAGGGGATATCGTCTTGATCTCTACCAAGAACGTGTTTGCGCCGGGCGCAAGGTTCAGCGCGTACAGCGCGACCAAAGCCGCTGCGCATCAGCTCGCCCGCATCGCCAGCCTGGAGCTTGCGGAGATCGGCGTTCGCGTGAACATGGTATCCCCCGACGCGGTGTTCTCCCATGGGGCCCGCAAATCCGGATTGTGGGCCGAAGTCGGGCCGGACCGCATGCGGGCACGAGGCTTGGACGAGAAGGGTCTCGAGGAATATTACCGCAACCGTAACCTTCTCCGGGCGAAGATCACGGCCACGCACGTGGCAAGGGCGGTTCTCTACTTTGCCACCCGCCAAACCCCCACCACGGGGGCAACGATCCCCGTGGATGGAGGTCTTCCCGATGCCACGCCGAGGTAATCCACGATCGGGATTCGGGAACGGGAGGCCGGCCGATCAGACCCGGAACTCGGTGAGCGCCAGGAAGGAGCCGAGGCGGTCCGAGATGTCTTCCGGCGTGAGGTTCTGCAACTTCTCGGTGCTGAACGCCTCCACGGTGTAGGAGGCGATCGCGCTCCCGTACATGGTCGCAAGCCGGAAATCCATGTCCGTGAGCTCCCTGTCGCCGCAGCTGGCCAGATATCCCATGAACCCGCCCGCGAAGCTGTCGCCTGCGCCCGTCGGGTCGAAGATCGTCTCGAGGGGGTACGCCGGGGCGGCGAACATCGTGCCGTCCGACAGGTGAAGAACGCCGTATTCGCCGCGCTTGATCACCACTCTGCTTGGGCCCCACCCGATCACCCTCCGGGCGGCCTTGACCAGGTTGTACTCCCCGGTCAGCATCCGGACCTCGCCCTCGTTCACCATCAGGATGTCCACCTTCCCGATGACCTCGCGCAGGGGTCCGGGGCTGCTTTCGATCCAGTAGTTCATCGTGTCCAGCGCGACCAGCTTCGGACGGCGGACCTGGCGCAGGATGTCCAGCTGGAGGGCGGGAGCGATGTTGCCGAGAAAGACGTAGGGGGTGTCCCGGTACACCTCCGGAAGGACGGGCGCGAAATCCCGGAAGACGTTGAGCTCGGTGGTCACGGTATGGGCCGTGTTGAGGTCGTACTCGTAGAACCCCTTCCAGTGGAACGTCTTCCCTTCGCTGACTTTCAGACCCGTAAGGTCGATCGACCGGGAGGCGAGCGTCCGGATCACCTCCGCGGGAAAGTCCGTTCCTACCACGGACACCAGTCGCACGGGGACGAGGTAGCTGGCCGCCAGCGAGAAGTACGTGGCGGAGCCGCCCACCACCCGCTCCACCTCCCCGAAGGGGGACCGGATGCTGTCGAAGGCCATCGAACCGACGACCAGAAGTCTCATTCCCGCTCCTTTCCCGAAGGGTATATCGTCCTATCCTACTACCCTCGGGGAGGCCTTGACAATACGTCATTGCGCCGGGGCGTCATGATCGGCTTCCGCATCCTCGGAGGGGGGTCGCTTGACGAAGTCGCTCGACTTGCGATGAACCCGCAAGTCTGCGCTTGATCTTCCTCCCGGAAAGCTCCGTCCGGCGTCTCGGGTTCCGTTCCGGAAGAGGCCGTGCACCGAGAGGGCCGATGCGCCCCGAACGGCGAGGCGCACGACCGAGGCGTACCCACAGCGGTACGGTGAGGGCGTGCAACGAAGCCGGCAGGGATGCAGCGGTCCTCGAATGCCGGGATCCTCCGGGAATGGAGCCCGGGAGGCCGGCCCCCCGTCCTTCGGCTGCTCCGCCGATGGCGCCCCGGTGTAGGGTACGCACCGGGAAGGCGCCGCATGGCTTGTTCGCTGGGCGTCCGGGGACCCGAGGCGCTGCGGGGGGTTCCCCGGAGCGGCCTGTGGAGCGAGGCATCCTGCCCGGCGAGCGGAACCGGCAGCAAGCGGGCGCAAGGTCGCGAGCGTTTGATAACGGAGCCCCCCGGCATCCAGAGGTCCGTTCCTGAAGAGGCCGTGCACCGAGAGGGTCGATGCGCCCCGTCCGGCGAGGCGCCCGGCCGAGGCGTACCCGCCGCGGTACGGTGAGGGCGGGCAACGAAGCCGGCGGGGATGCAGCGGCCCTCGAATGCCGGGATCTGAGGGAATGGATCTCTGGAGGCCGGCGAGCCAGGGTCCCCGGTTGCCGGCGAAGCATCCGCAGGAGGGGGCAACATGAGGCAGGCGTCCAGCGAAGGGAACAACATCCCGGTAAGGAACCTCCGCGTTTGCGCACAAAGAAATTGCCGGCGACCCTTAAGTCGCGGGTTCTCCTTTCCGTAAAGATTTCCATGGGACGGGAAGAAAACCCGGAGGATGAGAAACGATGGTCGATCTACCCGATACGGGACACCCGCCTTCGCATAACCTTCGGCGGTCACCATCCCTCTTCCGGAGAGCGAAGGATGGTGGAGGAGAAGGGGATTGAACCCTCGACCCCCACGTTGCGAACGTGGTGCTCTCCCAACTGAGCTACTCCCCCACCTTGAGGGTCATTATTTTCTCCGATTCGACCCGCGCTGTCAAAAATATTTCGCCGATCCCGGGGCGAACCCGCGGAAGTACCGGCGGCCGCGGGGAGGGCGACCGGGCGCAAACCCGCGCGAAACCCGGTTTTGCGGGTATAGAAAACCTCTCCCACGCGCCTGAAGCGAAAACTCGCCCGATGAAAAATCTTAGCAAATACGACTGGATTCCTATTGACATGGGGAATTCGTTTTCCTACAATTTGGATAGATTACTAAACGGGAGGTTTAAAAAAAGGTTCTATGATCGATATCGGGGCGAGGATCAAGCATCTCCGCCAGATCAACGGCCTCTCCCAGGCCGATCTCGCCGAGCGGGCGGGGCTCACCAAGGGGGCCATATCGCAGATCGAGCGGAACCTGGCCTCCCCGGCGGTAGCGAACCTCCTGGAGATCCTGTCGGCGCTGAGCGAGACACCCTCCTCCTTTTTCGCCGGGGACGACGAGGAGAAGGTCCTCTTCCGAAAGAACGATTCCCTTCCCTCCGACGTCACGGGGTACCAGAGCTTCCATACCCTTCTTCCCAAGAGCCGGTACCGGACCATCGTGGCGTACCGCGCGGTGATCCGGTCGGGGAAGGAGGCGCTGCCCGAACCGGCGCACGAGGGGGAAAACTACGTGTTCATCCTTTCCGGGAGGCTGGGCCTTCGCCTGGGAAAGTTGACCTTCATCGCCCGGAAAGGCGAAAGCCTGTATTTCCGGGCGGAACAGGAGTTCGCATTCTCGAACAAGGGGAAGCGCCCTCTCGACTTCCTCTGGGTCAAGGCGAGCGGGCGGTGAATCCGTAGATGATGTCAGGCAACCAACCCAAGAAGCGGAAACACGCGAGGAGGAATATGGAGACGAATCGGGAAGACGATTCGGTACCGTTGCGCAGCACATCCGGCCACACCAACCCCGTCGGTCTTCCGTGGCCCCAGGTGACGAGGGAGGAGTGGAACGACTATCGGTGGCAACTTTCCCATCGCATCACCTCCATCGGGGACCTGTCCGGGCTCCGATACTTCCCCCGCGACGAGGCTGCCCTCCTGGAGCGGGTGACTGCCGCCTACCGGCTGTCGATCACTCCCTACTACCTGTCTCTCATCCGGCTCGACGATCCCGAAGACCCGATCGCGCGCCAGGCGATCCCTTCCCCGGACGAGTACTACGGGAGGGAGGTGGGAGAGGACGACCCGCTCGAGGAGGAGAAGGACATGCCGGTCCCCGGTCTCACCCACCGCTACCCGGACCGGTGTTTGATGGTGGTGACGAACTTCTGCTCCATGTACTGCCGCCACTGCACGCGAAAGAGGATCTGGCCCCTCGGGGAGGCCGCGAAGACGGAATTCGAGCTGAACAAGATGTTCAATTACATCAGACGGCACGAGGAGATCCGTGACGTCATCGTCTCGGGGGGCGACCCGCTCACGCTCCCCACGCCGCGCCTCGAGTTCATCCTCAAGGGGCTCCGCAAGATCCCGCACGTCGAGATCATCCGGATCGGCACGCGCGTCCCGGTGGTTCTCCCGATGCGGATCGACGACGAGCTGTGCGCGGTCTTGGAGAAGTACGGCCCGATCTGGGTGAATACCCAGTTCAACCACCCCCGGGAGGTCACCACCGAGGCGCGAAGGGCCTGCGACCGTCTTCTCCGCACCGGCGTACCCGTAAACAACCAGTCGGTCCTTCTGAAGGGCGTCAACGACCACCCCGAGATCATCCGCAAGCTCAACACGCAGCTGCTCAAGGCGAAGGTCCGTCCCTACTACCTGTTCCAGTGCGACATGGTGCGCGGGCTGGAGCACTTCCGCACCCGCCTGTCGAAGGGAATCGAGATCATGGAGGCCCTCCGGGGGCACACCTCGGGGCTCGCCATCCCGTCCTTCGTGGTCGACGTCCCCGGCGGAGGCGGAAAGATCCCGCTCATGCCCAGCTACATCCTGTCCATGGGGGAGCAGCGGACGATCCTGCGCAACTACGAAGGGATCATCGTAAGCTACGAGGAGCCGCGGGAAGACGGGCGCCCCTCCGCCCAACCGGAAACGGACCTCCCGGCCTCGAGACTGGACGTCTACCGGCTCATGACGGGGGAGATCAAGGCGCTGATCCCCGCGGGAAACGAGCGGATGGCCAGGAGAAGGAGACGGTGCGAGTCGGGCTCGCCTACAACGTAAAGCCCTCCGATCCGCCACCGCACCTGCCGGAGGACGCCTTCGAGGAGTACGACTCCGAGGCGACCGTCGGCCACATCTGCGGCGCCTTCGCCTCCCTGGGCCACGAGGTAGTGCGCCTGGGAGCGGGTCCCGGGATCATCGACGCCCTCCGGAAGGGCCGCCCCGACATCGTCTTCAACATCGCCGAGGGGGAAGGGGGGCGTTGCCGCGAGGCCCACGTCCCCGCCCTTCTCGAGATGCTGGGCATCCCGTACGTCGGGTCCGATCCTCTCACGCTCTGCGTGACGCTCGACAAGCCCGTCGCGAAGAGGCTCGTGGCGTCGGAAGGGTTCCCCACACCGCGTTTCCGCAACTGTTTCTCCCCCCCGGAGGTGGACGGGGCGGAGCTCTCGTACCCCGTCATCGTAAAGCCCGCGTTCGAGGGGTCGAGCAAGGGGGTCCGCCTCGCCTCCCGCGCCGCCTCCCCGGCGGAAGCGAGGAAGATGGTTGCATTCGTGACGGAAACCTACGGACAGAGCGCCCTGGTGGAGGAGTTCGTGCCGGGCTCCGAGGTGACCGTGGGAATCGTGGGGAACGGAAGGCCCCGTATCGTCGGGGTGATGGAGATCGCCCCCCGGAGTGTGCGGCCCGAGGAGTTCGTCTACTCCCTCGAGGTCAAGCGCGACTGGGAGAACCAGGTCGAATACCGCTGCCCCCCGTCCCTCCCGGTTGCCGTCGTCGCCGAGATCGAGCGATGCGCCACGGGGATCTATCGGCTCCTCGGATGCCGGGACTTCTCCCGGATCGATTTCCGGCTCGACGGGAAGATGGTCCCGCATTTCCTCGAGTGCAATCCCCTCCCCGGCCTCTCCCCGGGTTACGGCGACCTTCCGATCATGGCCGAGAGGATGGGGACTCCCTACGTCGATCTCATGTCGGAAATCCTCTCCTGTGCGCTGTCCCGTCTGGGGATGGCGCCCCGGTGATGGCCCAGGGCCTCCCTCCGAAGCGGGTTGCCATCCTCTACACTCCCGTGGAGGATACCCTCCGGGGCCTCGAGGAGCACATGCGCGTCGACCTCGACTTAGCCGTGAGCGCCCGGCAGGTCATGACCGCGCTTGTCGCCTCGGGGCATGTCACCCAGCCCTTCACCTTCGGAAAGGACCCCGCCGCCCTCGCCTCGTCGCTGCGCGCCTTCGGTGCCGAAGTGGTATTCAACTTGAGCGAGTGCCCGATGAACTCCGCCCAGAAGGAGTCGCACGGCGCCGCGTTCCTCGAGCTTCTCGGCCTTCCGTACACGGGAAACAGCCCCCTGCCCTTAACCGTGTGCAACAACAAGGCACTCACGAAACGCATCCTGTTCTCCTTCGGCATCCCGACCCCGGCGTTCCGCCTGTACCCGTCCATTCCTCGCGGGCGATCGGGTCTCCGCTTCCCCGTGATCGTGAAGCCCGCCAGCGAGGACGGGTCGGCGGGGATCACCGAGGAGAGCGTCGTCGACGACGAGACGGGGCTCAAGAAACGGGTCGGGCACGTGATCGAGAGGTATGGCCAGGAGGCGCTGGCGGAGGAGTACGTCGGGGGCCGGGAGTTCAACGTGGGAGTGCTCGGGAACGGAACGGCGGCCGACCCTGTCCGGACGCTGCCCCCGGCCGAACTCGTCTACCGGAACAAAAAGTGGCGCGTCTGCTCGTTCGAGTCGAAGTGGGACACCAACCACCCCGCGTACGCCGAGATCGAATCCGAATGCCCGGCCAAGATCCCGGACGCCCTGCGCACCCGGCTCGAACGGCTCACGCTCGCATGCGCCAGGGCGTTCGGGCTGTGCGGATACGCCCGCGTCGATTTCCGCATGAACCGGAGAGGGAAACTCTTCGCGCTCGAGGTGAACCCGAACCCCGACATCTCGTCGAACGCCGGGCTCGACCGCGCCGCCCGGGTGGCGGGGCTTTCCTACGAGGCGCTGGTCAACGAGATCCTGCGCCTCGCGATCTCCCGGGGGCTTCGGTGAGCAGCATCCGTCCGATCGAGCCGGGGGACCGGGCGACAATCCGGGCGCTGATCGAGGGAACGAGGGCGTTCAAGCCCCATGAGGTGGACGTGGCGATGGAGCTCGTCGACGCCTACCTCTCCCGGCCGGACCAGAAGGACTACCATCCTTTCGTCCTCGTGGAGAAGGACGGCACCGTGGTTTCCTACGCCTGCTTCGGCAAGAACGAGATGACCGCCGCCACGTTCGACCTGTACTGGCTCGCTACCCGAGCCGACCGGATGGGGAAAGGGTACGGCCGCGGGATCGTGGCGTTCGTCGAGGACGAGGTCCGGCGGCTCGGAGGCCGCCTCCTCGTGATCGAGACGTCGTCGAAAGAGTCCTACGGGGACACGCGGGCGTTTTACGAGAAGATCGGCTGCACCCTCGCCGCGCAGCTTCCGAATTACTACGACGAGGGGGACGACAAGCTGATCTACCTGAAACCCCTTGCGTAGTATCTGGTGCAGTGTCTCGTAAATAGCTTGACGCACCGATCCGCCGCTGGGATCGCCCGGGACAGGCGGCCATTCCGCGCACGGGCTCGCGGGGGGCTTCCTCTCGCTACGCTCGCGATCTTGCGCCCGCTCGCTGCCGTTCCGCTCGCCGCAATTTGCACCTCGCTCCACAGGCCGCTGCGAGGAACCCCCCGCAGCGCCCTGTGCGCGGAATCGGATTCGATTGTCAACGTATTTACGAGACGCTGCACTAGAGGCTGAACAGCCCGAAGATCCTGTCGGCCACCGATTTGTCCATCTTTGCCACCGCCTCGATCTCCCCGGCGTCGAGCCACACCCCCTCGCACCCCGAGCACCTGTCCACCTTGATCGTCTTGTAGTCGATCTCGATCAGGTCCATGCCGCACTTTGGGCACTTCAGGTAATGGAGGTCCCGGAGCCGCTTCTTCTCTTCCTCCGCCATCTTCTGCTGCTTATTTTTCTCGATCGTCTTGCGCCGCTCGAATTCGATGCGGGCAAAATATTCGTCTTCGCTCTCGCTCGGTTTCCTCGTCATCGATTCCTCCCCGTGGGGGTTTTTCCCCGCCCGTCCACCTCGACCGCCCCCCCCATTTCAACATACCAGAGAAATCCGCGGACCGGAACGCCCCAGGCGCCGGAAAGGATCTCCATGTACCCCCGGACCTGTTCCCGGTGCGTCTCCTCCTGCTCCTCCTCCCGGGGTCCCGTCTTGTAGTCGACGACCCAGTGCTCCCCGGGTGCTTCCCCGCTCTCCTTCGCGGTACTTCCACGAAAGCACACGACGAGGTCGGCCCGCTCCTCCCGCGACCATCCGCCGCGGAATGAGAGCATCGGGAACTCCGTTCCCACGAGATCCGCGCCGGCAAGTTCCCGGCGGAGCCCGCTCGCCGCGATTTGCGCGCAGATGGTCCGCCATCTCGTTTTCTCCCCTTGCCCCCAGATGACGGGGAGAGGGCGGGAGGGAGGCCACTTTGCGCCGACCGGCGGCGCCGCCTCGAGGGCCCGGTGGACCTTTTCCCCGAACCGCCTGCCTGCAGCCCGATCGTGAAATTCCCGGAGGGTCACCTCCGCCGCCGCCGGGGGGGAGGGCGGAAGAGGGGAGGGCGACCACCCCTCCACGAAGGAGAGATCGGGCGGAGCCGGAAGGGGCGCGGCCGGGACGGGCAGCGGATGGTTCACGGGTACCTGAAGCACCGTCCCACTTCCG
>LDXO01000016.1 GCA_001443455.1 Deltaproteobacteria bacterium CSP1-8 | reverse complement strand
TGTCCTTCAGGATGAGGTCCGTCTGCACGTTTTTGATCTGGATCAGGAAGTGCTCCCGCAGGATCTCGACCTGGTGAAGCTGGATCAGGTCGTCGAGCCTTTTCGTGGAGGTTTCTATCGCGTAGACGATGTACGCCCCGCTCACAAGGAATGCGAAGGAGATGATGCACAATCCGATGATGATCTTTCTTTTCATCAGTCGTTCTTGTAGTTGTAGGTGGAAAGATCCAGGTGAATCTTCCTTGCATATCGGTAAACGGGATCGTATTCCTCATCCTTCGTCTCGATGAATCCGAGCGCGCCGAATCGTTTCAGGACCTCCCGCCCTTCCGGATCCTCATGCATGTGCAGGAGAGAATCTTTGAGCAGGTTCGTCAACGAGGGATCGATATCCCCCCTCACGGCAAGGCCGTTTTCGGGAACACGGGGGGAGGTTGCCAGGACCACCAGTTCCTTGGCGACCCGTTCGTCCTCGAGGACAAGTCGTTCGAAAATCGTGTTCTTCGCGGCGCCTATGTCCGCCTTCCTGTTCAGCACATCGTAGATCGAGTCCTCGTGGGTTCCGGAAAAGTAGGTCTCCTTGAAATAGCTCCTGTGATCGCCCACGCCGCCCTCGTGGAAATAATCGAGCGGGAGGAGATACCCTGCGGTCGTCGCCTTGTCCACGAACACGAACCGTTTCCCCTTCATGCCCTTCAGGTTCCGGATCCCGCTGTCCCTCCGGACGAAGATCAGCCCGAAATACGTGGAGGTGTTGTCCAGCGCCACCGGTCGAGCGAGGACTTCCACTCCCAGCTTATTGTGTGCCAGGGCATAGGTAAAGCTTCCGAAAAAGGCCCCGTCCAGCCCCGAGGATCGGAAATTATCGATGATGTTCCGGTACCGGGGGAGAACTTTCAGCTTGACCCTCGCGCCCGTTTTCCTGGATAGGTAACCGGCAAGCGGTTCGTACCGCTCGAGTTGCTTGAAGATGTTCTGCTCGGGGATGAGCCCGATCGTAAGAGTGACCGGTTCCGCCTTTTTCGCGGCAGGAGGAGGCGGAGGCTCCTTCTTCGCGCATCCGGAAAGAACCGCGAGGCAGAGAAACGCAACAATCAGTGGTTTTACGAGGTGGTCCACCGCGCCCCTTGGGAAGCGTCCGACGCCCCGAGGATCACCCACCCTTTTTCCCCGAGATCGCGAAGAAACTGTGCCACGTCCCGCTCCATCTCTTCCGGATCGGTCTCGAACAGCGCGGCTACCTCCCTTGCGATCTTTTCCGCCGTGTTGATGCCGTTGATCCGGGTCCACACTTCCGCACCCACCAGGTTCAGCTGGTGGATGGCCCCTTGGATCATCAGGGTCAGGACGGCCAGGTCCTCGTATTCCTCCCCCTTGCGCGCCCGGTCCCACACCAGTTCCCGCATCCCTTCCTCCACCCTCCAGACGACCTCGGGGTTCCGCTTCGGGCGCACGCTGCGTCACCCCTCCACCAGGCGGATCCGCGACGGGTCGGCCACCCCGATCCCCGCCTCGCCCGCCTTCCGGATGTGGTCGACGTTCCGGGCCTTGAGGCCGAAGATCGCTTCCGCCGCCACGACGTCCGCGGCCACGACGTCCGCGGATGCGAAGATCTTCCCCACGGCCTTTACGTCCTCCAGGTTGCCGCCCGAAGGTCCATTGCGCAAAAGAACCCGGGTGGCGTCGATCACCGTGAGATGGGAGGGGATCCTCCGGTTGATGTCCGCGAGGCACTCCGGCAGATAGAAATGGATCTGCCCCCGGTTCCTCCCCATCACGCCCATCATGTTTTTCAGCCCCAGGGTGACCGTGGCCAGGGAGTGGTGCTTGGCCACCGGGACGTTGACGATCTTGTCGGCTTCCAGGGCGTCGCGGTACAGGTCCCATTCCCGAAGGACGAGGGCCCCCGCGATGTCCGTCCGCTGGAACTTCCGGTCCTCCACGTGGTAGACGCGCAGCGAGTCGCCTGCGTGGTGCTTCCTGGCGTACGTCTCGATGGCCCGCTGGATTCCGCTGTTCACGTAGCAGCGCCTCGGCTCGTTGCACGTGCGGTCGAACACCCGCACCTCCTTCGCCCCGGCGGACAGGCAAAGTTCCGCGAGGGCGACGACCACGTCCGGATCCGTGTTGGCCGCCTGTTCGGGGGTCCGGTCCCACCCGATATTCGGCTTGAGGACGACCACGTCCCCCCGGGATAGGATCGTCTTGATCCCGCCGAGCGCGTCCACGGCCCTGCGGACGTTGTCCGCCGCGCTTGCGCCCGACGCCACCGCCACCTGCGCGCTGTTTCCCGCCGCAGCCGCATCCCGGAGAAGGGAGCCGAAACCACCGGAAAGCAGGTTGCTGCCCCCCGCCATCAGCCCGCTGCCCCATGCCACGGCGGTGCCGGCGGTCGTGCCAAAGCATTTCAGAAACTGCCTGCGGTCCATCCCGCAGCGGCTCATTACCCCTCCGGAGATACACCATTCAAACATTGAATTTTACCACTTTCTTTTTCTCTATCTGAAATAAAACGCAAACAGGAAGCTGCGTACCGCAAAGCCTTGCACTCCCCCGTTTCCCTTCGATGTGGTTGACGGTATAGTATTCTCCAACCGTCCATTTCACCCAGGAGGAAAAGCGAAGACATTGTCATCGCAGGCCGCGCCTGCTCGGGCGGAAAGCAATACGGGGGATGCCCCTTGCGTCGCGGACCTGCTGTTGGAACGGAACCCATCTTGATTTCCCCTTCCGTCTTTTTCTCGGTCATCATACTCAACTGGAACGGGCGCGATCTTCTCGAGGAGTGCCTGGACTCGGTGCTCGCCCAGACCCTTCGCGATTTCGAAACGATCCTCGTGGACAACGGCTCGACCGACGGTTCGGTGGAATACCTCCGGGCCCGATACGGGGACCGCATCCGGCTTTTCCCCCTCGACAGGAATTTCGGTTACGGGGGAGGAAACAACCGGGGGATGGAAGCCGCTAACGGGACATGGGTTGTCTTTCTCAATAACGATACCCAGGTCGATCCTCGCTGGCTGGAGGAGTTGTCCTCCGCCGCGAGCCGCCATCCGGACACGGCCGTTTTTTCCAGCAAGGTGCTCAACTATTTTCGACGGGACGAGATCGACAACGTCGGCCACCTTCTCTACCCGGACGGGA
This sequence comes from Deltaproteobacteria bacterium CSP1-8, assembly GCA_001443455.1. Taxonomy (GTDB): domain Bacteria; phylum Desulfobacterota; class Deferrimicrobia; order Deferrimicrobiales; family Deferrimicrobiaceae; genus CSP1-8. The sequence goes on along the minus strand of LDXO01000016.1, from coordinate 39,133 downwards.
TCAACCGCGGACGGGGCAGGCTCGAGAAAGACCGGGGACAGTACGACCGGGAGGAGGAGGTCCTTTTCCCCAGCGGGTGCGCCGCTGCCTACCGGAAGGACTTGCTCGATGCCATCGGCGGCTTCGACGAGTCGTTCTTCGCCTACGGGGACGACACGGAACTCGGGCTCCGCGCGCGCCTCTACGGCGCCCGTTGCCTGCTCGTCCCCAGGGCGGTCGTGCACCACAAATATTCGGCGACGACCGGCGCCTATTCCGAATTCAAGGTGTACCAGGTGGAGCGGAACCGGGTCTGGGTCATGCTCAAGTATTTCCCTCTGCGATGGATTTTGGTTTCACCGTTTTATACAATCGTCAGGATGAGTTACCACATGACCGCCGCCCTGCGCGGGCGGGGAGCCTCGGGAAGATTCACGGAGCAGGTATCCGCGTGGCGGCTGTTCCGCACCGTCTTCCGGGCATACCGGGACGCACTTGCGCGGCTGCCACCGGTCCTTGCCGAAAGGCGGAGAAACCGGCATTTGCGCAAGATCCCGTCCGGGGAATTTACCGAATGGCTGCGCCGATTCCGTCTAACGGCGAAAGAAGTAGCATGGAAGGATTGATGGGCCTCCGGCAGGATATCGACAAAGAGGGAGCCATCGTCATCCCCGTCTTTAACGAGGAGAAAAACCTCCGGGCGACCGTGGAAGAGATTCGCCGAGAAAGGATCACCTGGGACATCATTACGGTGGACGACGGGTCGACGGACGGCTCCCGGGAGCTGCTGGAGAAGCTGCCCGTCACGGTGATCTCCCATCCGGTAAATCTCGGGTACGGGGCAGCGGTGCAGACGGGCCTGCGGTATGCGGTTGCGGCAGGGTACGGCACCGTTGTGCTGATGGACGCGGACGGGCAGCACGTCCCTTCCGAGATCCCGAATCTGCTGGCCGCCCTGGAGAAGGGCGCCGACATCGTGATCGGGTCGCGTCTCCTCGGGAGCTCAGCCGGTTACCGGATCCCGTTCCTGCGGAGGATGGGGATCAAATTCTTTTCGGCGCTGGCCGAGATCCTGGGAGGGACGAAGATCTACGACGTCACCTCCGGTTTCCAGGCAATGCGGCGAAATGTCGCACAGTTCCTTGCCGAGGAATACCCCGTGGATTTCCCCGATGCGGAGGTCATCATCTCCCTCGGATTGAGGAAGTTCCGCATCGCGGAGATTCCCGCGCGTTTCCGACGTCGGGAACACGGAATCTCTATGTACTCAAATCCGATACGGGCCTTTTACTACCCCTTCAAGACTATTCTTGCGTCGTTCATCGTGCTCCTTCGCATCATCCGTGGGAAGAAATAGGAGGTACGAATGTCCTTTCAGGCGAAACTGATCATCACCGCAATGGCACTGTTAAACGGTCTGTTTGTCATGGAACTGCTTCGGAAGAGGAAGCTCTCGGAGTCGTACACGCTTTTGTGGTTCTTCGTGATCGGGGCTGTGATTTTCTTTACCTGGGCAGAGCAGTTCCTTTTCTCCCTGACCGGGTTCTTCGGGGCGATCACACCGGTGTCGACTCTCACGCTGCTCAGCTTATTATTCATCCTGGTAATGCTGATCTTCTTCTCCATGAAAATATACAAAATGGAGCGGAGGATCCAGGAACTGGTGCAGCGCTTAGCCCTCGAAAATGCCAAACGGAATCAACGGATTACACCTTGATCGCCCCTCCATTATATCCTCGAGATGGTCCGCCGGCGCAGACTCCGGGAGGAGTATTTCATCCTCTGGCTGGCCGGCGGCGTGATCATGCTTCTTTCTCGCTGAAGAAGCATTGGCTGAATTTGGCCTCGGATGCGGCGGGGATCTTCTACCCCCCTTCCTTCCTGTTCCTCATCGGCATGCTTTTCATCCTGCTCATCCTCATCCATGGAAAGTTCTACCCCGCCAGTTTGCGGAATGGCTGAAGCGTTTCCGCCTGACGGCGGCGGAAGTGGCCTGAATAGACTGAAGAGGAAGGGAATGGAACCAAGCTGGATCAAATACCTGCCGCTCTTCATCAGGCAACGTCTCGAAGGGCGCCTGTATCTGCAAAACGTGATGAGCAACACGGGCTGGCTCCTCGCAGACAAGATCATCCGCATGGGGGTGGGCCTCTTTGTCGGCATTTGGATCGCACGCTATCTGGGTCCGGAACAGTTCGGCCTCCTCAGCTTTGCTTTCGCATTCGTAGCCCTGTTTTCGCCAATATCCTCCCTGGGACTTGAAGGCATTGTCATACGGAATATTGTTCGCGACCCATCCCTCAAAGATGAAATTCTCGGAACCGCCTTCGTTCTGAAATTTGTGGGGGGCACCGCAGCCTTCCTGATCGTCCTTGCAGGAATCGCCTTGGTCCGGCCTGGCGAAAACCTGGCTCATTGGCTGGTCGGTATTACGGCAGCGGGAATGATTTTCCAGACCCTCGATCCAATCGATTATTGGTTCCAGTCTCAGGTGCAATCGAAATATTCGGTTTATGCCAAGAATTTCGCATTCTTGATCATTTCGGTCGTCAAGATTTTTTTTATCCTGGCCAAGGCTCCTCTCGTCGCCTTTGCCTGGGCAGGCTTTGCGGAGATCGTCCTTGGGTCTGCCTGGATTGTTATCGCCTATCAAGCAACCGGTCATCATGTGAAGGAGTGGCAACTCAGTTATCTACAGGCGAAAACCCTGTTCAAGGACAGCTGGCCGCTGCTAATGTCCGGGATAGCCATCATGATTTACATGCGGATCGACCAAGTCATGCTGGATTTGATGGCGGGAGACCATGAGGTTGGGATTTATTCGGCCGCGGTGCGGCTTGTGGAAGCATGGTACTTTATCCCGATGGCCGTTACTTCCTCCGTTTTCCCCAGCATCGTCGAAGCAAAAACGATGGGTGAAGACATTTTCTATGCCCGACTGCAGAAACTTTATAATTTCATGTCGTTGACGTCCTATATCATCGCCCTTCCCGTGACGTTTCTTGCCGGGTGGATCATCGAACTTTTATTCGGCCCGCTCTACAGCAAGGCCGGCCCTATGCTCTCATTGTTCATCTGGTCCATCCTGTTCACCAACCTCGGGGTAGCCCGAAGCACGTTTCTCACCGCCATGAACTGGACAAAAATCCACCTGTTGACGGTCTCTTTGGGTTGCATCATCAATGTGGGGCTGAATTACCTCCTGATCCCTCGATATGGCGGGATGGGGGCAGTGATTGCCTCGTGCGCAGCATACTGGTTTGCGATGCATGGCGCTTGCTTTGTTTACAAACCACTATTTAAAACCGGCTATATGCTTACCAAGGCGATGATTTATCCAAAAATATGGTGAGAAAAATATTTGAAATTCCCATTGTGTTTTTATTGAGGAGACTGGATTTATATTCTCTTCTTTCCTTGAAAAGAACCGGTCCATTGAAAGAGGATGGATGGTTCAGGAGTTTCAGGGAAGAGGCATGCGTGGACGCGAGTGGAAATCCGTTACCATGGATGACCTATCCGGCGATCGATTTCCTGAAAAAAAGAATTCATGAAGATATGACAATTTTTGAATATGGATGCGGGGAAAGCACTTTATGGTGGTCATCAAGGGTCAAGGAAGTCATCTCCGTGGAACATGACAAGGATTGGTATGATAAAATGATACAAAGAACTCCGAAGAATGTGGATCTTGTACACATCGAACTTGAATACGGTGGCGATTATTCGAGAAAAATAACGGAGTACAGGGAAAAATTCGACATTGTGATGATCGATGGCCGGGATCGTGTCAATTGTGTGATGAATTCCCTGGAAGCACTGAAACCGTGCGGGGTGATCATATTCGATAACAGCGATAGAAAAGAGTATGAGAAAGGATATGATTTTCTTTTCAAGCATGGCTTTCGGAAAGTTGAATTTGTCGGGTTTGCTCCAGTCGTGAACATAAAGTCGGAAACAGGGATATTTTTCCGATCGAACAATTCTCTCGGGATTTGAGTTGTTAAGATGATTTCGTAACGATTTCATATCCTGATCGTTGACTGGCGATGAAACTGCTGAGAATCACCAGCCTCTATCCAACCTACATTCGGGAATTTTATCGGAAAAACCATGGCCTCTCTGGTAAATCTTACGCAGAGCAGAAGAAAATCTTGGATTTTGACGCTTTCGGATGGTCGGACTACTGGTTGCATGCTTTGAGTCCGCTTGGATATGAAGTGCGGGAAGTACGATTAAATGTAGAGCCGTTGCAACGGGCATGGGCAAGAGAAAATGATCTTCCCGATCCAGCTTCAATGAAACTTGAAGAAATCGCTTTTACCCAGGCAAGGCGGTTTGAGCCTGAAATATTATGGTTCGAGGATTCTTCCGAGGACTTGCCGAAACGTATCCGTTCCGAAATTCCTTCTATCCGCCTCGTTCTCGGCTGGGCAGGTAGCGCGATTCCCCGAACCGATATCTGGCGGCGGATGGACCTTGTCCTGTCCTGTGCGCAGGAATCCGTCGAAGAGCTTCAAAAAGCCGGTTATCCGACGGTGCAGCTGCACCACGGATTCGACCCGAGAATCAACGGGCGCCTCACGGATCGGCCAAAGAAAATGGACCTATCGTTCATCGGACAGTTGATGCGGGAGGAGGGGTTCCATCGTTACCGCGTGCAACTGCTGGAAACGATCGCCTCGAAGATCGACATAGAGATTTTTTCGCCAAGCGCCGATTTCGATTGGAAAGACGATGGAATGGCTATACTGAAAGCAGGCTGTTACGAGGTTGCCAGGATGATGAAGTCTGTTGGCCTTCCCGCATCGACGATAAAAGCACTTCCCATTCTTGGCAAGGCAGCGCAATGGCCGTCCAGACCGGCCCTTCCGGCAAACCGAAAACTGAAACCGTTCATGAAACCTCCCGTGTTCGGCCTGGACATGTTTCAGGTCTTGAGGGATTCCAAATCCACGCTCAATATCCACGCCGATTCCTCGCCTGTGTTTGCATCCAATATGCGTCTCTTCGAAGCGACGGGCGTGGGAACCTGCCTCATCACGGACTGGAAGAGAAACTTGCATCACCTGTTCGAGCCGGACAAGGAGATTGTCGTTTACAAATCGGCCGAGGAACTGGTGGATAAGGCGAAGTGGCTTCTCGACCACCATCGGGAGTGTGAGGAAATCGCATCGGCCGGGAAGAAACGTACGATGAAAGACCATACCTACGCCCAAAGGGCGGAGCAGTTGAACGTCCTTATCATGGATAAACTAAGAAAATGATCGATAAGATCATCTCATTGATGACAGATTTCGTCCCTCCCATCGTGCTGAGGTGCTACCGTAAGGCAGCAAGGAAAGATTTTTTCACGGGGAAATATGCAACCTGGGAGGAAGCGAAACAGGTATCCACCGGATACGATTCCGACCTGATCTTGGAAAAGGTCCGGAGTTCCTCGTTGAAGATAAAGAATGGCGAGGCGGTTTACGAGCGGGATTCGGTTCTCTTCGATACGATCCAGTATTCCTGGCCCCTGCTGGCGGGCATCCTCTGGATCGCTTCGCAGAAGGAAAACCATCTGAACCTGGTGGATTTCGGCGGCTCCCTGGGAAGCACCTATTACCAGAACCGGAAGTTCCTGTCTCATCTCAAAGAGATGCGTTGGAGCATCGTGGAGCAGAAGCATTTCGTGGAGTGCGGGAAACGCGATTTCGAGAACGAGCACCTGAAATTCTACGATGATCTCGACGAATGCTTCCGGGAGCAACGACCCGATGCGGTCCTGTTATCCGGTGTTCTCCAGTATCTGGAGAAACCGTACTCCCTGCTGGATACGGTGCGGTCTCTCGGATTCGAATACATCCTTGTCGACCGGACACCATACCTCGTAACGGGGACGGAGCGGCTCACCCTGCAGAAAGTCCCGCACGAAATATTTCCTGCAAGCTACCCCTGCTGGCTCCTCAGCCAACAGAAGTTCCTAGGCGCCATGCGGGATCGGTATCTCCTCGTCGCGGAATTCGAGGGTCTCGACAAAACCGACGTCTTGGACTCGGGATTCAAAGGATTCCTCTTCCGGCGAAAATGACGTCCAACCCTCCTTTCCAAACGATCTATTTCGATATCGTCGGCGGCTGCGTCGCCCGCTGCCCCTACTGTCTCACCGGCATCGGTGAAACGCGAAAAGGGGGGGAAATCACGCCTGAGCGGTTCGCGGAAGCCCTGAGAAAGCTTCGGGATGAAGGAGCCATCGACGCGAAGACCGTCGTGAGCCTCTATAACTGGGGGGAGCCGTTTCTCCACAGCGATTTTCCGGGCATCCTCCGGGTCGTCAACGATCTTGGGGTGCGGTACGCCCTGAGCACGAACGCGTACCGCGTTCCCCTCATCAACCGGGATTTCGTCCGGAATCTCGACCACCTGATCTTCTCAATGTGCGGCTTCTCCCAGGCGTCGTACGACCGCATCCAGAGGACTCGTTTTGATGCCGCGCGGGAGAACATCACCCGGATCGTGCGGGAGTGCAGAGATCAGGGATTCCGTGGCGATTTCCGGATCTTCTTTCACGTGTACCGGTTCAATGAAAACGAGATCGGCCTGTGCAAGCGGTTTGCAACCCGGCACGGGATCCTCTTCCACCCCCATTACGCCATCCTCAACCGGTGGGACGATCTGCGTTCGCTCGTGGAAGGGCGGATGCCGCCGGAGATGGTGGAGAGAATCTCCGGGGAGCTCTACGGACTGGAGGAGATCCCGGGGATCTTGGCGGATGCACCCCGCGAGGGATATCGTTGTCCCCAGTACGACTTCCTCGTCCTGACGGAACATGCGGATGTCGTCGTCTGCTGCCAGCTCCCCAAAGATCGTCAGGAATTCCATTGCGGGAACATCCTTCACGAAAGCCTGGCGGACATCCTGAAAAGGAGACCGGAGATGCCAGTCTGCCGGGACTGCATCCGGAGCGGCCTGGCAATCTATATCAACCAGTCGATCCGGACGCCCGCCTTCTACCGGAAAGAGCTTCGCCAGACTCTTCTTTTCCTCCGGCACAAGCTCCGGCGGGCACTCCCGGGAGTCAAATGACCGTCGGGGAGAAACTCCGATCTTTGTATCGGGAAGCGCAGTTCCGGCCGGGGCTGCTCGCGGTCTTCGTAAATCCCTTCTACTTCGCCCGGGGGGGGCTGTACCGCCACATCCGGGACCTCGCACCGGAAGTACGGGGAAGGACGCTGGACGTCGGGTGCGGGCGGAAACCTTACGAGTCCCTCTTCCCGGCTTCGGAGTACGTCGGCCTGGAACTCGACACGCCGGAAAACCGGAAACACAAGAAAGCCGACGTCTATTACGATGGAAACGTCTTCCCGTTCCCGGAGGCGGATTTTGACAGCGTCGTCATAAACGAAGTGTTCGAGCACGTGTTTCATCCCGATCGCTTTCTGTCCGAGGTCCGCAGGGTCCTCAAGCCGGGAGGCGCGCTCCTGATGACGGTTCCTTTCGTGTGGGATGAACATGAAGCCCCGTGGGACTATGCCCGCTACTCCTCTTTCGGCCTGTCGGCGATTCTCGCGAAACACGGGTTCCAGGTGGAAATCCTGCGGAAAAGCGTGGATGACATCCGGGTCGTGTTTCAGATGATTACGGGGTATATATATAAGAAAACGGCCACGCGGAGTCCTTACATCAACATACTGCTGACGCTTCTGCTCATCGCCCCGTTCAACCTGCTGGGAGAGCTTTTCGGGATCCTCCTGCCGAACAACGAGGATCTTTACCTCGATAACGTCATCCTGGCCCGGAAGTCGTAAGAACCCGGAATGAAGACGACGCATCGGGAGGATCCGATGGGGTATGACCGATGGTTTTCCGGAAAGCACATCCTGATCACGGGGGGCCTGGGGTTCATCGGGTCCAACCTGGCATCCCGGCTCGTTCAACTGGGAGCCGAAGTGACCTTGGTGGACAGCCTGATCCCGGAATACGGGGGCAACCTGTTCAACGTCGAAGGGATCCGGAACAAGGTCCGCGTGAACATCTCGGATGTGCGCGACGAACAAAGCATGAAATATCTGGTACAGGGACAGGACTTCCTGTTCAATCTCGCAGGCCAGACCAGCCACCTGGACTCGATGCAGGACCCCTTCACGGACCTGGAAATCAACTGTCGGGCGCAGCTCTCCATCCTGGAAACCTGCCGCAAGCACAACCCGGACATCAAGAGTGTTTTTGCGAGCACCCGACAGATATACGGAAAACCCGAGTATCTCCCCGTCGATGAAAAACACCTCCTGCGCCCCGTGGACGTCAACGGGATCAACAAGATGGCCGGGGAGTGGTATCACATCCTGTATAACAACGTCTACAACCTGCGTTCCTGTTCCCTCCGACTGACGAATACGTACGGCCCGCGGATGCGGGTGAAGGACGCCCGGCAAACCTTTCTCGGGGTCTGGATCCGCCTCCTTCTCGAAGGGAAGGACTTCGAGGTCTGGGAGGGGGAGCAATTGCGGGATTTCACTTATGTCGACGATGCGGTCGATGCCTTGCTGCTGGGCGCGGCAAGGGACGAAGCCAACGGACAGGTATTCAACGTGGGGGGAGACGGCACCATCAGCCTGAAAGCATTGGCTGCCCTCCTCGTCGAGGAGAATGGAGGCGGTCGATTCACGGTGCGTTCCTTCCCGGCGGACAGGAAGAAGATCGATATCGGAGACTACTACGCAGACGACCGGCGGCTCCGAAGGATGCTCGGCTGGAGTCCGCGCACCCCCCTTCGGGAAGGACTCGGAAAAACCCTCGCCTATTACCGGGCCCATTTGGCGCAGTATCTCTAAGGGAAAATAAAGGACCGATACGGATGCCCCTCTCCATTCCCCAGAGCAATCCCAAGGCCGGTTACCTGGCCCATAAAAAAGCGATCGATGAGGCAATTTCCCGCGTTCTGGAAAGCGGCTGGTACATTCTCGGCCGGGAGGTCGCCTCCTTTGAAACGGAATTCGCCGCTTATCTGGGAACGTCGCATGCCCTGGGCGTCGCCAGCGGAACAGACGCGCTGCAGCTGTCCCTGAGGGCTTGTGGGGTGGGTCCCGGCGACTTCGTCATCACTGTCTCGCATACCGCCACGGCCACGGCCGCCGCGATAGACCTGTGCGGCGCCACCCCGTTGTTCGTGGATATCGATCCGGACAGTTTTACGATGGATCCGAACGCCCTCGAAGATGCGTTGAGAAGAAGCAAGAGGAAAAAGCCGAAAGCCGTCATCCCCGTTCACCTCTTTGGCCATCCGGCGGACATGTCGGCCATCCTGGAGATCGCCAACCGGCACAACCTTCGTGTCGTCGAGGATTGCGCCCAATCCCACGGGGCGACGTTCAGACGGAAAAAAACAGGCACATGGGGCCATATGGGGGCGTTCAGTTTTTATCCCACAAAGAATCTGGGGGCCCTGGGGGATGGGGGCCTGGTGGTTACGGGCGACCCTGAACTGGCGGACAAAGTCCGTTTGCTGCGGGAGTATGGGTGGGAGGAACGCTACGTCAGCAAGATCCCCGGAGTTAACAGCCGGCTTGACGAGATCCAGGCAGCCATTCTACGGGCCAAACTCACCCACTTGGACCAAGATAACGATTCCCGGAGACAAATCGCAGGAGCTTACAGTTCGCTCCTCGCAGCCAGCGGGTTGATTTTGCCGGATGTCACCCCGGAGGCGACCCATGTCTACCACCAGTACGTGATCCGCACGGAGAACAGGGAATCCCTACGGACGCATTTGCGCGGAAGAGGCATAGGAACTCTGATCCACTACCCTGTCCCGGTCCATCAGCAACCGGCCTATGCCAACAGGTCTGAGGGCAATACCCCGCTCCCGCGAACCGAGGAAGCGGCGCGGCAGATCCTCAGCCTTCCCATGTACCCGGAGCTGCCGGCCGACCAGATTCAGACCATTGTCCGGGAAATCGTCACCTGGTGCAGGACCTGAAAGAACCCGATGCACCACTTCTGTACCTACTTCGACCGCAACTACCTGGCGCAGGGGCTGACCCTGTGCCGATCCTTGACGGACCATGCCGGTCCTTTCACGCTATGGGTCCTCTGCTTCGATGATATCACCCATGAGGTGATTTCGGGATTGAACCTGTCCAACGTGCGCCCCGTTTCCCTCCAGGAATTTGAAGGAGGGGACGAGGCTTTGCTAAAAGCCAAAAGGAATCGCAGCCGGGTGGAGTATTATTTTACGTGCACCCCGTCCTGGCTCCTCTACCTTGTGAACCATTACCCCCAAATCGAACGGATCACCTATCTCGATGCCGACCTTTTGTTCTATGCTCCGCCGTCAACCATCTTTGAGGAGCTTGGAGACCGGTCCATACTGATCGTCGGGCACCGGTTCCCGGAAAGGTTACGTCACCTGGAGTCCCAATTCGGGATCTACAATGTCGGCCTCCTGGCCTTCCGGAACGATCCGCCGGGCAAGGGTTGCCTTCAATGGTGGCGGGACCGTTGCCTCGAATGGTGTTCCGACCGTCCCGAGAGCGGGCGTTTTGCCGATCAGAAATACCTGGACGACTGGCCCATCCGCTTCGAAGGCGTCGTTGTCGTCCAGAATAAAGGAGCCGGTCTGGCACCCTGGAACCACATGAATTACATGGTAAGGTTCCAGGACGACACGATAACCGTGGACGGCGATCCGCTGATTTTTTACCACTTCCAGGGCGTCCGGATGATCGGCCGCCGATTTTTCGACCCGGGAGTCCATCGATACGGCCCCATGGCTTCAGCGCTGCGACACCGGCTTTATACGCCCTACATCCAAGCCCTGCTCGCCACGGAGCAATGGGTCCGCGGCAGGTTGCCCTCCTGCAACCTCATTACTTCCCAGATTTACACGAGGGATTATCGCTTGAGAACATTCCTGTTACGGCTCCTTCAAGGGCGGATCATGGTTGTCCCGCGTTGACGGCCGGCAATACATATCAGGGGAGAACGCGAAAGAGATGCTGAAATGCGAGGGGGGCTTGCGACTCCGGGGAATCGGGAAGAAGAGCCATCCCGGCCGGCCGCTCGTCTCCATCATCACCGTCGTCTATAACGGGGGAAAATATCTCGATCAGGCGATCCGAAGCGTCTTGGGACAATTCTATAAGCCCCTCGAGTACATCATTGTCGATGGAGGTTCAACCGACGGTACCCTCGACATAATCCGTAAATACGAGGACCGGATCGATTACTGGATCTGCGAGCCCGACAAGGGGATCTCCGATGCGATGAATAAGGGGATCTTGCTATCTACCGGGGACCTGATCGCACATCTCCACGCCGATGATTATTATACGGATCCCTCCGTCATCTCCTCTGTCTGCTCGGAATATCTCCGCCACCCGGACGCCTTATGGTTGACAGGCGGGATCGAGATCGTGGATGGGAATGGAAAAATCCTGCAGGAAATCCCGGTGCGGAAATACTCCTACAGAAAACTGATCCGCGGGAATTTTATCCTCCATCCCGCGACATTTGTTACCCGGCGAGCGTTCGAAAAGGCAGGGCATTTCAACGAAGAGTATCGGTACGCAATGGACTATGACCTTTGGATCCGCATCGGTGGAATAGCCGACCCTGTCACCCTCGACCTGCAGGTTGCCTGCTTCAGGGCTCATCCCGAATCCCGGTCCATCATCAGATCGGACAAGGCTTACCTTGAATCGTGGATGATCAGGAAGAAACACCTCGAGGGACATCCCGGAAAACTTTTTTATCACTACCTTTATTACACATTATGCAAACGCTTTGTTCGAGCGTATTACGTAAATCTATTATCAGGGAAAAAACCAACCTTGCAGGCTAGTGTACCGCCTCGTAAATAGCTTGACGCAACGAGAGCGTCGATGCGCCGCGCCAGCAAGGCGCGCGACTGAGGCATACCGTTGAGTATGGTGAAGAAGCGCAACGAAGCGGGAGCGGATGCAGCGGCGCTCGAATGCCAAGGTATTTGCGAGACGGTGCACTAGTGGCAGCGTCGTGCCGGACGGAAGGGAAACCGTCGGGGAAAAGAGCGGACGGGGAAAACTTTCCGGCCCGGACGTTTGACGAGGTGTTCTATGTTAGCGTCGCAAAATCCGCACTCCTCTTCCATCCTCCTGGAAACCGGGACACCGCTCGTTTCCGTGATCGTTCCCACCTACAACCGTCCCGAGATGTTGGCAGATTGCCTGCGAAGCATCCTCCATCAGACCTATCCGAACGTAGAAATCATCGTCGTGAACGACGGAGGGGTCGATGTGAAGAAGATCATCGATTCCCTGAACCAACAAAATAAGATCACATCCCTGGCACACCCTTCCAACCGGGGAATGGCCGCAGCCCGGAACACCGGCGTTGCCGTGGCGAGGGGCAAGTACCTCGCCTATCTGGACGATGACGACTCCTACCTACCCCACCATATCGAGACCCTGGTGAGTTTCCTCGAAAACAACGACTGCAAGGTGGCATACACGGATGCTCATAGGGCCCATATCAATACCATCAACGGGCGAGACACCGTGCAAAGACGGGATGTCCCCTACTCCATCGATTTCGACAGCGATCGGATGCTGATCCAGAACTACATCCCCACGCTTTGCGTCATGCACGAAAAAAATTGCCTCGATACCACGGGGTCGTTCGACGAAGATTTAACCGTGCTCGAGGATTGGGACCTGTGGATCCGGATGTCCCGAAGATACCCTTTCGCCCATGTCAAGAAAATTACCTGTGAGTTCGTCTGGAGAACGGATGGCAAGACGATGTCAAGCGGTAGACGAACGGAGTTTTGGCGAACGGTGGATATCATCTACAGGAAGTATCGCCACCTGACACAAGACAAACCCCGCGTCAGGGAATCGCAACGAGCCTATCTGAGGAACGTGAAAATCGTGTCTTGCTTATCCAGGATCTTGGGCGAACAGTCCGCTGCATTTCAATGGCTGTTGCACGTTCTCACCGCGGCCCACAACAAATATTCCTTCCTCTCAAAATATTGAGTTTCTTTAAAACTTACATCGTTCTCTTCATCGTCTCGAGGCGATGAATGAATTCTCCCAACCGGGGGTCGTCGTTAATTTCATAAGCCATCTTATAGAATAACAGCGCGTTGGAGTAATCATGAGAATCCATATACATGTTCCCAATGAATGAGTACACATACAATTTATTCACACCAAGATAGGTATAATGAAATAATTCCTGCATTATCTGATGAACAATGGCTTTCTTTGGAAGCCTGTATTTATCAATGATATCCTTGTTTTCGGGAGTATTTTTCAAATAAATCGCGGTAAGTCCATCGGCAAAAACAAGTTCCCATCGGGGGCTCTCCGATAAATATTTGATCATAGGCAATATCGTCCCCGATGAATCTGCCGTCTTGGTAACAACGTAGGTGATATCGTATTTCTCAAATATTTTTTCTACCTCTTTCGAGGCCCCCGTCACTAACTGATGCTCCTCAAACTGCTTCCCCCCCCTCCCATCGATAAAGGCCAATTTCTTCGGACTTAGCTGCCAGTCGATGAACCCGCCAAGGTCGAAGAAATTGAACATTTTTCCCTTGATGTCGAGATTTCGAAGAAATTCGCTCGATTTAAGGGAAAACTTATGTTCCGTCAAGCCAATTCCCTGCTCTACCTGATCCCCCATTCCCTTATAAATATAAATAGCGCCGCCGACGGAAGCCGTGATAAAAGAACTCCAGAGGAGCAGTACCATTGCTCCTGCAAATGCCCTTGAACCTGAAACCGCGGGGTCTGTGCCGACATTTTCGGTTTTTTCCGTCCTTCTTGATTTTTCCTTCTTTGTGGTTTTCCCTTTCCCCTTTTCAGCGCTCTTATTACTCTTCTCTGGCGGATTCATATTCGATTTCCGATTCAAGTAATCGCTGAGTTTCCTGATTGCCCCGTCAACGGAATAGGCAACCATGGGAATGGTGAATATCGATGTGAACGCCATGGCTCTTGCAACTTGAAGACCAACTTTCAGGCCATAAAATGCCATCAGAATGTCGTGTATTCTTATCCGAAGCGAAATCAGTCCCAAAAGGGCGGAAGCAGCGGCCAAGCCAGCGAGATACTTGTAGTATTGATAAAATGCGGTATTTTTCAACGATATCATTTCGGATATGTTCTGCGTCATCGTTGCGCTGGTCACAAGACGAATCGGAGTCAGCACGCTATCCAGCCCGTGCTTGCTCATTAACGTTGCCAGGAATGACAGGAGAAAAACCCCAAACGGGATCAACAGAGAATTCTTTATGACTTCGCGGTTATTCCTTTCCCTGTATGCGATGATCAGACTCTGGGTCCCGAATGCCCCGACGATCCCCAACCCGGCCAACGTGGAAGGATGGATGTTCGCCCACACAAGAAATACGAACGGTATGGAATAGATGATCTTGCGTTTTTCCTTATAGTAAAAGAGCGAGCATGCGTAGATCAGGAAAGAACAGAAAAGATAGGAAAATATTTCCGGTCGCGGCTGCAACCTGATTCGGAAAGCAATCGCGAAGATCAATAGGGTAAGAAGTGCGATATAGGGGTTTATCTCTCTTGCCCGCAACGATTTGTACAAGAACAAAAAGGCCGTCGTCGCGATCAACCAAACGAACACGGAGACCCCTTCCGTCCCGACCAGACTGTAAACAAGATACAATATGATCTGAAAACCGGTTTCTTCAAAGTTCATAGGGTCGTTAAGAGCAGGATAGACGAGAAATTCCTTGTCCGGAATTTTCCTTGTCTCGACGATTTGCTTGCCGATGGAAAGATGGATCCCATAATCGCTGGTAAATACCTTGTTGAAAAAAAGGCAGGAGATGGAAAGGAAAAATATCGCGATGATGATCTTTTGAAGGTATTCGCCCCTTGAAATGTTGATGAAAGCGTTCGCCCCGTTCATCGATTCATTCCATGCGCAATCGTGTTTACCCTGAAAACAGGTCCCGCCGAAGCAAGAGGGGTCATATCCCCTTCCTCATTTCCACCCCGGGTTTTCAATCCCTTTTGCATGCGGCTACTTCTCCCGGATCCGCCGTCTCATCCGGCGGGAGTCCCCGGGAGGACCTCCGCGCCCCGCCCCTCCGCCATTCCCGGGAGGCCGAAGGGGTTCCGGGTGAGGACCGTTGTCATTTTCAGGCTCGGGCAGCGCGTGCAGTCCCAGCAGCGCAGGCATTCGGGGTTTACGGGGTTGTAGTCGGGCCGGATGTCGACGGGGCAGATCTTCTGGCATTTTCCGCACCGGGTGCAGGTGTCGGGGTTCCACGCCAGCTGGAGGAAGCTGGACCGGTTGAAGAGCGAAAAGATCGCCCCGAGGGGGCAGGAGGCGCGGCAAAAGGGGCGCTTGACCAGGACCGAGGAGGTGACAAACAGAAGCAGGATCCCGATCTTGACCCAGAAGAGGGAGCCGATCATGGCCCGGACGCTCCCGCTCATCGTCACCCACGGCAGGCCGGCGCCAAGCGTTCCCATCGGGCAAAGCCTCGAGAACCAGTGCACATGAGTGAGGGCGGGAACGAGAAGGACGAGGACGGCCAGCGCGGCGTATCGCAGGGTGGAAGCCCATCCGGGAAGCCGGCCCTTCCAGGTCCGGATCTTGTACAGGATGTCCTGCAGGAACCCGAAGGGGCACAGCGTCCCGCACGTCATCCGCCCCACCGAGGCCCCGACGACCGCCACCGTCCCGGCCGCGTAGAACGGGACTTTTCCCGTCGCCGCGAAATGCTGCATCGTCCCGATGGGGCAGGAGAAGAGAGCGGAGGGGCAGGCGTGACAGTTGAAAAGTGGGGTGCAGACCCCCTTGAGCGGGCCCTGGTAGAGGGTGGCCGACAGGAACCCCTGCACGTAGGCATTGGGCAGGACGGCCCCCAGCGCCTGGTAGACCCTTCGCCTCATAAATGCCACGGGATCACCCGACCCCGATGCAGTGGAGTCAAAGAAGCGCGCCGTTGACGAGTGCCTTGACGAATTCTCCGCGGAACAGCCCGAAGGCAAGCAGGGTGACCGATGCCGCGGCCGTCAAGAGGAAGGCGAGGATTTTGAATTTCATCGGGCCCGACGGTTCTCTCTCGAGAAGTCTTCCCCCTTCGGACTCACGCCCCGCCATAGGAGTGCAGGCCGGAGAGGACCAGGTTCACCCCCAGGTAGCAGAAGATCGTGGCCAGGAAGCCGACGATCGACAGGATCGCCGCGCGACGGCCGTGCCATCCCCGCGTGACCCGGGCGTGAAGGAACGCCGCGTACACGAGCCACACGATGAGGGACCACGTCTCCTTGGGGTCCCAGGACCAGTAGGTGCCCCAGGCGTAGTTCGCCCAGGCCGCCCCCGTGATGATCCCGGCGGTCAAAAACGGGAATCCCCAGATGATCGCCCTGTAAACCAGCTCGTCCAGGACCTTCGTCGGGGGGAACAGGCCAACCACACCGCCGGTCACCTTCCTCTCCTCCTGCTTCGCCTTCATGAGGAACATGACCGCCACCCCGGCGGATACGGCGAATCCCGCGTACCCCACGAAGCAGGTGATGACGTGGGCGTGGAGCCAGTACGACTGCAGGGCGGGGACCAGCGGCTGGATGCTGCTCTCGTTCGTGAAGGCGAACAGCATGGTGCCGAAGGCGATCGGGATCACGAAGGCCCCGAAGGTCCGGCTCCTGTATTTCCACTCCACTGCCAGGTAGAAGAGGTTGACCGACCAGGCGAAGAAGACGAGCGACTCGTAGAGGTTGGTCACGGGAATGCGGCCGATCCCCATCTTGTACGACTCGGCCCACCGGACGCCGATTGCGGCGGTCGACACGATGGCGGCGGCGACGCAAACCCAGGTCCCGATGCGGGCAAGGATCACTTTCTTCCCGTACAGGGCGGCTACGTAGTTGACGGATGCGACGCCGAAAAGCAATGTGGTGATATCAAACAGGCGGACGTTCAACATGGCGAAGTCTCTCCCGGTTGCCTATACGATACGGTACGCGGTCAGGCAACGACCGCCTTCATATCGGCTTGTATTTTCTCAAATCTCTTTTCGAAGGCAAGCCTGTTCTTGTTCGTGGAGCCGGCGAGGACGACCTCCACGCGCCCGTCGCCTCCGCGCGAGAGCCGGATCCAGAGCCGCTGGTGGGACATGAAGAAGGCAATCATGATCCCGATGACCATGAGCGTGCAGCCGACCCACACGATGTTTACCCCCGGGTCCTGGGCCACCTGGAGCCCGGTGTAGAAAATCTGGTCGACCCCCGCAAACGACAGGTATCGCGAATCCCCCCGCTGGCGGTCGAAATTGGGATAGGCCTTGAGGAGCCAGAACTGGGCCGGCGGCGTGCCCGGCTTCTCGAGGACCACGAGCAGTGCGGGACCGAGCCCCTGGAAGTCGTTCTGGTAGTCGACGCCGCTTACCGTCCCGTATCCGGGGATTTCTTTCTTCTGCCCGGGGGCCAAAGGGACGGTTTCCACCTTCCCGCCGTCCGGGCTGTGGACCGCAAGCGTGGCGCTCGCTGCTCCCGCGGCGCCGTAGCTGGACTGGTAGAACCAGATCCCCTTGTACTGCAGCGGGTCGTTCACCACGATCTTCTTGCGGAGGACCTCCCTGCCGTTCTCGAGGATGCTCAGGTCCGAGGCGTACTCCTTCGGCTGCCCGCTGGGGTAGAAGTCCACCCAGAACTTGTTGCACCGCACCGCGAACCCGAGGTCGACATGGTTGGTTCCCCCCCGGGTGGGGATGGTCCGGACCGACTCCCCCTCGACGATGTTCGCGAACCCCTTGAACCCGAACACGTTGCCGATGATCGCGCCGATGAAGATGATGATGATGGAGAGATGGGTCACATAGACGCCGAAGCGCGAGATGATCCCCTTCTCGGCATACAGGTGGAGTGTCCCGCTGTTTTCGGTCACCAGCGGCTTGGCGAAGGCGCCGCCCATGGCCGCCTTGTACGTTTCGGCCAGTCCCTCCAGTCCGCCCTTCTTCTTCCACCGATCGACGTGCGAGAGAGACTTCTCGAGGTTCTCGTCCAGGGTGGTCTTCGGGTTCCGGACGACCTTGACGGCCCGCGGGAGCCTGTCGATGGTACAGCAGGAGAGGTTCACGGTGAACAGGACCAGCAGGAGGAGGAACCACCAGGAGTGGTACATGTCGAACAGGTTCAGGGACTCGAACAGGCGGATCGCCCCGTCGGTGTAAATCTGGCGGTATTTCTCGAGCGGCTGGTTCTGCTCGATGATCGTCCCGATGATGGAGGCGATCGCCAGGATGATGATGATGAAGATCGCGAGCTTTATGGATGTGAAGAACTTCCACACCTGGTCCATCAAGGAGTCAACGCGCTTCCCGTCAGCCATGGGGATTCGCCCTCGAACGATATATAAATTTCAAATTTTTATTATACATGCATCGGCGGGGGAGAGACTTCCGAAAAATAACAAACCGGAGAGAGAGAACCTGCCTCCCTCTCCGGCATGTAACGCGAAAAACCCCCCGTTACTTCTTGTGGCACCCGTTGCACATGGTCGGAGCCTTCTTGCTGGCGTCTTTCTTGTGGCAGTCCTTGCACATCTCGTGATAGGCCTCTTTGAGCTCGAGGACCTTGCCTTCCGTCTTGGCCTTGTGGCACTCCTGGCATCCCTGTTCCTTGCCCTTCTCGTTCTTGTGGTGGCACTCCTTGCAGTCCTTGGCCCTGCTGGTGGCGTGCGCCTTGTGGTCGAATACGACCGGCTCCTTGGTCTTCTGGATGTGCTTGATGGTCACCTTGCCCGCGGGAGCTTCCGCGCTGATCACCAGGCCGGCCGAGAAGGTCACTGCCACGATGATCGCCATGAGAGCTGCGAACTTCTTCATTCGGGTTCACCCCCTTTCGCGTTGGATTATAACCACAGATTGCATCTCGCGCACCGCTCGGTTTCCCGGCGGACGCAATCGTCGTCGTATCGCTTCTGGACCTCCTGAAACGTTCGCCGGCTCTCTTCCGGCGGGATCCGCGGGGCCTCCCGCCGGACCCCCCATTCCGGGCGGTCCTCTTCCTGGGGCTCGGCCATCCGCCGGAAACGGTCCTGGAACCGCGCTTTCCTGACTTCTTCGACGCAGAGGTCGCCGTAGATATTCAACGCCGCCGCCCTGCCCGCCGCGGAGGCTTCGACGACCGTGCCGGGGCCCCCCACGCAGTCCCCGGTCACATAGGCCGGAATTCTAGTTTGCTTCCCGGAAAAAATCAACAGGGAAAGATTGCGCGCCGGATCGATGGCTTTTAGCTCCGCGCCGGGAGGCAGGAAATCGAGCGCGGGCCGGCTCCCGATGGCCAGAATCACCGTCTCCGCGGGAATCTCGAACTCGCTGCCGGCAACCATACGGGGAACAATTATTCCCTCCGCGTCGGAATCGATCCGTTCCACCCGGAGCGCCTCGATCCCGGCCACCCGGCCGTCGCGCACGAGGAAATCCTTCACCGCCGTTCCGGGAAGGACCTGCACGCCTTCGCTTGTCGCCTCCTCCACCTCCCACGGGTAGGCCGGCATCACGTCCCGGGACTCGAGGCACGCCATCGTGACTTCCTGCGCGCCGAGCCGGAGGGACGTCCGGGCCGCATCGAGCGCGACCTTCCCCCCTCCGATCACCGCCACGCAGCCTGTCAACGGGACCCCGTGCCCGCGGCGGGCGCGCGAAAGAAATGCCAGGGCGTCGAAGAACCCCTCCCCTTCTCCGCCGGCGGCGGGAAGCCGCACAGGCACACCCGCCCCGACCCCCAGGAGGACGGCTTCGAAGCCTTCCGTTGCGAGACTTTCGAAGCAAAGTTCCCGGCCGAACTTCATGCCGCCCCGGAAGCCGACCCCGCGGGCGAGGATCGTCCCCACGTCGGACCGCAGCGCCTCCCCGGGAAAACGGAACTCGGGGACGGCGTACCGCATCATCCCCCCCGGTTCCTCCGCCTCGTCGAACACGGTGACGACGCACCCCAGGCGGGCCAGCGTGTCCGCCGCGGAAAGTCCCGCGGGACCCGCCCCGACCACGGCGACCTTCGGCCTCCTTCTCTCTTCGCCGGCGGGAGAGGAAGGCCGGATCGCCGCGGCGTACCCCACGTCGGCCGCGTACCGCTTGATCGCCATGATGGCGATGGGGGCGCCGAACTCGATCCGGACGCATTTTTGCTCGCACGGGTGGGGGCACGCCCTGCCGCAGAAGGCGGCGAGGGGGAGCTTGTCGTGCACGAGGGCCAACGCTTCCATGGGCCGCCCCTCGCGAACCAGGGCGATGTAGTCGGGGACATTGATGTCCGCCGGGCAGGCTTTCTGGCACGGGGCGACCGGTTCCCCGGCGCCTCGGCCCGCGTCGAGCCAGGCGAGGTACCAGATCAGCCCGAAGGCGCAAAGGAGGAACAGATGCCCCGGGGTCGGCCCCCGCCAGGTGCCTTGCACCAATACCGCCGTCAGCGGGAGGAGGGAGGCCCAGAAGACCCCCGTGAGATACCGTCCGCTGTAAAAGTGGCCGGCGCCGGGGTAGGCCAGGGACATCCTTGCCGCGTTCCGACGGATCCTCTCCCGGTTGATCTCCCAGAGGAGGCGGTCGCGCTGGTCCATCCGGCCGACGCAGCGAATGCACCTCTTCTCCTCCCCCTTGCGTTCGACCTCGCACAGGAGGCAATCCTTGTACCCGAACTGAAGAAGGTTTTCCGGCCGGAGGAAATCCATAACCTTGCTATTTTGCAGCAGTTGTTAATTCAGAAGCAAGATAAGGAAATGAGCGAGTACGGCAAGAGAGGAATGCTTTGAGCGACTCTCACATCGCAAAACTGACGTGTTTCGCTTGTCACACTCGTTGAATGACTAACTCCCACCCTGCCCCGGCACAGGGATTGCGCCGATCTGTTGCATCCATGCCAGATTGTCGGCGACGCCCCAGTGCTCGACGATCTTGCCATCGGCGATGCGCACGATGTCAATGGCGTGGAACGTTACACGCCGGCCGCTGGGCAGCATGCCCATGAACTCGCCCCTGTGCATCCCCTGCCACACCGCATAGCCGACCACCAGATCATCTTCAGCGATCAACTTCTCCCATGTCACTTGCCCGTCGGGGAAGCCTTCGCGCCATTGGGTGAAGAAAAACCTCACGGCCTCCCGTCCCGACGGCGCTTGAGGCGGTATCTCCTCGTGCTCGACGCAGTCGGGTGCCACCCATTCATCAATCGCGGCCAGGTTGCCTTGATTGGCGACTTCTTCCATAAAGCGGCAGTATACGGCTTTGTTCTGTTCGGTTGACGCGGTAGTTAGGTTCCGATAATCTCATTCAGCCCTTCAATGACTTGAGCCAATTCCTCAGGCGTTACTCGACCCAATCTCTTGCCGATTCTCTCGACGGAAAGAGTGCGAATCTGGCTGATCTTAATCCATGACTTTTTAGGGAGATCCTTGGAATCCAACTCCAAGGTCAGAGGAAAACCGGCACGCTGGGGTTGACTCATGATTGCAACCGCGATCACCGTGCCGGAACGTTCGTTGAACACATCGTGACTAAATATTAGGACCGGGCGTAAGCCGGCTTGCTCATTTCCTCGGACGGGGTTCAGATCAGCCCAACGAACCTCACCCCTCAGTATTCGGGCCATTCCGCCAACTCGGTCGAGAGGCCTTCTTCAGCGAGCGCCTTCTCGAAGGCGGGTTCCATCTTAGCGCATTCACGCGCAAGCCGGCTCCGATCAAGGCGTGATATTTTCTCCGCGACCGCTTCCTGAATTGCCTGGCTCCGGTTTGGAAAAACACGAGCCTTCACGAGGCGGTCGAGCTGATTGAGGGTGTTTTCATCTCATGAATCAACGCTCCGCTTCAGCGGCGGGCGCTCAGCGAGAATAAAGGCGAGCCGTCAGCTTCAGCCAGTTAGGTTCCGCTATACATCCTCCAGTCGGATCCCCTTGCCGGCCCGCAGGCTCTTCCTCGCGGACTCGATACGTTTCAGAAATCGGGGATCGTTCTCCAATCGATAATCAAACCAGTCATCCTCCGACTCGAAACCGATCAGGACACCAGCCGGCTTTCCATGACGAGTGATCACGATTTCTTCTCTCTCCGCCATCCTGAGAAATCTCGACAGGTCGTCCTTCACCTCGGACAGGGCCACTTTTTTCATTGCTCATTCCCCCATCTCTTCCAACCAGGAAGCTGCTTCTGATTTCGGAACAATAGCCAACACCTCCACCACATGTCCCGTGATGTCGTAGAACACTCGGATCTGGCCAACCATCAAGCGATACTGTGGATGGGAGAGCCCCCGAAGCCGCTTGATTCGGCGCTTGCTCACCTTCACAGGTTCGTATCGAAGATGCCTCTCCAGTGCGTCTTTCACCTCTGCCCGAACACGGGCCTTGAGACGCTTGAGGTCTTGTAAGGCTTCGGGGGCGAGTACGATCTCATATTTCATTCTGGCCATAATATAGCCAGAATGTTGTTCCATGTCAAGCCCGCTTGGGCTTGAGGCGTGAACCTAACGCTCCGGTTAAGCTGCGGGCCGAGGGGCGCACTTCTTGCCCCAACGCATGACAGCGCAGGAAGCGTGACCCGAAGGAGCCGTCAGCTTCAACCGGTTGGGCAGCATTATCCAGTCTTTTTTATTTCTTCCTTCACCACCCGCCGCACAATCTCTTCCAGCGACTCCTTGTGTTGCAGAATAAATTCCCGCAATGCATCGTTCATCATCGTTTGGTAATTTCCGCCTCCCCGGGCGTGAACCTGGCGGCGAAACCAATTAAGAACATCGTCGTCGATCCGGATTGTGATCCTAGTTTTCCCGGGCGGAATGGGGTCGATGGCTCCTCGTTTACCGCGACTGAAATCGTATTCTTTCTTCATTTTGCTCACCTTTCGTATTGTTTGCACTCCGGTTTCGTTGCCTTTCGGGCAGATATAATCCGGATCTTGTCACCTCGCTACGTATACACCACGACTAGGACGCGGCCAATTTGGTCAGCACCCATCGTGACAAACCGTTCTTCCTCGGAAGATTCGTCCACGACCGTGATCGCCGCGTCGTCCTCGAATACAATTACTGCGTCCGCGAAATCGATCCTATGGTCTCGAAGGTTGGTCCGCGCTTTTCTGGCGTCCCATTCATATTCCATTGACGATATAGTATGCACGTTTGTGCATATTGTCAATCTTATTCATCAGCATGTCGTCCAACATCATATTTCCGTCACCATTTTTACTGTCTGCCCAACGCTTCGCTTCAGCTGCGGGCGCCCCGGCGAGAAACGGGGCAGCCGTCAGCTTGAGCTCGAGCGTTAGGTGCACCACTGGGTAACAACCTCCGCACCCTTGACGTTACAACGCTATGATGCTAAGGTGATTCCATGAAAACAGCAATGAAAAGAGCTACTGTGTATTTCGATTCTCAGATCCATCGGGCCTTGCGACTCAAGGCTGCGGAGACAGACAGGTCCATCTCGGAACTGGTTAATGATGCGGTTCGCTTGAACTTGGCAGAGGATGCCGAGGACTTGGCCTCCTTCGAGGAAAGGGCCCGCGAACCAAATCTTGCGTTCGAGGATGTTCTGAACGATCTGAGAAAACGTGGCAAGCTATAGGCTTCTCATCAAGCCGTCCGCTGCCAAGGAGATCGAAGCCTCCCCCAAGAAAGATCGTCTGCGTATCATCAAGCGCATCCAGGAACTTGCTTCCAACCCGCGACCTCCCGGTTGCGAAAAACTGTCCGGCCATGATGATAAGTACCGAGTCCGTCAGGGAGCGTATCGTATCTTCTATTCAATTTCCG
Organism: Deltaproteobacteria bacterium CSP1-8; assembly: GCA_001443455.1. Taxonomy (GTDB): domain Bacteria; phylum Desulfobacterota; class Deferrimicrobia; order Deferrimicrobiales; family Deferrimicrobiaceae; genus CSP1-8. The sequence goes on along the minus strand of LDXO01000016.1, from coordinate 15,399 downwards.
ACATTGAGCTTACAGTTTGTGTTGTGAAGGTTGGCCATCGGCGGGAGGTTTATCGAAAGGGCGCATAACAACCGGCTGGTGCGCCTGCCTGTTGTTAGCCAGTTTTCGATATAGACACAGAACCCAAAGCTTCCGCGACTGCTTCGGGGTTCTCAGCTGCAACCTTTAGTAGGGCCCGAGCTGGACCTTCGGGATATCGACGTCCCTGTTCCCAATTTTGGAGAGTCGCAATGCTTACGCCAATCATCAACGCGAACTCAGACTGCGACTTCCCTAAACGAACCCGGATTGCTTTGATATCTGCAGGCCGAAACTTGAAAGTGCGGCTCGGCTTCATTTCTCCGCGCCGGATTTTTCCCGCCTGCTTCACACTTTCTACGAGTTTATCGAAATCCTGTTTTTTCATTTGAGCTCCTCCCGGATCAGGCGGCTGAGCACACGGAGTTGCGCTGGCGTCAGGTCCTCTTGCTTGTACTTTGGATAAACAAACAACATGTAGATCGTTTCCTGCTTTCTGTCCCAGTAGTAGATCACACGGATACCTCCACGTTTGCCCTTCCCCGGTATGGCCCATCGAAGTTTTCGAAGACCCCGCCTCCAGGGATTACAGCGCCTTGCTCGGGACGAAGGAGAATGGCGGACTGCAAGGCCCGATACTCATCGTCCCGTAGGAGCGCTCGAACCTCCTTGGTGAATATCGGTGTTTCGATAAAGAGCATAACTCAATATACGTCAATGGCGTATATATGGCAAGAGGGATATGTGGTTTGGAGCAGTAAAAATCTGGCTAACAGTTTATTATACGGAGGCCGTGATAATTGTTATTTGCCATTACGGGATAAGTTGTTATTGGCTGTTGAGGGATAGCATGGGGCTTGCAAACCTCCTCGTTGAAAGGAGGCAAATGCCATGCCGAACGATGGTCCCGGATGCGGCGGACTGCGCCAACGCCAAGAACTTCATCGCCTCCCCCGGTTAGAGGTTCACAGCATGAAGAACTGTCGATGTATGGGTAGGTGAGGTTAACTGAAAACTATGGATGAAATCTAACTCTCGGCTAGAAAGATTGCAAGGTATCAGAGGGGTGATGGTCCGCCAAGCGTGTGCCTTATTGGATTCCTTTCACACCCCCCTTGTATACGGGAAATACAGGAGCGAAGCGGCAGGGGGAACCGTATGATAAGATGTTTTGATAAAAACCATAAAAACCGAAAAGGGGATTCCGGTTTTTACCGAAATCCCCTTATTTATTGATGGCGTCCCCAGCCGGATTTGAACCGGCGTCGCCGCCGTGAAAGGGCGGTGTCCTTGGCCGGACTAGACGATGGGGACGCTCGGCGTGGTGAGCCCAGCAGGAATCGAACCTGCGACCCTCTGATTAAAAGTCAGATGCTCTACCAACTGAGCTATGGGCTCCCCGGAAACATATTATGGTAAAGACGGGGAACCGGGGGTGTCAAGCACGGAATGGGTTCTTCCGGATGATGGTCTGGTTCCGGTCGGCGCCCACGGAGACCAGCGAGGCCTCCACGCCGGTCAGCTCCTCCAGTCTCCGCACGTACTTCTGGGCGGCTTTCGGGAGGTCGCCGAACTCCCGGGCATCCGACAGGTCCTCCTTCCATCCCTCCATCTGTTCATAGACGGGCACTGCCCTCTCGAACTCGGAGAGGATCAAGGGGACATCCTCCCGCCGGACGCCGTCGATCTCGTAGGCGACGCACACATGGAGGCGGGGGAGCCCCGAGAGGACGTCGAGCTTGGTGAGCGCTATGCCGGTCAAGGCGTTCAGCCGGTCGGCGTACCGCACGACGGGCACGTCGAACCAGCCGCACCGCCTCGGACGCCCCGTGGTCGACCCGTACTCGCAGCCGCGGTCCCGGATCTGCTGCCCCTCGTCGCCGAACAGTTCCGTGGGAAACGGTCCGGCCCCCACGCGGGTGATGTATGCCTTGGCGACGCCGATCACCCCGCCGATCTTCGTCGGGGCGACGCCCGACCCGGTGCACAGGCCGCCGGCCGTGGTGTTGGACGAGGTGACGAACGGGTACGTCCCGTGGTCGATGTCCAGGAGGGTCCCCTGCGCCCCTTCAAAGAGGACCTTCGCCCCCCGGTTGATCTCCTCGTTCAGGAAGAGGGAGGTGTCGATCAGGTACGGCCGGATCCGCTCCCCGTAGGAGAGGTACTCGTCCCGGGTGGACGGGAAGTCGATCTCCTCCGCGCCGTAGTAGTGTTTCAGGAGGAAGTTCTTCAACTCCAGGTTGGCGCGAAGCATTTCCGAAAAGGTGTCGGGCTCGGCCAGATCGCATGCCCGGATCCCGATTCGGGCGATCTTGTCCTCGTAGCAGGGCCCGATCCCCCGGGCCGTCGTGCCGATCTTCCGGCTCCCCAGCTTCTCCTCCCGGGCCCGGTCGAGAGCGATGTGGTACGGGAGAATGATGTGGGCCAGGTGGCCGACCTTCAGCTGAGAGTCGTCCTTCAGGTAGTTGCGGGATTTGAGCTTGTCGATCTCCGCGAGGAGAACCTTGGGGTCGACGACCACCCCGTTCGCGACCACGCACTTTTTCCCCGCGTGCAGGATCCCGGACGGGATCAGGTGGAAGATGAACTTCTCCCCCCGGACCACGAGCGTGTGGCCGGCGTTGTTTCCCCCGGTGGAACGCGCGACCGTGTCGGCGAACTCCGAGTAGATGTCGACAACCTTCCCCTTGCCCTCGTCGCCCCACTGGGCGCCGAGGACGATGATGTTCTTCAACGGTTCGCCTCTTTTCCTAGAACGTCAAATATTTCGCGGTGGTAATGTTCGGCAGCTTGCTCAGCTGCGAGAGGACCTTCTCCGGAACCGGGTTGTCCACGTTGATGAGCGAGACGGCGGTCCCGCCCGGCTCCTTCCTGCCGAGCTTCAAGCCCGCGATGTTGATCCCCTTCTCGCCGAGGAACGTTCCGACGCGCCCGACCACGCCGGGGACGTCGAGGTTCGTCAGCATCAGCATCCCGCCGGCAAGTTCCGCGTCGATCGGGAACAGGTTGATCTTCACGATGCGGGGGGTGGTTCCGAAGACGGTGCCGGAGACGGAAGTCTCCCCTTTCCCGGTCAGCGCGACCACCCGGACGAGGCTCGCGTAGTCCTCCGTCTTCGCGGCGGTCGCCTCGACCACCTTGATCCCGCGCTCCTCGGCCACCATCCTGGCGTTGACGAGGTTCACCTCCTCGGTCTGGTACTGGAGGAGCCCTTTCAGCACGGAGATCGTCATCGGGGCCGTGCTCAGTTTGCCGACCTCGCCCAGGTACTCCACCCTCAGCTCCTTTACGGGGGAATCCAGGAGCTGTCCGTGGAACGCCCCGAGCTTCTCGCACAGGTCGAGGAACGGCTTGAGCGTGGGCAACAGCTCCGCGGACACCGACGGGAAGTTGACGGAGTTGCGTATCGTCCCTTTCTTCAGGAAATCGCAGATCTGCTCCGCGATGAGGACCGCCACCTTCTCCTGCGCCTCCGTCGTCGCGGCGCCGAGGTGGGGAGTGAGAATGACGTTCTGGTGCTTGAGGAGCGGGGTATCCGGCGGGGGGGGCTCCACCGGAAAGACGTCGAGCGCCGCCCCCCTCACGCGGCCCGACTCGAGCGCCGCGAGGAGGTCCGGCTCGTTGATCAGGGCCCCGCGGGCGCAGTTGATGATGCATACCCCCTTCCTCATCTTCGCGATCGAGGCCGCGCACACCATGTTCTTCGTTTCGGGCGTGAGAGGGGTGTGGAACGTGATGAAGTCCGACCGCCCGTACAGCTCGTCCAGCGAGACGAGTTCGACACCCAGCTTGGCCGCGTCCTCCTTGCTCACGTAGGGGTCGTACCCGATCACCACCATCCTGAGCCCCAGCGCGCGCTCGGCGACCACCTTCCCGATGTTTCCCAGGCCCACCACCCCGAGAACCTTGTTCGTGAGCTCGGTTCCCATGAACTTGTTCTTCTCCCACTTCCCCTGCTTCATCGAGGCGTCGGCCTGCGGGAGCTGGCGCGCCAGGGCCATCAGCAGCGCGATGGCGTGCTCCCCCGTGGTGACCGTGTTCCCCCCGGGGGTGTTCATCACGACCACCCCCTTCTTGGTGGCCGCCACCTTGTCGATGTTGTCGGTACCGCTGCCCGCCCGCCCGATCACCTTGAGCCGGGACACCTTCTCGAAGGCCACGGCGGTCGCCTTCGTCGCGCCGCGGACGACCACTCCGTCGTAGTTGTCGATGACCGCGGACAGCTCCTCCGGCGTCATCTTTCCCTTCACGTCGACCTCGATCCCTTCCTTGGCGAATACGTCGAGACCCACCTTCTGCAAGTTGTCGAGGGCAAGAATCTTCATTTCCGTCTTCTCCTTTTCTCAATGGTCACGCTTCTTAGGATTTCCACGGCCGCGACGACGCCCTATCCGCACCTCCTCCATCATCGCTTCGCAGGCCGGTGCGCGGGGGTGAAGGATCGGTGCGGCCAATGCCAGCAGCACGCCGGGCGGAATCGGGGCAGGAGCGCGGCCCGGGGAACCCTTTTTTCCATGGAAACACCTCCGGAAGTTGGGGGGGTAAAGCAAACAATCTCTATCAAAGGCGGGGGAAAAAGTCAATCGCCGGAATGGGCCGGATGGGAGAAAAAAATATGGGCAGGGGGATTGTGTCCCCCTGCCCGAGGAGCCCCTGCCCTTTTGGGGTGGGACCGTCCTTTACATGGAAATTGGGATGCTACCACACCTCCGTCGGTTTCAACAACTTTTCCCCGTGTTGCGTGCCGCCTTACTTCTTCCCTGGAACCGCGGGCGGAGCAGGAACCGCGGGCGGAGCAGGAACCGCGGGCGGAGCCATCTCTTTCTTCATCGGCTCTGCCGCCTTCGCGGGGGCCATCTCTTTCTTCATCGGCTCTGCCGCCTTTGCGGGGGCTTCCTTCGTTGCTCCCTTCTTGGCAGCCGCCTTCTTTGCGGTGACCTTCTTCACGCTCGACGCTTTGCCGTCCGAGTAGTTTACGAGCACCTTGTCGCCTACACCGACCCCATCGAGCTTCACCTTCTCCCCCGCCTTCAGATCGACCGTCTCCTTCTTTCCCTTCACGGTGATGGTCCCGGCGGCTGCGTCGACCGCCTCGACCGTGCCGGTGATCTGGGCCTTCTTGGCCTTCTTGGCGGGAACCGCCGCCTTTGCGGGAACGGCGGCTTTCGCAGGCTCCGCCGCCTTGGCGGGTTCGGCCGGCTTGGCGGGTTCGGCTTTCGTCTGGGCCAATGCCACTGCCGAAAGCGACAGGACGAACATCAGAGCAACGAACACGGAGAACAGCTTCTTCATTTCTTTTTCCTCCCGTACGGAGAGATGGAATGCATACCTATCTTTAAGGTTCAAGTTTAATGCCAAACCGGGAGGAAGGAAATTCCAATGGATATCAAATAGATAGAAAATCCTGCCGAAGGAGCGGCATGGCAAGTGCTCCCCTTTTGGGGAACGGGTTCCCCGGATGGGGAACCCCGCGCCGGGCGCAACCCCATAAAAACCGGGTTACGGGGGGATGATCCCGAATTTCTTCAGCCGGTATATATAGGTCTTGTAGCTCATTTTCAGCAATTCCGCCCCACGGGTATGGACTCCCCGGGACCGCTCCACGGATTGCCGCAGCAGTCTTTCCTCGAGCTTTTCGAAATCGACCCCTCCCGGAGGAAGGTCAGGAACCCCGGGCACACCCTCCTCCCCCTCCCCCGCGCCCGATCGGTTCCGCGACGGGCCGGACGGGTGGGCGAACCGGGTCCGGGACTGAACTTCCGTTTCCTCCCTCAGCTCGGAAGGGAGATCCGCGGGGCCGATTTCCCCCTCCTCGGCGAGGACCACCGCGCGCTCGATCGCCGAGGAGAGCTCCCGGATGTTCCCCGGCCAGGGATAGCGCATCATGAGGCGCATCGCTTCCTTCGTGATTTCCCGCACCGGGGGAAAGCCCTTCTCCCCGTGCCTCGCCAGGAAATGCCCGGCCAGGGCGGGGATGTCGGAGATCCGCTCCCGGAGGGGAGGGAGAAAAAGTTTCAGGATGTTCAGCCGGTAGAAGAGGTCGGCGCGGAACCTTCCGCCCTTGACCTCCTCCTCCAGGTCCCGGTTCGTCGCCGCGATGATGCGGACGTCCACGGTGATGTTCTCCTTGCCCCCCACGCGCCGTATCTCCCCGTCCTGCAGCGCCCGGAGAAGCTTCGCCTGGGTTTCGGGACGCACCTCGGCGATCTCGTCGAGGAGAAGCGTTCCTCCTTTCGCCGCCTCGAACAGGCCGATCTCCCGGCGGACGGCCCCCGTGAAGGCGCCCCGCTCGTGGCCGAACAGCTCGCTCTCGAACAGGCTGTCGGGAAGGGAGGCGCAGTTGACCGCGAGGAACGGGGCGCCGCTGCGCCCGGAAAGCGAGTGGATGTTCCGGGCGACCACCTCCTTGCCGGTCCCGCTCTCCCCCGTCAGGAGGACGATGGCGTCGCTCCTCGCGATCCGCGGCAGGATCCGCTTGATCTCCCGGATGGCGGGGTGGTCCCCGATGACGGGGAGTGCCCCCGGGAAGAGGCGCTCGGAGAGAGCGCGGTGCGACTCCTTCAGCCGCAGGTTCTCGATCGCCCGCTCGATGATGATCAGCAGGCGCGCCCTGTCGACCGGTTTCTCGAAGTAGTAGAACGCGCCCCTCTTGATCGCCTCGACGGCGGTCTGGATCGTCCCGTACGCGCTGTTCAGGATGATCGGAGTCCCGGGGGTTTTCGCCAGGATGGCATCGATCAGATCCTCCCCGGTCATCCCGGGCATCACGAGATCGGTCAGCACGAGATCGACATTCTCGTGCTCCAGGGCGTCCAGAGCCTCCTGCCCGCTCCCGGCGAGGAGGGTCCCGTATCCCTCGCTCGCAAGGATCGAGCCCAGGATCTCGCGCTGGTTCCTCTCGTCGTCGACGATGAGGATGGTCCCCTTCATCTACGGGCCGCTCCCCGGAAGGAAGACGCGGACGTGCGTTCCCCTCCCCGGCTCCGAATCTACCACGATTTCGCCGCCATGGGCCTCCACGATCTTCCGGGTGAGGACCAGCCCGAGGCCCAACCCGGAGGATTTGGTCGTGAAGTACGGCTCGAAAATCCTCTGCCGGTCCCCTGCCGGTATCCCCACGCCGGTGTCGCCGATCACGATGGCGTACCTCCCATCGCCCGAGGGGCCGGCGGCGGCGAGCAGCTCCCCCCCCTCTGGCATCGCGTCGATCGCGTTCCCCACGAGGTTCAGGACGGCCCGCCGGATCATGTCGGGGTCCACCGCAATCGGAGAAGAATCGCCAAGCTCGCGCCTGACGGAAATCCGCTGGCTTCGCAACCGGTCGGAGGCCATCCGCAGCACGCTCTCCACGATCTCCGGGACGTGAACGGAGGCCCGCTGCGGCTGCGCGGTCCTCCCGTACATGACGAAGTTGGTCACCAGGTCGTTCAGCTTCTGGATCTCCTCCTTGGTCCGCGCGATGACCTGCGCCTTCTCCCATGCGGCCTCGGTCGTTCGCCCCTCGGTCAGGGCGTCGAGGCGGTCGACCGCCAGCCCGATGAAGTTCAACGGATTTCGGATCTCGTGGGCGACGCCGGAGGAGAGGCGCCCCAGCTGGGACAGGTACTGGGACTCCCTGACACTCTCCTCCAGCTCCCGGTTCCGGCGAAGCCTGGCGATCATCTCGTTGAACGAGCGCGTCAGGCGGCCCACCTCGTCCCTTCCGGTGACCGGAAGCTCCTGGGCCAGGTCCCCGGCGGCCACCTTTTCCACCGCGAGCGCGAGGTTCTCCAGGGGCCGGACGTAGTGCGAGGAGATGCTTACCGCCAGGGCCAGACCGACGGAGAAGATCAGCAGCGTGCTGACCAGGCGCAGGTAGAGGTTCTTGCGGATGGGCGCGGTGAAGTCGTCGATGTGCATGCGGACGTGGATGAACCCGAGCGTGTCCCCACCCACCCTCACCGGGATCACCAGGTCCTTCGACTTGAGCTTCTCCTCCCCCGGCTCGGGCTCTTCGCCGAAGGTGGCGTTGATGATCAATTTCTCGCGAGGCAGCCTGATTTTCGCCGCCTTCCCGATCGCCTTGGGGTTCGTGCTGTCGATGACCCCCATGTCCTCCCCGACGATCGAGACCTCCCGGATCCCCGACTTCTGGAGGGACTTGACGTAGTCCCGGAGCCGGTCCTCCTCGGAGGTGGCCGGCGCGGTGAGCTGGCCGACGCTCACCCGGATGGCGTTGGAAAGTTCGAGAAAGCTCTTCTCGAGGTCTGCCCTGAGGCTTTCCTGTCCCCAGTAGTACGGGATGAATACGATCCCCATCGAACAGGCCAGGAGGATCAGCATCACCATCATCAGCTTGAACCGCAGGCCGCGGTCCTGGATCCACGAACGGAGGAACTTCATCGGAATCTCCTCATGAAAACGGCCCCCGGGAGGATGTCCGCGGGGGCCGATGGTGCATCCGCGGGAGAGTCTCCCCGAGCCGGGACCCGACCCGGCTTGGCCTCTCCCCTTCCTTCCTCGCTTGCCGGCCGGGTCACCCCTGAAGGGCGGGGACCCGGGCCGGGACTGTCAGAGGGGCCGCGCCGGCAAGCGCTTCCCTCACGTCGCGAGAGAGGCGCGCCACCCGGGCCCGGTACGTCTCCACCGCGCTCGCGGAATACCGCGTCGACTCCGTCCCGGACGCGGAAACCGCCGCCACGGAAACCGAGCCGTCCGGCGCCTGCAACGCCTCCGTCGTGCGGACCACGTTTCCGTCCTCGACCAGGTCCGCGGTAACGGAGCCGGCCCCGTCGTCGCGGATCCGAATCGTGGAAACAAGGGAGCCCGCACGATACCGCGCGACGGTGGCGACGGTTGCCCCGTTCTCCCGGTCGATCGTCATCACGGCCCGGTCGTCCCCCTTGGCGTACACCCGGGTCTGCGGGCCGCTGACGATGGGGTTCTCCCCGCTCCAGAACTCGATCACGTTGAAGAGGATGAAATCGAGGAAGCCCGCCAACCCGTATACGGGGATGATGACCAGCAGCCACGTCACGGCGCTGCGGAGGTACTTGTCCTCGACCGACTTGTTGATGTCGTACACCTTGCGGGTCAACTGGAACTTCCCGAAGCATCCCGCGGAAAAGACAACCCCCACCGACACCACGAGCACGAGCGCCACCACTTTGCCGAGACGGCTTTTCCCCATCTTCCCCTCCTTGTCGTCGGAATCGGACCTGGATCATTGTAAATCCCGCAGAGAACTCCTTCAATGCGAGAGATTTCTCCTGCGAGAGTTTTCTCCGGTGGCTGCGCTCACTCCCCGGGCACGGGCGGGCAGACGGCGCACTCGGCGGCGGAGGTCCCCCCGACCCCCAGGTCGATGATCGTCCCGTCTTTCGCCAGACGTCACTACCCTGGCCCGGCGCGCCCAGAACGAGAGCACGGTCCGGTTCCACGTGAAGAGCCTGGCGACCAGGTCGGCGAGAAAGGTCGGCATGTTCATGACCATGATCAGGATACGCCCGGGACGGCGCGAACGGCAAACGGCCCCCGCCCGTCATTCCCGCAGAGGGGGCGCAATATAGTACAATTTCCCGCTGGGGGGCGTCTTGAACGGAAAGAGAACGAAAATCATCAAGCTCGTCGTCTTCCTTGCCTTCGCCGGCACCGCGGCGTATCTCCTCTTTCTCACCCCCGAGGGGAACCGGTTTCTCACGACGGAGGGGAGGAAGGAACTGGTGGGGAGGATCGACCTGCTGGTAGGCTCCGCGGGGCCCTTCGGGCCGGCGCTTTTCGTCCTCATCTACGCGTTCGGGGTACTCGCCCTTCCGGCGACGCCTTTTACGGCTTCCGGCGCATTCATTTTCGGGAAATACGCGGGAGCCGCCTGCAGCATTCTCGGAGCCACGCTGGGGGCGTCCGTCTCGTTTGTCCTTGGCCGGTATTTCCTGCGTGACTTCGCTCACGGCTTCCTCACCGGCAAACTCGGGGAACTCGACCGCAAGGCGGAAAAGCACGGCTTCTCGATCATTTTCTACCTTCGCATCCTCTGGTTCCCCTTCATCGTCCTCAATTACGGCGCGGGGGCGACGCGCATCCGGTTCTCGGACTATTTGTGGGGAACGTTTTTCGGTCTCCTTCCCGCCATGGTGATCGTTTCCTTCTTCTTCGGGAGCCTGAGGGAGATCGTCGCCACGTACCGGAGCCCTGCCGATCTGCTCCAGTTCAACATCCTGTTCCCCGCGGGGCTCCTCGGCCTGTCCTTCTTCCTCCCCGGCATCGTCCGGCGGATCCGGGGGGAACCTCTGCCGGACGCCGCTCCCGCGGAAGAGACCGAATGACGGGTCCCGGGTCCGCCCTGCCCGTCTCCGTCATCATCCCCGCGCTGAACGAGGCGGCGACCATCGCCGCGACCGTCCGGTCCGTTCGCGGGGCCGGGGCGGATGAGGTGATCGTGGTGGACGGCGGAAGCGAGGACGGGACATCCGACGCGGCGCGCCCGGTCGCCGACGTCGTGGTTTCCTCCCCGCCGGGGCGGGCGCGGCAGATGAACGCCGGTGCGCGCGCGGCAAAAGGAGCGATCCTCCTCTTTCTCCACGCGGACACGACGATGCTCAACGGGTCGATCCCGTCGATCCGGCAGGCGGTGGAACAGGAGGGATTCCTGGGGGGAGCGTTCCGGGTGCGACTCGCGGTTTCGCCTTCCGCCCCGCCTCTCCGGAAGGCGGCGCTTCGCCTCACGGCCCGGATGATCGGCGTCCGGGCGCGGCTTTTTCGCGCCTACACCGGCGACCAGGCGATCTTCCTCCGCAGGGACGTCTTCGAGAGGATCGGGGCCTACCCCGAGATCCCCCTGATGGAGGACGTGGAACTCTCCCGCCGCCTCACGAGGCAGGGAAGGACGGTCCTTTTACCGGTCCCGGTCACCACCTCCGCGAGGCGCTGGGAGACCCACGGCACGTTGCGCACGATCCTTTTGATGTGGGGGCTCCGCCTGGCCTACCTTCTCGGGATGCCGCCCGGGCGGTGCGCGGAACTCTACGGCAGGAGGAAACCAGGGTGAACCGCTGGTTCCGCGTGGCGGGCGGGGTCGCGATGAACCTCTGTTTCGGCTCCGCGTATTCGTTCAGCATCTTCCTCGCCCCCCTCCAGCGGGAGTTCGGGTGGACCCGGGCTCAAGTTTCGCTCGCCTTCACGCTGTCCATCACGTTCATCGCCGTCGGGGTGCTGGCCGGAGGCCGATGGCACGACCGGAAGGGGCCGGCTCCGGTGGCCCTTACGGGGGCGCTCCTCTTCTCCGCGGGGATCTTCCTCTCGCGGTACACGCACGCGCTCTGGTGGCTCTATTCCTGCTACGGCGTCCTCGTGGGCTTCGCAAGCGGCGTCGGGTACGTCTGCCCCCTCGGGGTGGGGATGAAGTGGTTCCCGGAGAAGCGCGGCCTCGTCACGGGCCTCATGGTGATGGGGTACGGGGCGGGAAGCGCGCTGATCGCCCCGCTGGCCGGCCTTCTGCTGCACCGGTACGGGTGGCGGGACACCTTCGCGCTGCTTGGCCTCGGGTTCCTGGTGGTCACCACGACGGGGTCGTTCTTCCTGCGGAACCCCCCGGAGGGGTGGCGGCCGAAGGGCTCTCTCCCCCCCTCGCCGGGGGAGGCATCGTTTCGCACCCTGCGGGATTACCCTCCCGGGGAAATGCTCCGGACGGGGACGTTCTACCGGATGTGGGTCGCCTACGCCTTCGGGACCGCCGCCGGGCTCATGGTCATCGGGCACCTGGCGGCGTTCGCGGAAGGCGCGGGGTTCTCCGCCCGCGAGGCGGCGCTTTCCGTGGGAGTCCTGTCCGCCGGGAACGGCTTCGGGAGGATCGGCTCCGGGTGGATGTCCGACCATATCGGCCGGACGCGGACGCTCGCCCTCGTCATGGGGGTGACCGCCCTGCTCCTGCTCTTCGAGCCCCGGGTGGGAACGGTCCCCCTGCTGTTCGGGTCGGTCTTCCTCATCGGGTACTGCTACGGTTCGCAGCTCGCGGTGTTCCCTTCCGCGACGGCGGACTTCTTCGGGATCCGGAACCTGGGGAACAATTACGGGCTGCTTCTCACCGCGTGGGGGACCGCAGGGGTAATCGGGCCGATGGCGGGGGGGAAGATCTTCGACGCGACGAAGAGCTACCAGGCGGCGTTCCTGATCGCCGCCGCGCTCGCCTTGTCCGCCGCGGTCGTCATCGCCACCGTCAGGCCTCCCGCCCCGAGGTGGACGGCCCCTTCGGACCCCCCCGCTACTCCCAGGTCAGCAGCAGGGGCGTGAGCGTGTTCACGAGGTCGGGGTGGCGCGGCACGATGCGCGCAGCGAAGCCGAAGCGGCCGCTCACCCGGCAGGGGATCTCGGCGCGGAAGACCTCCTCGTTTCCCTCCCGGCCTTCGTGCCTTGCCAGGATGGTCTCCCCGTTGCGGACCTGCCCCGCCGTATCCAGGATTCCGTAGTAGACCTCCACGGTGACGTCGTCCGGGGTAAGCGTTCCCAGGTTGGCCCGGATCGCCACCGGGACGCGGGAGCCGACGAGGAGATCGCCCGTCGGCTTCCCCCCGTCCACGCGCATCGACACGCGGGACCAAGCCGTCGCGACGCGGGACCTCCAGGCCGCGAGCTGCCTCGCGGAGGCGAACTCGTCCATCGCCAGACGGACGCCGGCCCGGTGGGCCGGAAGGTAGAACCGCTCCGTGTACTCCTGGACCATCCGGTGCGTGTTGAAGTAGGCCCCCAGCTTCCGCATCGAGGTCTTCATCATCCGGATCCATTCGCGCGGCACCCCCCCCTTGTCCCGCTCGTAGAACAGGGGGACGATCTCGTTCTCCAGCAGGCTGTAGAGCGCCTCGCACTCGACCTGGTCCTGCTCCTCGGGATCCTTGTAGACCTCCCCGCTGCCGATCGCCCAGCCGGTGTCCGGGGCGTACCCCTCGCACCACCACCCGTCCAGGATTGAGACGTTCAATCCGCCGTTCGCCGCGACCTTCATCCCGCTCGTTCCGGAGGCCTCCAGGGGGCGACGGGGGGTGTTGAGCCACACGTCGACTCCCTGCACCAGGTACCTCCCGACGTTGATGTCGTAGTTCTCCAGGAACACCAGGCGGTGCCGGATGCGGGGGTCGGAGGCGAAGTGGATGACTCCCTTGATGATCTCCTTGGCGGGGAGATCCTGGGGGTGGGCCTTCCCGGCGAAGACGATCTGTACGGGGCGCTCCGGGCGCGTGAGGAGGCTTACGAGCCTTTCCGGCTGCCGGAAGAGCAGCCCCGCCCTCTTGTAGGTGGCGAATCTCCGGGAGAACCCGATGGTGAGCACCTCGGGGTTTAACACTTCTTCCGCCGCCCGCACCGCCGAGGCCCCGGCCCCCTGCCGCATCAGCTGGCTTTTCAGCGACTTCCGCACGAAGAACACCAGCCTCTCCCTTCGCACCTCGTGCGTCCGCCAGAGCTCCACCGGCGGGATCGTCTCCACCCGATCCCACACGGTCTGGTCCCCGGGCTTCTCCATGAACCGGGGGCCCAGGTATCGCGTATACAGGTCGCTCATCTCGTGGCTCAGCCAGCTCCGGGTGTGGATGCCGTTCGTGACGCTGTGGATGGGGACCTCGGACTCGGGAAGGCCGGGCCACAGGTCGCTCCACATCTTCCGGGACGTTTCTCCGTGGAGGCGGGACACCCCGTTCGCGTGCGCGGCGCTGTGGAGGGCGAAGACCGTCATCCCGAAGTCGGGGGTCTTGCTCGACACCAGCTGCCCCAGCCCGAGGAACTCCTGCCAGGGCAGCCCGAGCTCCTCGGCCATCGGGTGAAGGTATTTCCGGACGAGTTCCGTGACGAACAGCTCGTTCCCCGCGGGCACGGGGGTGTGGGTGGTGAAGACGTTGGAGGCGAACACCTGCTCCCGCGCCTCGGCGAAGGATACGCCGTGCGCCGCCATATGCCCCCGGATGCGCTCCAGCACGAGGAAGGCCGAGTGGCCCTCGTTCATGTGGTAGACGGTCGGGGTGATCCCGAGGGCGCGCAGCGCCCGGACTCCCCCGATGCCGAGGATGATCTCCTGCCGGATCCGCATCTCCCGGTCACCGCCGTAGAGCATTCCCGTAATCTCCCGCGCGCGGGGGGAGTTCTCCTTCACGTTGGTATCCAGGAGGTAGAGGGGGACGCGGCCGATCTGGACCCGCCAGATCCTCGCCTGGACCTTCTCCCCCGCCAGGTCCACCTCGATCCGGAGCGACTTCCCGGCGGCGTCCCGCTCCATCGTGACGGGCATGTTGTACCAGTCGTTGTCCAGGTAGAGCTCCTGCTGCCAGCCGTCGAGGGAGAGGATCTGGCGGAAATACCCCTTCTGGTACAGAAGCCCCACGCCGACCAGCGGCAGGCCGAGGTCGGAGGCCGACTTCAGGGTGTCTCCCGAAAGGACGCCTAAGCCTCCCGAATAGATCGGGAGACCCTCGTCGATCCCGAACTCGCAGGAAAAGTACGCGGCCCGGAACTCCTTCTCCTCCCCGTGCGTCTCCCGGAACCATCCCGGCGCCTTGAGGTAGTCGACCAGGGACTGGTGGACCCTCTTGACGTTGGCCACGAAGCTCTCGTCCCGGGCCGCCTCCTCCAGGTTCTCCTGGGAGAGGGAACCGAGCATGAGGACGGGGTTCTGGTACGATTTCTCCCAGAGGTCGGGGGAGAGACGGATGAACAGCTGGACGGCCTCCCAGTTCCACGAGAACCAGAGGTTCATCGCGATCTCCTGGAGGGGTTTCAGCTCCGGCGGAAGATTCGGGCGGACGTGGAATTCCCGGATTTTCATACGGCCATCCTTTTCTGCGGGTGTACACTATTTATGACACGGGACGGAAAGACCGCAAGGAGATTCCTTCATGGATGGACCGGTCGGGAGCGGAAGGGAGGCAAGCGGGTGAACCGGATGCTCTCCCTTCTGGCATCGGGGGCCCTCCTCCTGGCGGTGGCCGTGGTTCCGGCATCCGCGGAGGAAAGGACCGTTGTCGGGACGATCGTGCGATTGGACGCCGCGGATCGCACCTTGACCGTGCAGGACGGGAAGGGAGCGATGTGGAACTACAAAGTCGACGGGGACGCCGGGATTTCCCTTGCGAACCTCAAGGAAGGAGACCGGGTGTCGGTGACGATCGGCAGGGCCACGCCTCTCAACATGATCACGGCCGCGGACCGGTTACGGAAGGGGGACCGGGTCACCAAGATTCCTTTCTAAAATTTATTGTGCACCCCCGTTTGCGGGCTTCCACATGCTCCTATGTTTTTCCTCTCTGGTTACCCTTTCTCCACGGGATGGGGTCGAGGCGTTTACGGCAGGGACCAGTCCTGCCCCAAGGCATCCCTCATGGAGAGGATCGGCCCGCTCTCGTCCGACAAATAGAGGACGGC